>CALDCK010000153.1 GCA_937937315.1 uncultured bacterium
GACGCGCCACAGCTTCAGCGCCAGGAAGGCGGTGATTCCCGCCAATCCGACCGACATCAGCAGTGGAGGACCGTTGTAGAGGCCGCGGAAGGCGAGGAACGACACGACCCCGACGGCGACGAGGAGCAGCTCTTCCGCCGGGGTGCAGTCGTAGCGTCGCGGCGGCCGCTTCGCGCCGCGGATCCGCGTGAGCCACGCCGGGGTGGAGAAACTGTAGCGCAGCGCATTCTTCGGGCAGACGCTGACGCAGTCCGTGCAGCGCATGCATCCGGGATCCACCACCATCTCGTGCACGCGCACCTCTTCGTGGACCCTCACATTGGAGGTGCAGGTGGCCGTGCAGTGGCCACATCCGTCGCAGGCATCCGTCACCCGGATGCGCACCGGCGCGAGGGGCTCGACGAGTCCGAAGATCCCGCCGTAGGGACATGCGTAGGTGCAGAAGGCCTTGTTGCCCAGGGCGTAGACGATCCCGAAGCCGCACACCGCCAGGGTGAACAGGGCGACCGGCCAGGAGGGGAATCGCGCCCAGAGATCGTCGGTGGCCAGGTGGGCCCTCAGGGTGGGCAGCTCGCTGCCCATCCACAGGCGGGTGAGGGTGGGGAGCACGAACATGAAGATGGCCGCGAGCAGGGGGGCGAAGACGAGCAGCCGCGAGCGGAAGGGACGAGGCCGAATGCCGACCTTTGCCAGGAGCCAGCTGCAGAGGTCCTGAAGCGCGAGCACGTGACAGCCCCAGCCGCAGAAGAAGCGGCCGAAGATCAGGGTCGCGAAGGTGGCCAGGACGAAGAGGATGGCGCCCGCGTTGACCAGGCCCTGTCCGAAGGTCTGGATGATCTCGCTGGGCTCGAGGGGAGTGAGGGTCGTCTTGAAGAGCTTCCAGTGGAGGATGTGAACGGCGATCGCCACGTGGACACCGATCAGGGAGATCGCCCGCAGGCGCGCGCGTCGGCTGCGGCGCACATGGCCTCGGGGGCGGTCCGGCTCGGCCTCGGCGAATCCGTCGTCGCCGACCTTGGCCATCGCCGCCCCGGCGGTCTGCCGATGAGCTCGCCTTCGACGGCTCTCCCGACCCACGGCTCCTCCCTGGGGGCGCCCGCAGCACCCCGGCGATCGGCTACCGGCTCAACGCAGCACGTCCCCGCAGCCCTGGAAGTCGCGTCCGTCGAGGGTGATCCGCACCTTCGACCCGAACTCGTCTCCGGTCATCGAGTCCAGACACAGGGCCTCCTCGATCGAGACGTGGAGGTGATGGCTCGCTGATGTCTGCTCGTAGGTGTGGCCGCCTTCGGAGGGGACGGGCTGGGGGAGGGGGAGGACGACGCGGTTCTCTCCGTAGTCGGTCTCGACGAGGATCTCCTCGGGGCCGATCTCGATGCGCCAGCCCGGCTCGTTGCCGAGCCCGCGATAGCGGACGCCGCGCAGGCGGGCATCCTCGCGAAGCGATCGCGGTCGGTTCTCTTCGCAGGTCGCGCCTGTCCGACCCGGCAGCTCGAGCAGGGCCGAGGGGCCCTTCATCCAGAACGTGGTCCCGTCGCTCGCGTACTTCACGCCCGAGGCCGCCGAGACCCGGGTCAGGTGGACCTGGCGGCTGGGCAGTGCGAGCAGGATCCCCCTGCCATCGAGCTCCACGAGAGCCTCTTCGCCGTCGCAGTCGTAGACTCGCGCCAGCAGGTGCGGCGGCGGCTCGACGGCGGGTCGGGGCGGTGGCCCGAACGCACAGGCGCCGAGCAACGCCGCGGTGCCGCACGACAGAAGCCTGCGCTGGAGCTTCGAGGGCATCGCGAGAGCTTACCCCCGCGGAGCCCCGGACTACAGATGTGATCTGCGAGCCCACCCGAGCGCTGCCAGCGCGCAGGACCCAAGGCCCGCCGCGCCCCCTGGACCTCGGGGTCCAGGATCTCGGAGGGGCCTACGCGCCTCGACTCGCTGGATCGCGCAGCGCGGGTCGCGCATCGCCCTGCTCCCTACGCCCTACGAGGGATCCGTCGGCGGCAGGAGCTTCTGGATCTCTATCTCGAGGTGGTCCCGACTGAATCCGAAGGGACCGATGCCCGGGTTGTAGAGCACCCGCCGCGCGTTCGCGGATCCGGTTCAGCCGAGCTCTCCGGCTGCCGGACTCTGGGGTCGCCGGCGGATCTGCGCGGCGACGCTCGGGCCACCGGACGCCTCCTCCAGCAGTCGCACCCCCGGCAGGGGGACGGGTCGCATCAGGCCCTCGGCGACGTCGAAGCAGAGCTCCGGGTAGGACAGGGCGGCGCAGATGTGGAGGAAGAAGGCGTTCAGCATGGCCGAGGCCGTGGCGAGATTCGTGAACAGGATCTGCGGCACGGTGATGAGGGCCTCGGTGCAGGAGACGTCGTTCGGCAGGGCGTCGCGGGGTGATTCGATCTCGGGGTGGAAGGCGTCCAGGGGCGGGGTCTGATCCACGCCGCCGCGGCGGAGATGGATCTGGACGTTGCCGAAGGTGCCGCGCTGGACACGTCCGGACCCGTCCTCCCCTACGCCGTCGTTTCCTCCGGAGACGAGGCAGACGTCGCCCAGGCCGCGGCAGTGGTCGCTCACGAGCTTGCGGGTGGCGTGGTTGTCGACGCAGAGCAGCACCAAGTCGCCCTCGGCGACGATCCGCGCGAGGTTCTCGTCGGTCGCGTACTCCTCGACGGCCGCGATCGTGAGCGACTCCGCCTCCACGAGCGGAAGCAGGTCGTCGCGCACGACCGCAGCCTTGTTTCCACAGCGGGAGAAGAGCATGCGCTCGGCATTTCGCGGCTCGAACTCGTCACCGTCGATCAGGACGAGGCGGGTAGATTCGTCGATCGAGGCCAGGAAGGCCGTCAGGTATCGGGCGACGATGCTTCCGACACCGCCGAGGCCGATGAGCTTGATGCTGCGGGCGCGCTCGGGCTGCGGCACCAGCGCGACGCCGCGTCGCCGCCCGGACCGAGGCCCGCTCACGATACGCTCCCGGAGTAGACGTAGGAGGCTTGCTCCTCGAGCGTGACGCGGTCGATCCACTCCTGGGGGACGTTCCGCCTCCGCTTCCGGTAGTCGACGATCACGTCGCGAACGTCGAGATGGAAGCGCGTTCCGTCGACGACGGCCTCGACGTGGATCTCCGGCGGCTCCTTCTGGATGCGCCCGACCACGATGTGGAGCCCCGCCGCATGGGTCTCGTCGGCGACGTCGGTGCCCGAGGCGTAGGCCGCCATGTGCACGTGGCTGTGGACGTCGCCGAAGGGAATCCAGTCCACGGGGAGATCCGTGGGCGGCAGATAGTGGACCCCGATCGCGCTCCGGTAGCCGTCCCAGGCGCGGTAGACCGTCGCCGTCTGCTCCGGAACCACGAGGCGCACCCGCTCCGCGCGCCGATCCCATACGAGCATGGCGGCGGCTTCGGAGCCGTGGAGCTCGGCGATCCGATCGAAGAACCCCACCACCCGCTCGAAGAGCGAGCGCGGGATGGCGGGGAACCGGGGCGTGAGGAAGGGGGCCTGGGACGCCAGGGCGCTGGGCCCGCGCGCCGCCGGAACGCAGCTGCGGAAGAACTCGCCGTTGCGGCAGATGAACAGTCCCTCGCGGCCGACGAGGTAGAAGACGCGTTCTCCCTCGGGCCAGGGGATGTCCGGCGTGCTCTTGACCAGGACCGGCGTGGTCGGCCCGGTGGGGTTCTGGCTCATTCGGCGCTCCTTTGCGGCTGGCTGTGGAGGATGATTCGCGCGAGGTCGTCGGCGCTCGAGGCTCTGCGTCGAGTGCGCCCCATGGCCGTGATGCGCGCGGTCGCCGAGCGCAGCGTGTGACCCGAGGGCAGCCACGGCACCTCGAGGGCGAAGAGCGGATCCTCGGCACTGGCCTTCTGCCAGGACTCCACGCTGGCGATGCGCGGATCGATTCCGGCCGCCACGGTCTCCGTGAACCAGGAGTTGAGCTCGTGGTGCTCGGAGGAGAGGTTGAACCCGGTCTCCAACAAGTGATGGAGCAGCGCGCGGAGGCCCGCAGACAGCGAGCCGCCGAGGCTGCGCTGGCGCGCGTGCTCCGCGGGCGACAGGTGCTGGGTGCAGATCCACGACAGCGGGTTCTCGGAAGCATCGGGGAAGCGGCTGCAGTTGAGCAGGGCCGGGTAGAGGAGCGGAGTGTCGAGCCCTTCCCGGTCGAGGGGCTGGTTGCTGAAGAAGCACTCGTTGCGGTTGCCGAGCCGCGGCAGCCCGCCGCGCGTGCGTTCGAAGACCGCCAGCACGATCAGGTAGGGGAGCGCGAGCCGCACGTTGCGGTAGGCGGTGCCCGGGCCGAAGGTGGCCTTCGACTCCTGAGCGATCCAGCGGAAGCCGTAGACGCGCGGCGGGGTCTGGTGGACGATGATGTAGCCGCGCGGCGTGGGCAGCAGGCACTTCACCCCGTCCGGCAGCACGGCGTCGCGACTGTCGGGCAGGCCCGGATCCAGGCGTTCGAGCAGCTCCACCAGGGGCAGGCTGGCCGAAGCGCCCTCGGGCAGACGGGCGCGGGCCTCCTCGCCCTCGATCGTCACGGTTGCCGCTGCGGGTGCGGCGGTTCGGCGCTTGCGTGCGAGGCCCATCACCATGCACCCCCGATCACAGGCGGGGCGGTCTGGATCATCCAGCCCTTCTCGCCCGCGGGGCGGATGAAGGTGAGCATCTGGCCGGCGCGCAGGGTCGTCGTGTCGTCGACCGGGTCGCCGTCGAGGAGGGCGACGGCCTCGGGGTGGATGTCGAGCCGGTCTGCGAAGTGCGCACGGACCTGCGCGACCCGGAGGCTCGCCACCGGGAGCTGCTCCACGTAGGGACCGTGGCTCACGCTCACCATGCCCGCGTTCTCGGGGATGTCGAAGAAGTCGTCGCCGCCGGGACCGTCGTCGGTGATCCGCGCTCGCTCCTGCTGTCGATTTCGTTCCTGCATGAAGGCTCCTCGTGGGTGGTTGGGCCGTGGAAAGTGGCTAGGACGCGCGCTCGAGCTCGATGGGCAGGACCGACGCCCGGGCGACGCGTCGCACGGTGCCGACGCGCACGGCGTCGGGGAGGGTCAGGTACTGCTCGCAGTTCCCCGGCGTGAGCTGGTCGACGATGTGTCGGACCTGGGCGTCGATCGCGCGCTGGAGCCGCTCGGTGGTCAGCCCGATCGGCTCACTGCCCCGCCACTCGTCGTCGCAGGCCTCGGCGGAGGCTTGCTGCACCGCGCGGTCGACGAGTCCCGCAGTCAGGAAGTCGCGGCGGTACTTCGTCACGGCGTTGGGCTGCCCGACGTAGTTGAGCTCGACCAGACCCTCGTCTCCCGAGTTGGGGGCGAAGAGCCAGGCGGTGAGGTCTACGATCGCGCTGCGCTGCGCGTTCGCGCTTCCCACGAAGGGGCGCCCGCGCAGGTGCTTCTCGATCACCGCCCGGAAGCCGAACCGATCCATGCGTCCGAAGGTCGCGACGGTGCCGCCGGCGCGGCGCACGAAGGCCACGTCGAGGAGGCTCGGGACGTTGGTCGTGCAGATGACCACCACGATGCGGTTCCGGAAGACGGGCTGGGCCGGATCGAGACCGGAGAGCAGCGTCGCCTGGATGCGGTCATGGAGCGTGTCCTGGCCGCGCTGCCGCGCCAGGGCGTCGATCTCCTCGCAGATGACGAGGCAGGGCAGCTCCCACACGGTTCCGTCCGGCGCGACGAAGGTCTCGCCAGCCACCTTCGACACCTCGTCGAAGAAGCGCGCCAGATTGCGCTCCGAGCTGCCGAGCCATTTGCTGAGCACCTCGGAGGCGCGGAGCCGCAGGACCCGCTGGGGCAGATCCTCGATCGCGGCCCCCGTGATCTCGCTCATGATCCGATAGAGGCGGTGCCACAGGGCGTTGATGCTGAGGGTCTTCCCCGTGCCGGGGACTCCGGTCGCGAGAAGCAGACTGGAGCGGCGGAGGCCATAGCGCCGACCGATCTCCGGATTCACGAGCTCGCGACGTACGTGGGTGGAGATGGTCTCGATGAACGCCGGGGGCGCACCGACGTCGCGCTCGACGATCACGTTTGGCACCGGCTCGGAGCAGAGGAAGCGCAGGTGGTTGGGGCCCTTCTCCTCGGGCAGGGCGCGCCAGGCGACGAGCCGGCGCGGGCAGACGACCACGGTGCAGCCCGGCTCGGCCTCCCCGCGCTCGATCTGCTCGTGGAGCTGCGCCGTCGCGCGGCAGACGATGCGACCGACCTCGCCCATGCTCACCTCGACGTCGCCGAGGGGAAGGCAGCGCTCGAGTCGTCCCTCCTCGCCGCGCATCGCCGGATCGGGCTGGTGGGAGAGGATCGCCCGCGCCTGGGAGTCCAGCCAGACGGCGTCGCCGCAGCGGAGCTCCTGGGCGAGCTTCGGATCCGTGACGCTGGCGAACGCGATGCCGCCGTCCGGAAGGATCAGCTGCGCGCGTCGGCCGAGGACCACGGACTCGATCATCCGGTCGAAGGTCCCGTAGCGAAGCGGTCCGTCCTGGATCTGCTGGATCACTTCCGCGAGCTCCTTCGTCTTCGAGACGTAGTGCTGGCCCGCACTCGCCAGGGTGGCGGCCTCGAGGACCGTCGCGACGACCGTCTCGCTGGTCTCGTCCTCCTCGTTGCAGACCTGGCGCAGGAGCTTCTTGCGGATCTTCATGGGCACCGTCGGATCGGTGAGCGCCTTGTCGAGGGTGTCCTTCTTGACCTGCGGTGCGTTGGGCATGGACATCGATTCAGGCTCCTTCATCGAGTAGTGAGTCTTCGAAATCGTCGATCACGTAGTAGCCACGACGCACGAGCATGCCGCCGCGCTGTCCGTAGAAGGCCTCGACGGGGCGAGATCGCGCGTCGAGGCCGAATACCTGGGAGAGCTGCCAGGGCTCTCCGGGAAATACCGCGCGACACCAGGTGCGGTCGTCGCTGCTGAGGTGGGCCGTGGTGCGCGTGCACGACTCGACATAGTCACAGGCTGCGCAGGGCGTGGCGCCCTCGAGGGGAAGGAAGTTGTGACCGTGGTGTTGACCCTGGAGCCTGTGATGGCGCGAGGGGTTCTGTTTGCGACGAGCGCGCAGGATCGCCTGGATGCGCGCCCAGGTCGGACCCGAGTAGGTGAGGGAGTACTTCGTGGCCTCGGTCTCGGCCGCCTCGAGCACGTCCGTGACCACGGAGAAGATCTCGTCCGTGTCGGGACAGACGCAGAGCGGGCCCACGAACAGTCCCCCGGTCTCGACCGGCGGCTGTGCGTCGCCACCCCTGCGCGCGATGCGCTCGGCGCGATCGCGCGCCGAACGGGTGAAGAAGACGGGATGGTGTCCCTCGGTGGTCTCGCCGCCGGCCGGCGTGGCGCGATCGAGCAGCCGTGCGAGCGGTACGCGCAGGGCGCCCGGTGCGCCGCGGCCCGGGGGGCCTTCGATCGGAGCTCCCGGCTCGCCCTCGGCCCAGGGGTCGGCGCCCTCCGCCGGCCCGAGCCCGAAGTAGTAGAGCGAGCCGGCCTCCAGACGACCCTCGGCGATCAGACGCCGTGCGCCGCGCGACGCCACGTGTTCGAGGCTCTCGCGCGTGAAGAAGCCGGAGTGGACCTCGCCGCCGGGGTTGCGCGTCTCGAGGTCGAAGCCCTCCCAGATCCGCCCGAGCTCCGGGTCGTCCCGGTGGACGGGCTTCAGCAGGGCCCGCATCTGCTCCAGGCCGAAGCCGGAGAACCCGCGGCGGAGATGGCTGTCGAACCACAGCTCCGCGAGCGGGTCCACCAGGTCGCTGGGGGTCACCGGCTCGACCGCGACGGCCTCGCCGCCCCGCTCGAGATGCAGGTGCATCGCGAGCGGGGCGGCCTTCGCCGAGGGCGCGTCCCATCGCGCGGCCTCGGGCCCGATGGACGGGGCATCAGCCAAGGAGACCGCCTCCGAGGTGGCTCTTGGGCGTGATGACGACCCGAGATCCGGGCGCGATCTGATCGCCGATCGCGCCTTCGTCGTCCAGGTAGGCGCTCGAACGATCATCGCGGAGAGACCAGGCGACGTCGGTGGGCAGCGCCATGCGGTGCGCGATGGCGTCGGTGACCGATCGCACCGACAGCGAGGGTCCCACCTCGATCGGAATCTCCTGGCTTCCGGTCACGTTGACGGCGTGGACGATCATGGCGTCGGGCACCCCCCCGCCACTCGGGCTCGAGACTTCGGTCTTCATTCGGGTCCTCCCTTGGTGCCGGACGGGATCGCGTCCCGCGCCGGCGGTTGATTCAACAGGCGACTCTCGACGCGCTCGTCGACGACTGCGGCGAGGGCCGGCAGGGCCCAGGCAGAAGCGGTCGTGAGCGCGGCGAGTCCGATCTCGAAGAGCTGCTGGGAGCAGCGCAGCGGAGCGCCGCTGAGGTCCACCTCGGCGCGCACGCCGTCGTCGTCGATTCCGAGCCGGACCAGGCGCCAGCGCGACTGGGCCTCGAGACACAGCTCCTGAATCCACGCGCGACGCGTCGCCGACAGCGTCTCGGGGATGCGCACGACGGCCGGAGCGGACAGGCCGAGGCGCGAGGCGCTTGCCGTCAGCTCGATGGGGACGACCTGCCCTCCGGCGCGGATATGGCGGCGCGTTGGCTCGACCCACGTCTCGACCTCGTCGCGCTCGACCCCGCCGGCCGACGGCGGCGGGGTCCCGTCGGAGGTCGCCCGCGCCCAGCCGAGGAGCTCCGCCATCGGATGCTCCTCGTCCGGCTCGCCCTCCCCCTCGAAGTTGGCGACCCCCGGCGGGATCTCGAAGACGCAGGACCAGGCGCGCCGGCGACGCCGGGCCGTCCCGCGAGACAGCGGTGCGGGCACCGCGCGCCACAGTCCCGGCGCGCCCATCAGGTCCCGGAGCGGATCTCCGGTGAAGCGTGAGCGCCGGGTCAGGACGATCCAGCGCTGCTCCTCGGACACGGCGATTCCCGAGCGGCCGCGCCCCCGCGCGGCGGGCTCGAAGCCGAGGTTATCGGCGAGCTGGGACCAGGACGTCGAGGGGCAGGGCTGAGCGCTCAAGACGATTCTCCTCTGGCGCAGTCGCGCTTCGCATCCGCGGTCAGCGGCGCGAGGAAGGGGACACGGGAGAGGGGGATGCGGTGGAGATTCTGCTGCCACCAGTCCGCGGCCTCGGCGTTCATGAGTCCGGCGGGATCCCGGGTGTCCAAGGTGACCGATTGCATCGTCATCGCCCCGTAGCTCGCGAGGACCGCCTCCCTCAGGGGATAGGACCTCGGCACGTTGGCGCCGAGGCAGAGCCGCTGAGACGGGCCGCTCGACACGTTGGCGTGGTGCACGTGGAAGGGCTTCAGGATCGCGACCAGCGCGTACCCGGGCAGTGGGCCGCGCAGGATCTCCTCCGGCAGATGGAGGGCCAGCTCCACCTCGTCTTCGACGACCAGGTCGGTGGCGCCGGGAGGCAGGCAGGGGACCGCGCAGCGCAGGCGAACGATCGCTCGCAGCTCGGTGCTCGGATCGATCGCGATCACCTCCATGCGTTCGCTGATCTGCTCGAGGGCGAAGAGGTCCCGAACCGTGGAGAGCTTGCAGTGGCGCCAGGCGCCCTCTCCGAGGGTCACCTCGCGCGCGCGGCGCAGGGCCTCTTCGTGCTCGGGGCGCAGCGGGACCCGGGGCAGATCGGAGAGGCCGAAGCCCTGGAGCGCGGGAGTGGACGTCATCCGGCGATCTCCTCGGGCACGCCGCTCTCGGGCAGGTCCCGGTAGATGAGGCAGGCGCCGCGGTCGCCACGCACCCGGACGCTCGCCGGCGCTCGAGCGCCGAGCTTCGCGAGGGGGCGGTCGAGCTGGCTGCCGAGGACTGCCGCGGTCACTTCCGAGAACGTGTAGAGAGGATGGACGGTCCGCGGGGTCGTGCAGCGCGGGCAGGCGCCGGCGGGACCCTCCATCGACACGAAGCGCTCCAGCACCTCGTGGGCGTGGCAGTGGCACGCGGTCAGCTTCGCAAAGCGGCGCCCTTCCACCGTGAGGGTCACGCGCTTCGGGTCGGCGTCGCCGTAGCCGGACTGCTCGAGGAGGTCGCGGGGAGTTTGCGCGCCCAGGCCGCCGGCCAGGGGAAGCAGGCGCATGCGCTGATGGTTCAGAGGGCAATCGGCCCGGCGCATCAAGTGCGATACCGTGGTCCGGAAATCGTAGGCGCAGAGCTCGATCTGTCGGCTCTCGCTGCGATCGCCGATGCCGAGCACCCGGCGCACGAGCTCGAGGGCGACGAGATTGCCCGCGGCCGCGCAGAGCGGCGCCACGCTCGCCGTCGGCGCGCGAGACGGCGCCCATGCCGACTCCAGCTCGGGGCCCCCGGCGCAGGAGAAGACCGAGCCGTCGTCGGCCTGCTGCCACTCGTCGCGGGTGAAGGCGCAGCAGAGCGACGGGCCCGAACCGTCCTCCGTCGCCGCGAGGGAGCGCACGTGGGCGACGAGCCCGGGACCCCAGACCGATCCCTGGATGAGCTCGGCGCCCAGGTGGAGCGCGGCCTGGGCGATGCGGAGCTCCACCCGTAGACCGTCGGTCGCCACGAGCAGGTGCGACGCCCGTGCGATCAGCGGGATCGGCAGGGCCTCGAAGGGGCCCTCGAAGACGAAGACCCGTGAGCGGGGGCTCGCGGCCTTCGCGCGCACCCCGGCCACGAGCGCCTTGGGGCGCCCGATATCCCGATGGGAGAGGCTCGCGTGGGTCAGGAGGCTCTCGGCCTTGAAGGCCGCCGGGTCGACGATGGTGAGGCTGCGGGGGCCGAGCGGGGCCACGGCCTGGATGGTGGCGAGACCGACCGAGCCGGCCCCGATCGCCACCACGTCGATCTCGCGCAGCGCCTGGCGCGCCTCGCGGGGGACGTCGAGGAATGCCGGCATTCGCGCGGCGGGATCGAGCCGGCGCGCGGCGGCGAGGGTCGGCGTCGTCTCCGCGTGGATCTCGTGCAGGCGGGGGGTGGTCATCGGGCTACTCCGGCGTGTAGACGAAGCCCGTCGTCATCGAGACGGGCCTGGCACAGTCGGGACAGGTTCCCAGGCTGGAGCACTGGAGGAGGTCGCGATCGGGCTTCGTGCCCTGCTCCTCGGCGTGCAGCACCGCGTTGCACTCGCACACGAATACCCGGGTGTCCGCGTCGAAGGAGACGCTGCACACGGGGCAGCGCCGTCCGCGATGCTCCGGCGTCGGCGGTCCCACGTAGGGCTTGCGGAAGCGGGTGACGTGGAGGACCGCGTCGCGCAGCTGCACCTGGTCGGCGACGTCGAGGATCGCGAGGCGCGGAGTCGGCCGACCGTTGACCCGGACCTCGAGCCCCGGGGGTACGGCCATCACCAGCGCGTCGCGGCCAGCGATCTGGATCGGCTCGAAGCGGAGCGCTTCGGGGGCGACCGCCGCATCGGGCTGCACCGGCTCGAGTCTCGGGCTTGTGTCGCCCACGTCGAGCTCGACGACGCCGGGCCCGCAGGGCAGCTCGGTCAGCGCACCCGCTCTGCGCCCGTCCGCTCCACCGTTGTCGAGGGCCTCGACGAGGAGGAAGAACGAAGCAACCTTCTCGGGGGTGATGGCGTTCTCGGTGGGGGGAGTCATTCGATCGCCTCTTTCGTGTGTCGGTGTGCGTCGAAATTCGCAAAACGAGCACCGCGAATTTGCGCCACGTCGAGGGAGTGGTCTATGAGCGCGGTGTTCGACGCAGCGATGGGTGCGGCGATGGGCGTGCGTCGATCAGTTCCAGGTGGGGTCGTCTCGCGGGTCGACGATCTCGATCTTGCAGTCCGCGAGCCGGTAGCCGACACCCTGCTCGGTCAGGATGATCTCCGGAACCGGAAGATCGTCGGCGAGGGCGTTCACCGCCTTGCGAACCGCGCGCCGGAACAAGTGGATGTACTCGCGAATCCCGAACTCCGAGAACTCACGGAGGCCCTTGATCTTCGCGTACGCGTCCGCGAGCTCGCCGACCGTGCGATAGCCGCCGACCGGGCCCGTCTCGGACTCTCGCGCTTCGGCGAGGATGCGGAGCACGATCATGGGTCCGCGTCGAATGCGAACTTCGAGGTGCCGTCCGTCCGCGAGGGTGATGAGGATGGGGATCTTGCGCGCGGGTCGATGCAGCCAGTAGATCACGTGGGTCGTGCTGTGAGGGGTGTTCATCGGCGTCGAACTCCTGATGGGTCCTTGTTGGAATTACGCCATTCTGTGTCAGCGGGAGCCCGGTGCTCGCCGATCGGGCTCCACTTCGCGATCGCGATCTGCCTGTGGCTTGCGTGCGATCGGACGCAGAGCGGCCGACGCGGGATGCCGTGATCGCGGTCTTGTCGACGCACGGGTGACCTTCGCGACGGAAGAGACGGTGTTCCGATCGGGAAGAATCTTGACGTGCACGATCGGTCCAGATGGCAAGATCTGATGGGGATCGAGAATCAATCTGAGGGAATCATACCACGAAGATGTGCCAATTCCGGCGCGATAAGGCGGCTTGTGGCCCCTTCGTGCCCATGTGCTCCTATGACAGTCGTGGCATATTTACTCCTGATCTTGTGGAGATCCTTGGCCGAAAGCGTCAGAATTCTGCCACAATAATAGAGGAGGCCCTCCGGTGACGACCTCGAAGCCTGCGTCCCACGGTCACATCGAATTTCGCCTGGGTCGGGTGCTCGGCGAGCGCGTGAAGAGCGAGGGGAGCTACGCAGCGCTCGCGCGGGCGATCACCCGTGCAAGCCGCGGGGAGCGGGCGCCCAAGGAGGGCGAGCCGGCCGATCTGATCGACCGGCGGAAGCTGCATAGCCTGGTGACGTCCGGGAAGGGTGCGGTCCTGACGATCGAAGACCTCCACGCCCTCGACCGTTATCTCGAGCGCTACGGGGAAGGTCTCGCCTATCGGCCTCTCCTTCAGAGGCCCGACCTGATGGAGGCGCTGGCGGATGGAGGGCGGGTCACGTTCCTGCTCGGATCGAAGCCCGAGCTGGAGCGCGGAAGCGTCTCACACTGGGATGTGTTGGCGATGGCGGAGATCCAGCGCGCCGTTGGACGCTCGGAGGTGAGCGTGCGCTTCGACATCGAGACCGTTCCACTGCTCAGTGGGCTGACCGAGACCCAGGACGCGCTGGAGGGGCACGCGGCGTCGAACTACCTCGAAGAAAGCGGACCGTCCCTCGTCTGTCTGGGCTCGTCCCGCAGCAATCCCCTCGCCGAGCTGATGCTCGCTCGCATGTTCGACTACCCCGGCTTTGCGACGGCGTCCCTCGCGGACCGGGAGAACCTCCCCTTTGGCTTCGTGTGGAACCCGTCGTTCTCCGACGTGTTCCCCAGCTACTTCCACTTTCCCCCCGACGAGATCGTTGCCGGCAACGCACGCGCCGCCGACGAGATTCGGGGGGGCAAGGCGTCGGCGCTCTGGACGCCGGAGAAGGTCTATCTGGACCAGGTGACACCGCGGCAGTGGGGCGAGACCTTCGGGCTGTGCCTGGCGCAGCGTCGCCGGGGCGGACGGGTCTGGCTGCTCCTGCTCGGCATCACCGGCGCCGCGACCTTCGTGGCGGCGAAGCTCGCCAATCGCCTGGCGACACGACTCCACGATTCGACCGATGAGAGCCGTCCCTCCCAGGTGTACTGGGGGATCGTGCGGGCGAGCGTCGCGGAAGAGCTGAAGGCGAACTTCTTCAACCTGCGTCAGTTCGAGGGCGAGGAGATCGCTACCCAGGAGCCGATCTCGGTGCCGGGCTCGGACTGAGGCGCTCTAGGTCGATGCCCGTCGGCGACGGCGGTCGAGGCGTAGCGCGAGGCCGGCGATCCCGGCCACGGCCAGGGCGAGCCATGTGAGGTGAGCGCCGGAGGACGCGGGCACCTGGGGCGGGCCTACGCAGACTCCGGCGTCGCAGCTGCCTCCCGGGCAGTCTCCGTCTCCCAGACACTCGGTGCACGAAGTGAGGGGGTCGTCGCAGAAGGGAGTGGGGGCGCTGCAGACCGGCGGTGCGCCAGCGTCGCAGGTCCCGCCGCTGCAGATCTCGTCGCCGTTGCAGAAGAGGGCATCGTCGCAGTGGGCGTCGGCGAGGCACTCGGTGCACGCCGCGAGGGAGTCGTCGCAGAAGGGGGTGGGGCCGCTGCAGACGGGCGGCGTACCGGGGCCGCATGCTCCGGCCGTGCAGATCTCGGGTCCGTTGCAGAAGAGGGCGTCGTCGCAGTCCGCATCGATCAGGCACTCGGGCACTGGCATCGCGGTGGCTGCTGCCAACGCTTCGGCAATACCGGCGCCCGAGTTCCGATCGATGCCGCCCGCCTCGATGTCGAGGGCCGTCGACGTGAGTGCGGTGCGCACGTCGTCGGGGCTGGCTACGCCGGGACCGCCTCCGCGTTCGAGGAGCAGCGCAGCGATCGCCGCGGCGTGGGGAGCGGCGGCAGAGGTTCCGCAGAAGGTGGAGAAGCCGGGAGACGCGGTGGAGACGCAGTCGGCGGCGGTGAGGTCCGGCTTCTGCCGAAGCTCGCCACCGCTGCTCGAGAAGTCGCCGGGGGTGATGGCGGTGCCGTTGGCCTCGAAGAAGATGCGCCGGGGCCCGTCGGAGCTGTAGCTCTCCACGGGCTCCGTGCCGGTGAAGCCGCTCGTCTTGCCCTGGGCGGTCGTGGCTGCGACCCCCATCGCTCCCCGGGCCGTGGGGTGCCCCGAGGTCTGCCCCGCCGTGACGTGTTCGAGATCGCCCCGGTTCGCGTTCAGGTGGAGATAGCGACCCTCGCTGCCGTTCTTGCCCACGATGATCAGCTGACGGCCGCTGTCGTTCGGGGCGGCGCCGATGATCTCGAAGGGATCCCCGGATCCCGACTGGATGTCCGTCGAGGCGCCGAAGAGGACGTTGCCCGGCTTGTTCGTGAGGAAGAGGTCGTAGTCGTTGCCCGATCCGCCGAGCGGGTCGGACCAGTGGAGGGTGTACACGAAGGGCGAGCCGTCCGTGATCTCGTTCGTGATGTCGTTGCCGCCGTAGCTGTGGGCGGGACTGCCGTTGAAGGTGCGGCCGGCGGCGAAGTCGCCCTCCCAGACTCCGGCCGTACCGTCGTCGAGGTTCCCCCCGTTCCCGGCCGCGGAGAAGTAGAGCGCCCCATCGGCGACGACCTGGTCCACCGCGGCCGCGACGTCGTCGTCCTGTAAGGCGGCCTCGGCGAAGTAGCCCACATCGTCGACGATGATGTCGGCACCGGCGTTGCGCAGCGCCACGATGTTGTTCGCGAAGGAGGCCTGGCCGCTGAAGGCGGTGGCGAAGAGGAGGCTGGCGCCGGGTGCGAGGTCGTGCACGATCTCGAGCATCGCCGAACCCTCGTTGCCCGATCCGGCCTGCCCGGGCAGGACGACCACGCCCGAGGGCAGGTCGCCCGATGACACGAGGGAGGCGAGGGCATCGACGCCGTCCGAGAGGACGCCGACGCTGACACCGCTTCCGTCCACCCCGAGGCTCGAGCGCGCGTCGTCGGCGTAGTGGGCTCCGTCCCCTTCGGAGGTGTCGATCTTCCGGGTGAAGGCGCGGTCGGCGGGATGGATGGCGTGGACGTCCGGATGCGCCGCCAGATCCTCTGTCCGATCGAGGGGAAGCAGGATCCGGAGCGCGCCGAGCGCGGGGACCTTCCAGCGGACGTTCCCCCCGAGCGCTTCGATCTCGGCGAGCAGCGCGTCGCTCACGTCTGCGCGCAGGTCGAGGAGCAGGCGTCCATCGGCGTCGAGCTCGATGCCGGTGCGAAGGTTGGCGATGCCCTGCGCGATCGGCAGGCCGCGCCGCATCCGGGACTCGTACACGAGCCGGGACGAGAGCTTTCGCTGGGCCGGCGTGCGCGTCCTCTTCTCCGCGAGGAGGGCCTCGATCTGTCGGGTCAGCTCCGGGTGCGGGGGCGCACCCTGGGCGCCGGCCGGGGCGGCTCCCCCCAGGGCGATCCACAGCGCGACGGCGAGGGCGGCCGGCAGGCAGCGCGTCAGGAACGGCTTTGCGGGCATTCGGGGCATCGCGATCATCTGATCTTCGAGAGGTTCGGGATGAGGAGCTGTGGGAAGTGCGGGCTGCGTCTCGAACGCCTCTTGTCGGTCGGACGGATCCTCGACTCGAGCGCCCGCAGCATACCGGACGGGGCTGGGGGCCGGCGTCGGATTCACTCGGTCAAGAAGATCGGGCTCGTCCAGCCGGTGCCGTCGTCCTCCTGGACGGCGCGGACGTAGAGGGACTCGCCGGGTCGCAGCCCATCGATCTCGCGGTGGAGTGTGACCTCGAGCCGGCCTTCGGTGAGGACGCCGTCGACCACCGCGCCGGATCGGATCAGCTCGATTCGGTGGAGGGGCTCCTGGGCGATCACCTGCACGAAGAGCGGACCGGCGAGCTCGCCGTCTTTCCCCTCGGCGGCGACGGAGATCTCCGAGCCCATTCCGTGGCCGCCGAGCGCGAAGCGCATCAGCATGCGTGGGCCGTTGGTCGCGTAGACGCGGCGCGCGCGCAGCGCATCGAGCACGCCCTCACGGGTGCGCTCCTCCGAGAGGATCGCCGCAAGTCCGCCCTGGGGAGGATCCACCTGGTACGCGCCGGGATGTCCGTCGTGGCGGTCGCCGCTCCCGATGAATCCCAGCCGATAGCCCCGACCCAGGACGTCGCGCACGAAGTGATCGGGTACGGGATCGTAGATCGGGTTGGGCGAATCGGCGGCCTCGCTGCTGCCGTGGATCGAGACGATCTCGGTGATCGGCTCGAAGTGGGGATCCGGGGGGACCTCCCAGTTCGTTGCGATCGGTCCGCCGGCGGAGTGATGGGCGAAGGTGAGTGCGGACTGGCCTTCGAGGGCCGACCAGAGCGCCTGGGGCGAGTCCGTCTCGGGAGCCACGGAATCTACGAGAGGACCCTCGTCGCCGAAGTAGAGTACGTGGCGGTGGCCGTGAATCCAGCTCGTCCACTCGAAGCCGAGGAGTGTCACGAAGCGGCCCGGCTCGTGGAAGGCGCGCGTCTGCTCCTGGATGCCCTGCCACAGGGCAGGGTGATCGACGAGAGGGAGGATGCCCCAGTGGTCGTGGTCCGTGAGGGCCGCGACGTCGAGGCCCGAGACGTCCCGCGCGTAGACGAAGTAGTCCTCGGGAACCCCGGTCCCGTCCGAGTAGTTACTGTGGCCGTGAAGGTCGCCCCAGAGCACGCGCGGTCCCTCGGCGCTGACGACCATCGGGTTGCTTTGCACCTCCCGTCCGCTCGCTCGCGCCACCAGGCGGTAGGTGCCGGCCTTCTCGGCGACGCCATGGACGCGCTGACGTCCCCCGTCTTCGGGCGCGAAGTGCACGCTGTCGGGGAGCCCGAGCTCCGGCGGGGCCTCCAGCTCGACGTCGGCCTCGATCTCGAGGCCGGTGTTCCGCCAGGCGTCGATGACGGCGAGAGTCACGGCGAAGCGCTCGCCGGGTCGGACGAGGGTCGGCACCTGGATCACCAGCCCCGCCGCCGGTCCGGGCCTGACGTCGATCGTCGGTGAATCCACGAGGAAGCGCCGCGTTCCATCGCCGTCTCCGTCCACTGCGATCCAGAAGGCCGAGTCGCGCTCCGCGTAGCGGTCGGGCATCGCACCGGCCATACCGGCGCCGTAGACGATCCGGATCCGATCCCCCTCGACGAGGGCGCGCCCCGTGACCTCGATGCCGAGGAGCTGACGGTCGAGGGTCTCGGCGTGGAGCTCGATCTCCGGACTCTCGGCGGTGACCTCGGTGTAGCCGCGCTGGTCCGGTCCCAGGACCTGCGGAGTGGTCCACTCCCAGAAGGGCGAGACCTGGAAGTAGACCATGCCGCCCGGGGCGATGCCGTGGGGACCGACCTCGTAGAAGATCTCGAAGCGATCCGGGGTATTCGAGACGGCGTAGGGCTTCTGGTCGGGACCGCGCACGAGCCAGGCGCGCCCCCCGCCATCGGAGACGTCGTAGTGCGCGGATGCGGATTCGCGTAGCGCGTCGACGGTCTCCCAGAGGGCGGTGGGAGGACCGTCCCGGACCGTTTCCGGTGCGGGGCGCTCGGCCCCGAGCTCTGCGGGGTCGGGAGGGCCGTCCTCGGCGCTCCCGCAGGCGAGGGCGAGGGCGAGGACCGGCGTCGCCAGCTGGCGGAGGGACGTCGACATCATGCGGCGCCGGGAGCATAGCTCGCGCCGCGCGCCGGGTTCCGGCTTCAGGGTCGGATCGCGTGACGGTGCTCGCCGACGTGGCGGGCCAGCAGGGGCTGGATCCATTCGATCCATTCGCACAGGCTCGGCCGGGTCCGCCGTGGATCGATCAGATCGTTCACCCCGAAGGACTCGGCCCGGGGAAAGGCGGAGCGGCCCCGGGAGAAGCGCTCCTCGAGCTCGCGGCGAAGCGCGTCCGGGTCTTCCGCGGCCTCGATCTCGCGTCGGAACGCCACGGCGACGCCTCCCTCGATGGGGAGCGCCCCGCCCTCCGCCGACGGCCAGGACAGCACGTGGGCGCCGGGCGCGAAGTGACCCGCCGCGGCGACGCCGTAGGTCTTGCGCACGATGACCGAGGCCCAGGGCACACTGCTCTGTACGACGGCGAAGATCGCCTCGGTGCCGAAGCGGATGGTGGCGTCCTTCTCGGCCTCACTGCCGATCATGAAGCCCGGCTCGTCGACGAAGGCCACCACGGGCAGGTGGAAGGTGTCGCAGAGGTCGACGAAGCGGCGGACCTTCCGCGCGCCATCCGCCGTCATCGATCCCGCGTAGTAGCGCGGGTCGTTGGCCCAGATGCCGACGGGCTGTCCCGCGAGCCGGGCGAGGCCCGTGATCTGGCTGCGCCCGTAGCCGGCGCCGAGCTCGAAGAAGGAGCCCGCATCGACGACGTGGTTCACGAGCTTCCGCGCGTCGTAGACCCGGCGCCGGTTGCGTGGAACGATCGAGAGCAGCGCCTCCTCGCAGCGCTCCGGGTCGTCGTCGCAGGACGTGCGCGGCGCGCCTTCCCACACGTTCGTCGGGAGGTAGGAGAGGAAGCGGCGGACCTGCGCCATCGCCTCCTCCTCGTCGGCCACGACGTTGTCCACGACGCCGCTCCGAGCGTGGATCTTCGCGCCGCCCAGCTGCTCCTTGGTGAGCTGCTCGCCGAGGGCCCGCTCGACCACCGCGGGGCCCGCCACCAGAACCTGGGAGGCGCCCCGCGTCATCAGGGAGAAGTGGGAGGCCACCAGCCTCGCCGCGGGAAGTCCTGCCACAGCTCCGAGTCCGGCAGAGACGACCGGCGCCGTCGCCATCGCATTGGCGATGGAAAGGAAGCGATGCGGGGCATTGACCGGGCTGCCGGCGGTCACCTGGGCGCCCTTGCCGCTCGTGCCGGCGACGCTGCCGCCCCCACCCTGGAGGAGCCGGACCAGGGGCACCCGGTACTGCACCGCCATCTCCTCGGCAAAGACGCTCTTGCGCAGACCCGCCGGCGAAGGCGAGCCTCCCCGCTGGGTGAAGTCCTCGCCGCCAACGACGACCGGGCGGCCGTCGATCCTTCCCATGCCGAGCACGTAGTTCGCCGCGGTGAACGACTGGAGCGCTCCGTCGTCTCCGAGCTCGGCGTGTCCGGCGATCGGACCCTGCTCCGCGAAGCTCTCGCGGTCGAGCAGGGCGCCGACCCGCTCGCGGATCGTGAGGCGCCCCATCGCGTGCTGCTTCGCAACTGCCTCTTCTCCGCCCAGGTCCTGGGCGGCGCGGCGGCGCTGCTCGATTCCGTCGACCTCGGGCTTCCAGCTCATGGCTGTGAACTCATGGGGAACTCTCGCGTGCAAGGGTGGGCGACGGTCCGATCGATCCGTCGGGCTCAGAAGCGCAGGACATCCGCCTCGAGGACGACAAGGTCGACGACACCGACCTGGTTGTAGCCCGCGATGTGGCCCGCGCACTCCCCGGGGTTGAAGACCAGGGCGCCCCAGTGGGCCTCGACGCGGTGGCGGTGGTCGTGGCCGTGGAGGGCGATGTCGACCTCCGAGAGCAGCGGCGGGTGGAGGTCGAGGGGATCGTGGACGACCACGATGCGCCGCTCCGCCCAGGTGAGGTGGAGCGGGGGGTCGGCGAAATGGTGACCCAGCTCGTGGCAGGTGGCCTCGAGGTCGCTGCGCTCGAGGTCGTTGTTGCCGTAGACGCCGTAGAGCGGAGCATCGAGATCCGCCAGCACGCGGAGCGTCTTCGCCTGGGTGACGTCCCCGGTGTGGACCACCCGATCGACGCTCGCCTCGTTCAGCAGCTCGACGATGCGTCGCGTGTTCGGCAGGTGATTGTGGGTGTCGCTGATGACCCCGATTCGCATCCCCCTACCCTAACAGGGCCGGGCGGCCTCCCGCCCGCTCCGGGCCCCGGGCTCGCAATGGGAGGGGAACGCGCGAGAATGACGCCCCCAGGACAGGAGACCCCATGGCCTACGAAACCCTGCGCACCGAGCTCGACGATCGCATCATGACGGTGACCCTGAGTCGACCAGATCGCCTCAATGCCCTGAGTCCGACGATGGCTCACGAACTCCTCGAGGTGATCGACGAGGTGGATCGCAACGACGAGGTGCGCGCCGTGATCGTGACCGGGGAGGGGCGCGCATTCTGTGCGGGGGCGGATCTCGGCGGAGGTGGCGGCTCCTTCGACCGGGGCGAGGAATCCGGCGCAAGGGAGTTCCGCGACGAGGGCGGAATCCTGACCCTCCGTCTCTTCGACAGTGTGAAGCCGTGGATCGCCGCCTTCAACGGGCCGGCCGTCGGGGTCGGAGTGACGATGACCCTCGCCATGGACGTGCGTATCGCCAGTGAGCGCTCGAAGTTCGGACTGGTGTTCGCGCGCCGCGGAATCGTACCCGAGGCCTGCAGCAGCTGGTTCCTGCCGCGAGTGGTCGGTATCGGTCGCGCGATGGAGTGGGTCGCCACGGGTCGCATCTTCGGTCCCGAGGAGGCCCTCGAGGGAGGCCTGGTCACGCGCGTGCTTCCGCCGGAGGAACTTCTCCCGGCCGCGCGCGTCCTCGCCGGCGAGATCGCGGATCACACCAGCGGCATCTCGGTGGCGCTCTCGCGACAGATGCTCTGGAAGATGCTCGGCGCCGATCACCCGATGGAGGCGCATCGCATCGACTCCGCGGGTGTCCACGCCATGGGTCGCTCTGCCGACGGCTACGAGGGCGTGAAGAGCTTCCTCGAGAAGCGCCTCCCCGAGTTCGAGATGAAGGTCTCGACGGACATGCCCGAGTTCTTTCCCTGGTGGGAGGAGCGGCGCTTCCGCGACTGAGCTCGAGCCCCGGTCCTGCCGCCGCTGCTACCCGGCGCGATAGGTCGGTGCGAGGGGCGCTCGGGAGGCCAGGGCGATTCCGGCGAGCACCGCGACTCCCCCCAATGCCTGGAGGGGACCGACGGGCTCACCCAGGATCGTCCAGGCGAGCCCGGCCGCGGCGATGGGCTGGGCGAGGAGCGCGACCGAGGCGAGGGTCGCGGGCAGGAAGCGCATCGACCACACGATGCCCAGCACCCCGCCGAGCTGAGAGACTGCGGCGGCACCCGCCATGGCCGCCCAGGCGCTTCCGGGAAAGCCCTGGAATGCATCGCCGCGCAGGACGGCGGTGATGCCGAGCACGACTGCGGCGCCGCAGGTCACGAGGAAGAGGGCCGAGATCGTGTCGAGATCGCGTCGCGCCTCGCCGATCACCAGCAGGTAGCCGGCGTAGAACACCGACGCGCCGAGGGCGAGTAGAGCGCCGCGCAGGTCGTCGGCACCGCCCCCTGGCGAACCGAGCAGCACCGCGCAGCCCAGGAGCCCCAGACCGGCACCGAGCACGAAGCGCCGGTGCAGGGGGCGTCGCAGCACGATGCGGGTGTAGAGGCCGACGTGGAGCGGCGTGATGTTCACCAGCAACGTCGATGTCGCGACGGTGGTGAGTACGATCGAGGTCTGCCAGAGCGCGTGATCCGCTCCGAAGAATGCGCCGGCTGCGACGGCGAGCCCCGCGCCCCGTCCGCGCCACACGACGCGTCGGCCCCGGGCGAGCTGCCAGATTCCCATGGCGATCGCTGCGAAGGCCATGCGGTAGAAGGCCACGACCACCGGTGGCGCCGGCTGGGCCAGGCGGATGAAGATCCCCGCGAAGGCGATGCCCAGCACACCGAGGGGGAATATCAGCAGGGCGAGGCGGGGCAGGCGGACTCCGGCGGCCCTGCGCAGGCGCGCGAAAGCTATCGGCTTCGCGCTTCGCCTCGGGGCTCGGGCGCAGCATCGGCGCTGGGCGGTGCGGCTGCAAGCGAGGTCCGCCCCGCCCCGGTCGGTGTGGCTGCAAGCGGCGCCTGGCTCGCCCAGGGCGCGACGCCGGTGTCGGGCCAATCCGTGGCGACGCCGAGAAGGTCGGCAACGGCTCGTGAGACCCCTCGGATCGCCGGCGTGCCTTCTGCTCGCCCCGGCGGCGCACCACCGCCAACGGCGACGAAGAAGCTCTCCCGTGCGTGCTCCATGGCCGTGCGGATACCGTGGTCCGACATGACGATGAGGACGTCGTCTTCATCGAGGGCGGTGTCGATCGCCGCCAGGCGCGCGTCGATGTAGCGGTAGACGTCGTAGAGCAGGCCGCGACCGTCGTCCTGCCCCTCGGCTGCGATCACTCCGAAGTGGGCATGGGTGAGGATGTCGAGGGGCTCGATCCGCACGGCGGCGAAGTCGATCCCGTCCTCGCGCAGCACCATCTCGGTGGCGTCGAACTCTGCGGCGATGGTGCGGACGTAGAGTCGGTCCCGATCGCTTCCGGGATTCGCGAGGCCCGGCCAGCGCTCGCGCTCCTTCGGGTCGAGGTCCCGGGCGGTGCGGCCGATCTCGACTCGCCGACGCCCGCCGTTCGGTCCTGACACCTCTCCGTGTCGACCCGCCCGGATCCCGCCGTGAGAGAGGAGCAGGTTCGCCGCCGAGCGCCCGCCGGCGGCGAGGGTGGAGAAGAGGTCGTCGCTCTCGGGCAGCACCCAGGCGATCTCTTCGAAGGGGTTCTCGCCGACGGACGACAGCCCGGCGAGCTCTCCGCCCATGCGGTGCACCAGGCCGAGCAGGGATGCGTCGCCCCGCCGCAGGGGCCAGACCAGCGCCTCGAGGGCGGCGGCGGTCAGCGGAGGATCGCTGTCGAGCACCGCCCGGTGGCCGTCCCGCAGTAGCGCGGCCAGGACCGGCAGCTCGCCCCGTGCCATCAGGTAGCGGATGATTCGCCAGTCTCCGCAGTCGAGGAGCAGGAGCAGGACCCGCCGCCGGCCGTCGCCCGGCGGCCTCGCGCGAAGGTGGGGCGTCGGAATCCGCGCCTCTTCGCGCATTGCGATCTCGACGGGACGCGCGTCGCCCGCGATGGGGTGGGCCACGCCGGAGCCGAGGACCCGATCGCCGGTTCGCACCACCCAGCGCGGTGGGGCTTCGCCCTCGGTGCGCTCCAGGGCCAGGAGGCCGCCGGCGGGAGGTTCGAAACGCTCGTAATCCGCATCGACCGGTGCGTCCGCGTCGGGAGACACCAGGAGGACTGCGTCCTCTGGCAGGTCGGTCAGCTGGAAGACGAGGGCGCCGCGCCGGGCGGCGGCCGGCGCCCGGGACAGGAGCTCTGCCCGCGCCGCACGCTCGAGCTCCTCGCGCTGGAGTCCGTCGCTCGGGAGGGCGTCGCGGTAGCGATCGTAGAGCGCGAGAGCCTCTTCGAGGCGCTTCGCACTCGCGAGGGAGAGCACCAGGCGCACGACCAGCCCTTCGCGGAGCTTCATGTCCGGCGAGACTTCGTTGGCCTCGAGCGCTTCACGCAGGAGGGTGATGGTGTCGCGCTCCGGGTCCGTGAGGCCCGCGATGCTGAGGGCGAGGGCGTAGCGCGCACGCAGCTCTGCCGGATCACCGCCAGCCGCGCCCCACTCGGCGATGGTGCGCCGAACGCCGCGCAGGTCGTCCGCCATCGCAAAAGCGACGGCGCGGGTGTCGAACCAGAGAGAGGCGCCGGTACCGCTCGCACCCGGCGGCAGCGTCGGTCCGAGCACCTTCAGTGCCGCGCCGGGATCTCCGGCGCGCAAGTGCCGTTGGGCGAGGACCGAGCGAAGCTCCGCCGCGCGCAAGCCGTCGGAGGGCAGGCGGAGTGCGAGCTCGCGCAGCACCTGGTTCTCCATCTCGACGCTCGCGCGCGCATCGAGCTCGAGGGCGAAGAGCCTCGAGTCGTTTGGATAGGCGCGCCCCGCGCGAGCGGCCAGGGTCGCTGCCTCGTGGGTGCGTCCCATCGCACGGCGCGTCGCAATTGCGTGGGCGGCGAGATCCGCCGACGGCATCCAGTCCGCGCCGGCGGGCTGGACCCACACCGATTCGAGCAGCTCGGCGCAGGCGAGTCGGTTGCCGCGGGCGAGCAGTGCGCGGCAGCGGCACTCGGCCGCGGCGCGACCCGTGTCACTCGGCCCGACCCGCTCACGCGTGAGCGCGAGGGCGCGCTCGAGGTCGCCCCGCTCGACGGCGTCGCAGGCTTCGATCACGGCGAGCTGCGTCTGGCTCGAACGGATCGATACGAGGCCGACCCCTGCCGCCAGGGTGACGAGGGCCAGTGCGAGGCAGAGGCGACGCGCCGTCGACGCGATCATCGAGCCCATCCCCCTCGGCCTTCCGCCTCGAGCTCGACCCGGAGCGTCAGCGCGTCGTCACGGCGTCCTCCTCGGGCGGTCAGGCGCCGCCAGGGCCAGCTCGCGACTGCCGAAACGGCCTCCGGCCCGATCCGGCTCGCCAGGTGCAGGTCGACCTCGCGGAGTCGGGCCAGATCCAGCTCGATGCGACCCGGGTCGGCGTTGGTGCTGCGGGACGTTCCGGGCTCGAGGGCGTGGCGCAGGCTCGCCGGATTCCAGGCGAGCACCAGGGCGCGCTCGGTCGCCTGGTAGCAGGGTGCGAGATCCGGCAGCAGCCGCAGGCCCAGCAGACACGCGCCGGGGTCGCCTCCCGGTGGAAGCGGTGTGCGCGACACGGACCAGTGCGCCTCGACGTCGCCGATCAGGCGATCCGCGGCAGCGGCGGCAGCCGACTGGAGCCGTACGCCGAGGGCGATCGCGACGCGGGGTGAGTCGGAGCCTCGCTCCGGCGCGTAGAGGGCGGCCTCCCAGGTGCCGTCCAGGATCGCGGCGCCCAGCAGCTCGCTGCGCAGGCGGAAGAGATCGTCGCCCTGACTTCCCGCCGGCACCAGGCCGGCCAGGTCCAGGGGGCCGTCGACGCGCACCCGGACGTGGAAGAGTCGCTCGCCGGCGGACAGCACGTCCGGACCCGAGGGTTCGGCGCCCGGCAGGAGAGCCCCCAGGGGGGGCTCGGGATCGGGCCAGCGCAAGTCGAGCTGGAGGCCCCCAGCCGCGGTGTGGGCGACGAGTAGCAGCCGGGGCGCGTCTTCCCGGATCGGCAGGGCGAGGGACGCGACGGCGTCGCCCCGATGGGAGCGGAGGCCGGGCAGGGCCGGGGGAGATCCGACGCAGCGCAGTCCGGCGATCAGGCCTTCGGGCCCCTCCGCGATCGCCTCCACCTCCGTGCAGTCGGGCAGGGCCTCGCGCAATCGGCCGGCGTGGCGCGCCAGGGGGGTTCCCTGCAGTCGCTCGAGCTCCGCGAGCAGGGAGTCGAGGGCGTCGGTCCGCGCCGAGAGCAGTGCGCCCGCCGGCCAGGAGGCGTCGGGCGGGGGCGGCCGCGACTCTCCGCAGCCGGCAGTCCAGGCGATCAGCAGGCCGATGCAGACGGAGAGGGCTGCGGCACAGCGGCGCCGCCGCGGCGGCAGCGGCTGGAACTCGATCAATGGTGGCCTCCCGGGACAACCATCGGCGCCGAAGACGCGGGCCTTTAGGCGCGCCGATTGCGCATCGCTGCTCAGCTCCGGACCGGGCCGAGCCGATACGGGGTGGATGGAATGCGCCGCTGCCGACACGTCCCTGCCTCCGGTCGCGAGGAAGCGCTCGGCCGTCATCGGACCGATGACCTCCCGGCGGGTCCTGGGTCAGCGGGTCGACGTCACCAGCTATGCCAGCGCCGCCGACGCCATCCTCGCCCTGGCCGAGGCGCGGGCTGGGGGCATGACCTGCGTGTCTACGGTCCACATGGTGATGGAGGGTCACGACGATGCGGAATTCCGTCGGCTGGTGAACGCGGCGGATCTCATCACCTCCGATGGGATCCCCCTGGTGTGGATGCTGCGCGCGCTGGGCGTCGCCGATGCGAGTCGCGTCTACGGCCCGGATCTCACCCCCTTCGTCTGCCGTGTCGCAGCGGAGCGGGGCATCTCAGTCGGCTTCTACGGATCGACACCGGAGGTGCTCGACGACCTCGCCCGGAACCTGCTGGCCCGCATCCCGGGGCTCTCCATCGGCTTCCGCTGGAGTCCGCCCTTCGGACGCAGCTCGCCCTCGGAAGAGGAGGAAGTGGTCGAGGCCATCCGGGACTCGGGGATCGGCGTGCTCTTCGTCGGACTCGGCTGTCCGAAGCAGGAGCGCTGGATGGCCCTGCACCGCGACCGGCTCGACTGCGTGCTCGTCGGAGTGGGAGCCGCCTTCGACTTCGTGGCGGGCTTGAAGCCGAGGGCTCCGGGGTGGATGCAGCGGTCCGGGCTCGAGTGGCTGTTCCGTCTCGCCTGCGAGCCGCGGCGGCTCTGGCGGCGCTACGCCCGGCACAACCCGCGCTTCGCGCTCCTCGCCCTGAGGCAGCTGTGGCGCGAGGGACACCCCGCATGAGCGGAGCGGCTGCGCCGACGGTGGCGATCTGCATCGCGACCCGTCGAAGACCCGACGGGCTCTTCGCCCTGCTCGGCGCTCTCGACGCCCAGTGCTTCGAAGGCGCGATTCCCGGAATCCGCGTCGTCGTGGTGGACAACGACGACACCGCCTCGGCGCGCTCCATCTGTGAGGAGGCGCGCACCTGGCTGCGCTGGTCCCTCACCTACGTCCATGAGAAGCGCCAGGGCATTCCGATGGCGCGCAACGCGTGTGTTGCGGCCGCCTGGAGCGCCGACTGGATCGCCTTCATCGACGACGACGAGATTCCCGAGCCGGGCTGGCTCGAGGCGTTGCTGCGTTCCCAGCGCGTCCGGAGCGCCGACGTCGTCGCGGGTCCGGTCGTACCGCGCTTCCGGGTCGACCCCCCGGCCTGGATCGTTGCGGGTCGCTTCCACGAGCACGAGGGCTACGCGGTAGGGGCCCGCTCCGCGCGGACGGGCAATCTGCTCGTTCGCACGGCCAGCCTCGCCCGGCTTTCCGCGCTCTTCGACGAGCGCATGACGCCCCTCGGTGAGGATCGTGAGCTCTTCGAGCGGCTGACTGCCGCTGGAGGGCACATCGTGTGGGCCGCCGACGCGATCGTCGTCGAGGAGGTTCCGCCGGAGCGGGCGACGCTGCGCTGGATCCTCCAGCGGGGCTTCCGGGTGGGCGTGGCGTCGACGCGCATCGCCTGGATCCGCCGCTCGCGCTGGCGCGCGGCGCCGCGGGTGCTGGCCCACGGCCTGTGGTGCGTGCTGCGGGGGCTCCTCGAGGCCTCCCTGGCGCCGCTGCGAGGTGCCGCCCGGGGCGCGGCGGGTCTGCGTCTGGCGGCTTTCGGTCTCGGGCGATGGGCGGGTCTCGCGGCGGGGCCGCGGATCGGGGTTCCCGAGCGAAATCAGGGGCCTGGAGTCGCTTCTGCCTAAAGCTCCCGGGTCTGGTCGCCGATCTTCGAAGGGGGGCGCGGGTGCGTCCGGGGAGGCGGTGTTGGGATCCGGACTCGGCAGGCTGCGCGCACTTCACATCGGCACCGACGCGGTGCTGGTATCCCTCGGGTGGCTCGCGGCCTACTGGGTGCGCTTCGCCCTGAACGAGCCCCTCGGCAAGCCGATCAATCCCTTCGACTGGTACGTCCGCGCGCTGCCCGTGGTCGTGGTTCCGTGGATCGTCGTTGGCTGGCTCTTCGGCATCTACCACGGCCCGCGCATGAAGACCGGGATCGACGAGCTCCAGAAGGTCGTCCGCGGCGCGGCCCTTGGACTCCTCGTGCTGGGATCGATCAGCTTCTTCTTCCGGGAGTTCCACTTCGGGCGTACTGTCGTCGCGCTCTCCGCCGTCTTCAGCCTGGGTCTCCAGGGCATGAGTCGACTGGCGTTCCTCCAGCTCGAGCGCCGCGCGCGGCGTCGGGGTGGTTGCGACGTGCCGGTGCTGATCATCGGCACGGGCGTCTCGGCGATCCGCCTGCTCCAGAAGCTCCAGGATCACCCGGAGACGGGCTATCGCGTCGCGGGCTTCCTCGTCGACGCGGAGGATCTGCCGGAGAAGGACGTGGCCGGTCACCCGGTGCTGGGACGCGTGGACGATCTGCGGACGATCGCCAGCGCAAACAACGTGGAGGAGGTGTTCGTCGCGCTCCCTTCGCTCGATCACACGCGCATGCTCTCCCTGGTGCTCGAGTGCGAGGACCTGGGCATCACCTTCCGGGTCGTCACGAACCTCTTCGAGGTGCTCACCGCCGGCACCCAGATCGACCTCGTCGACGATCTGCCCCTCGTGCGTCTGGGGCGCGAGCGCGTGCACGCCCTCTACGCGCCGCTGAAGCGCGTCTTCGATTTCGCCGGTGCGCTGATGGCCCTTCTGGTCGTGTCGCCTCTCATGGGCTGGGTCGCGCTGCGGCTGCGATCCCAGGGGCTGTCGCCCTTCTTCGTGCAGGAGCGCGTGGGCCAGGACGGCCGGACCTTCCCCATGGTGAAGTTCCGCACCCTGAGTCCCGACGTCGATCCCTACGCCGTGGCGCCCCGGAACCGCCAGGATGCGCGGATCACGCCCTACGGTCGTTGGCTGCGCGCTACCAGCATCGACGAGCTTCCCCAGCTCTGGAACGTGCTCAAGGGAGAGATGTCCCTCGTGGGTCCCCGACCCGAGATGCCCTTCATCGTCCAGCAGTACGACGAGTGGCAGCGGCGGAGGCTCACGGTGAAGCCCGGCATCACCGGGCTGTGGCAGATCCTCGGTCGCAAGGATCTGCCCATGCACGAGAATCTCCAGTACGACTTCTACTACATCCGGAATCGCTCCCTCGCTCTCGATGCGTCGATCCTGCTGCGAACCGTCGGGGCGGTTCTGTCGCGCCGCGGAGCCTTCTAGGGATGGGCGTCGACGTCTCCATCTGCATCGCGACCTGGCGCCGACCGGAAGGTCTCGCGCGGCTGCTCGCGAGTCTGGAGCGGATGAAGAGCCCCGCCGATCTGGCGCTCGAGATCGTGGTGGTGGACAACGACCCGGACGCGGACTCTACGCGGACGAGCCGCGCTCTCGTCGCCGACTGCTCGCTCCCGGCCCACTGGATCCACGAGCCGCGACGCAACATCGCCCACGCGCGCAACGCAGGAGTCGAGGCGGCCCGGGGCCGCTGGATCGCTTTCGTCGACGACGACGAGGTCGTGCGCGAGGACTGGCTCGAGGCCTGCTGGAGCGCGGTCCAGCGCTTCCAATGCGATGGCTGCTTCGGTCCGGTGATCCCTCGCGCAGTGGCGTCGGGTCCGGCGTGGATCGACGTCGAGACCTTCTACGCGCGACCCCGCTTCCCGACGGGAACGCGCCTGGAGCGCAGCGGGACACGCACGAGCAACGCCTTCCTGCGACGTGGGACGATCGGCGCTCTGCGCTTCGACCCGGCACTGGGTCGGAGCGGCGGATCCGACGTCGAGCTCTTCGGCCGACTGCTCGAACGCGGCGCCGACCTGCGCTGGTGCGACGAGGCGATCGTCGAGGAGCTCGTTCCCCTCGAGCGGCAGTGCCTGGCGTGGCTGATGCAGCGCGCCTTCCGCGGTGGATGCGTCGCGGCGCATCTCGAGATGGGAGATGCGAAGGGTGCGGGCAGGTCGTGGCGAGTCGCCCGGGCCCTGCTGGGTCTCGCCGGCTATGGCGCTCTGGCGCTGGCCGCGCTGACCCGAGGCCGACGCGCAGCCGTGCAACCCCTGCGTCGCGCCTGCGTGCAGGCGGGACGGCTCTACTTCTACGGCGGCGGCTGGTACGAGGAGTACAAGGACCGATGAGGATCGCCATCTTCCACAACCGCTATCGCCTGCGCGGAGGCGAGGATGCCGCGGTCGATGCCCAGGTCGAGCTGCTGGCGAAGGCGGGTCACGAGGTGCGTCTGTTCGCCGTCGACAACCGCGACGAGATCAAGGGCGTCGGGGGAGCGCTGCGCGCCGCGCGGCACGCGCGTTGGAATCCGACGATGTCGGCGCGAGTCGCTCGCTGGCTGGAGGACTTTCCCGCCGACGTGGCTCACGTGCACAACTTCTTTCCTCTGCTCTCTCCGTCGCTGCACCACGCCCTCGCGGGTCGCGGCGTGCCCGTCGTGCAGACCCTTCACAACTACCGCTTGCTCTGCGGGAACGCGCTCCTGCTGCGGGATCATCGCCCCTGTCGCGAGTGTGTCGATCGGAGCCCCTGGCGCGCGGTTCGTTACGGCTGCTACCGGGGCTCCCGCGCCCAGACCGCGGTCTGGGCGGATGCGATCACCCATCACCGACGTCGCGGCACCTGGCGCGACTGTGTCGATCGCTTCGTCGTGCCCAGCGAGACCGCGGGTCGGGTCATGATCGCCGGGGGTCTGCCCGCCGACCGGATCCGGGTGCTGCCGAACCCGGTCGCGGATCCCGGCCCCCCGGTGTCGCCGGGAGACGGAGCCGTGGTCGTGGGGCGTCTCGCGCCCGAGAAGGGGGTCGATCTGCTCCTCGAGGCCTGGCGGGCGCTGGGTGAGGTGAAGCTCACGATCGTCGGCACGGGCCCCGAGGAATCGAGGCTGCGCGCCCAGGCGGCGTCCCTGCCGAACGTGCGCTTCCTGGGAGACGTCTCTCACGATCGCGCTCTCGACGCGATGGCGGCGGCGTCCTTTGCGATCGTGCCTTCGCGGGCCATCGAGGTGTTCGGCATGACCACGGTCGAAGCGATGGCCTGCGGCCGACCGATCGTAGTGCCGCGGGGGAGCGCGATGGCGGAGCCCGTCGAGTCCGGACGGACGGGTGTGGTCTTCGAGTCGGGGGATGTGACGTCCCTCGCCGACGCGAGCCGCGCCCTCGCCGAGGATCCCGAGCTCGCGACGCTGATGGGCGAGGAGGCGCGGCGGATCTACGAGGACCACTACGCCTCCGACGCGGTCTGCGAGGCCCTCGAGTCCCTCTACGAGTCGATCCGACGCTGAACCGCCGCCGCGTGGACGATCGCGCGCCGCATGCCGGCCGCCATCTGCTCCGGCGCGAATCGCTTCGCGGTGTCCCGGGCGATCGATCCCATGCGCTCGAGATCGCGAGAGCGAAGCGCCTCGGTCAGGGTCTGGGCCGCCTCGGTCCCGTTCGTCGGGTCGAAGAGCCAGCCGTTGTGCCCCGGCTCGAGAATGTCGTCGGCACAGCCCGCGAGGCGCGAGCACACCGCCGGCAGTCCGCAGGCGAAGGCCTCGTTCACGACCAGGCCCCAGGGATCGCCGAGGCTCGGAAAGACGAGGAGATCCGAGGCGGCGTAGATCTCCGCCATGCGCTCCGGCGCGACGGCCGGGAGATGGACGATCTCTCCGGGATGGGCAGTGGCTGCCTCGTGAATCTTCGGCTCGAGGGGCCCATCGCCGACGAAGACGAGAGACCATCCCTCGCGCGCGGCCGCGGGAACCTGCGACCACTGCTCGAGCAGGGCGGTCGTCCCCTTCGCTTCGACCAGTCGGCCGACCACGAGGGCCAAGTTCTCCCGGGCGCCGGTCAAGGCGCGGAGTGCGTGGCGCGCCGCGAAGGGCTCCACGTCCGCCAGCGCGGTCTCGAGCACCTCGTGGTCGTGGGAGTTCGGTGCGTCGAAGATCCGGGACGGCGGGACGCCGTAGGACATGAGCACCTCCCGGGCCTGGCGACCCATGCCCACCACGGCGTCGGCTCGCGAGAGCAGAGCGCGGCGCAGTACCCGCTGGAAGGGACCGACAGCCCCCGCCGCACTGCGGGCGTGATAGCTCCAGATCACCAGGGGCACATTCAGGAGCGCTGCACAGGTCGCCGCGATGGCGCTGCGGGCGCCGAGCTCGGAGGTCAGGATGACGTCGGGCGCGAAGCGCCGCAGCGCCTTGAACGTTCCCAGGGGCAGGTGGGTCTCGACCCGCTGGGCCGACTCCGTCTCGCGATGCATCGAGACCCGCCGTCGCAGGGTGAGTGTCTTCGAGAGCTCGACGTCCAGCTCGTCGCAGCCGCGCTCGTAGGCGCGGGCGTAGGCGTCGGACCAGTGGAACTCGGTTCGCACGTTGACGAAGACGCGCAGCGACCAGCCCGGCGTGGTGGCGAGATCTCGAAAGACGGGAATCCGGTAGGGACTCAGGACGTTCGTGAGGAGCGCGACGCGCATCAGTTCGAGACTCCGTAGCTCGGATAGAAGGAGATGGGGGACCTGGAGGGCGCATCGCGCAGGGAGAGGACCAGCAGGCCTTCTCCGGCGCCTCCCTCGAGACGCGCCACGTGGGTGCCGGCGGAGAGGTCCGCGATCGCACCTGGAGCGAGGGACACGCCGTCGACCTCCAGGGATGCGTCGAGGTCCCGGGGCAGCCAGCGATAGGGCCCGGCGACGATCAGATCGAGGGCCTGGGCCTCGCCGCTCTCGGCCCGAATGCGTCGGCCCGCGACGAAGACCGAATCCCGGTAGGGCTGGTAGTGCTCCGCAAAGAAGCGGCGCAGCTCCAGCGGAAACTGATTCAGGCGGAAGGACTCGACCAGGTAGTGCACGGGCCTGACCCGGAAGTGTTCCTTCAGCCAGGCGATCTGATGCTCGCGATAGGGACCTTCGAAGCGGCGGTAGAGGGTCTGGGAGAGCCACACGCCGAGGGGCTGGGGGGAGCCGCAGAAGACGGCCCCTTCGGGCTGGAAGCCCTCGTGGGTCGGCGCGAAGTTGCGGTGGACGAAGGCCAGGCTCTCGCGCTGGACGGCCTGGGTGTCCCGCAGCAGAAGGCCCTGGGCGGCGATGGCGGGAAGCGCGAGCCCGAGCCAGAGGGCGGCCAGGGCGGGGCGTCGCCAGTCGGGTCGGAGGGCGAAGAGGCGCTCGGAGACCGGGCCGATCGCCAGGGCGCCCGCGACGGCGGGGAAGAGCCCGAGGGTCATCCAGAAGTAGGAGAAGGCGGCGGCGTGGAACAGCCCGACCGCCGTTCCGAGGGCGAGCACGGCCCAGGCCAGGGCCAGCCAGCGCTCTCCCCGACGCTCGCGCCAGGCGAGCAGCGATGCGGCGACGAGGCCCGCGCCGAGGGCCAGGTGGGGCACGAGGGTCGGCAGCAGGGCGGCGTACTGGCTGTAGCCGATCGTGTGGCGGTAGTAGGGGAAGACGATCTCCCGGGCCGACGAGAGCTGCGGCGCCACCAGGTGCTTCGCCGCGTGGGTCTCGGGCAGGGTGAAGAGCCACATCGAGAGAGCGCGGTAGCCGAGCACCACGGCTCCGAAGCCGGCGACCGTGAGGACGCCGCGCCAGGCGTCGCGCCGCACCACGAGGGAGCCACTCACGAAGAGACGTCCCGCGGCGAGCAATGCCATGAGCGCCCCGCCGTAGGCGAGCTTCTGGGATCCGAGCCAGCCGATGCCGAAGGCCAGCCCCGCGGCGAGGGCGAGGCCCGGGGCCCGTTCCGATCGCAGCAGGGCCACGCCGCCCCAGGTGGCGCCGAGGAGCGCCACGTGATCCGTGCGCACCTGGATCGACCATTCCAGGAAGACCGGGAGCAGGGCCAGGAGTCCCACGCCGAGGGCCGCATCGTGAAAGCGGTGCGCGCGATCGCGTAGCAGCTCCGCGAGGGCGACGAAGAGGCCTGCCAGGATTGCGAAGGTGAAGACGAGCCAGAGCCATCGCGCGCTACGGCCGACGCTCATCTCGTCGAGGCAATCCTCGACCAGGGGCATGACCAGGATCTGGGCCAGGCCCGGCCGACCGCCGCTGCGCAACACGCCGTCGGAGAGCGTGCGCGCCACCGAGTCGAAGAAGGCGAACTCGTCCCAGTTGAAGGCCGCCCGTTGGAGGGTCATCGCCCGCACCCCGACGAGCAGTGCGAGGCCGGCGACGACGAGCGCGATCCGGCTCCGGGTCGTCACGACGCGACCCCGCGGATCGCGCGCACCAGGGGATTCGGAAGCCAGGGGCGGTCGAGCCGACTCGGTCCGCGCCACAGGCCCGCACGGGCGGGTCGGGGCGTCTCGGAGAGATCCGTCAGCAGGTCGAAGAAGGCCACGGCGCGCTCGCGCGCGTCGAAGCGTGCCCGGACTCGCGCGACGGCCGCCGTCGAGCAGCGCTCCAGCAGCGTGCGATCTCGGGCCAGCTGTGCGATCGCGTCGGCGAAGGATGTCGCGTCGCCGACCGCAGCCAGAAAGCCGCTTCTCCCCGGCTCCACCGCCTCGCGGACGCCGCTCGCCAGGTTCGAGGAGACGGGCACGACTCCCGCGGCCATGGCTTCGAGAAGAGAGAGGGGGAGCCCTTCGGCGCGTGAGGGGAGCACGAAGACGTCCTGCTCGACGAGATGATCCGCGACCTCCGCGGGAGTCAGTGCGCCGGCGAAGCGGACGCGGGGACATCCGTCGAAGGCCCGTCGCAGCGCGGCCTCGTCGGGGCCGGCTCCGATGAGCGTCCACTGGACCTGCCAGCCCGCGGCCAGGAGGTGGCCGTCGATCTCGGGCAGGTCGAGCACGCCTTTGCTGCGATCGAAACGCCCGCTGTAGACGAGACGCAGGGGCCCTCCCGTCGCGTGGCGGGTGCGCTCGGGAATCGGCACGCCGCTGGGAAGCTGGTGGATCTGCTCTTCGCGCTCCGGGAGGCGTCGGCGCAGCTCGTCGCGAATGCGGGCGCTCACCGCGACGAAGGCATCGACGTGGGCGCCGTAGCGCTCTGCCAGGCGGTAGTGGGTCTCCACGTCGCCGTGGAGGATCTGCACCACGGCTCGGCCCGGGTCCCGCCACGCGGCGAGAGCGAGACCGAAGAAGTCGCTCGCCACCAGGACGCCGGGCCCCGGCGGCGCGGCGCGGCGAACGCGGCGGAGCACCGAGAAGAGATTCTCCGCAGGCCAGTCGTGCTCGACGTGAACGCTGCGATCCACCGCGAGGTCGAGGGCTTCGGGACGGCTCGCGTGGCGCGAGCCGCGCCGCTCGATCCAGCAGGCTTCGATCGGGAGCGCATCGTCGGGTCGCGCCGTCGCGAGGTGGGAGACGAAGCTCGCCACCCCTCCCAGGGCATCCGGCAGGACGAAGCGGGCCGTCGGGCGAGTCGTCGCCCGCGGAAGGACCCGCTCGAGACCGCGAGCCAGCTTGCGGCCGAGGAGTGCGCGGGCGATCGATCCGCGGTGTGCTCGGGGAAGGGCTGCGCGCGGGCTCTCCGCCAGGGCGCACCAGACGTTCTCCCGGGCCCGATCGCAGGCCCCCGCGGCGAACTGGGCCCCGGCCCAGTGCATCCGCACGTGACTCCGGAGCGGTGGGTCGAGGGAGAAGAGGTGTCGCTCCGCAGCTCTCCAGGCGGCTGCCCTCGCCTGGTCCGCGCGTCGCGCCGTCAGTGAGGATCCGTGGTCGCGATATCGATAGAGCACGTCGTGCACCGCGGCGAAGCGGAACTGGCTCGAGGCGCGCAGCCAGAAGTCGTAGTCCTCGGCGAGGAAGAGGCTTTCGTCGAAGCCCCCGAGCTCCTCGTGCACCTCGCGCCGGTAGAGAAAGCAGGCGCCGATGACGTTCCGCAGCGGGAGCGCGGCGATGGGCCCGACCCGCACGCGGCGCTCGCTCTCCCCGTCGAAGCGGAGATAGTCGGCGTAGACGACGTCGGCGGTGGGTGTGCCTTCGAGACGCTCGAGCATGCGCTCGATCGCCCCGTCGTCGAAGAGGTTGTCGTCGCTGGTCCAGGTGAAGTGAGCGCCCCGCGCCGACCGGAACCCCGCGTTGAGAGCCGCGGGGAGTCCGCGATTCGGCGTCAGTGCGATCAGGCGGATCCGGGCGTCGCGCCGCGTCCAGTCGCGCATCCGCTCCGGCGTCTCGTCCGTCGAGCCGTCGTCGACGAGCAGGAGCTCCCAGTCCTTTTCGGTCTGGGCGACGACGGAGCCTACGGCCTCGTCGAGGTAGGTGACGCCGTCATGGCACGGCAGCACGATGGAGACGAGGGGCGTCATCGGGTGACGTCCCCTCGCACCCGTCCGCGCCAGGCGACGAACAGCCCGTCGGGCAGATCCGGGCCGGCGATGTCTTCGACGCTCACCGAATCGCAGGCCTCGCCCAGCCAGCGCTCGACCTGGGAGCGATCGAGCCACTGCTCCCAGGCGGCGGTCTCGAGGGCGCCGGCGCGGCGCGCGTCCTTGTCGACGATCACGACGTGGCCCCCTGGACGGACGACCCTCGAGAGCTCGCGCACGGCGGCCCGGGGGTCCACGGCGTGCTCGAGGACTTCGACGCCGAACGCGTAGTCGAACTCGCCGTCGGCGCAGGGGAGATCGAGGATGCTGCCCCGGCGCTTCTCCAGGGAGTCTGGGGCGTGTGCCAGGAGCGCGTCCGAGAGGTCCACCCCCACGAGGCGGGCGTCCGGTCGCTGCTCGGCGAGGGCCCGGGCGAAGCGCCCCTTGCCGCAACCGGCGTCGAGGATGCGCGGAGCGTCGAGGTCGGGCATGCCGCGAAGGACCGCCGCGAGACGCGGGTCCCGCGGGTCGATCCGGTCGGGGAAGCGCGCGACGTCGTGATCGAAGTCGCGGCGGATGTGCCAGGCGGCGGCGTCGAGGAAGAACTTCGCGGCCCAGGTGATCTCGGCCTCCGGGAAGTAGTTGGCGCGACGTCCACTGGAGCCCCGGAAGCCTCCGCTCGGTCGCTGGATCGATCGCAGGTAGGCGAGGGCCCTGTCCGCTGGGGCGCGGTCGTCGAGGGCGTACCAGGCGACGGCGTACTGTGCGACGGCCGGTGTGCACACCCAGCGCGCGTCCGGATAGGCGGGCAGGGCGCCGTCCTGGCGCTGGCGCCAGGCGATCTCCCGAAGCCCCCGTCGCGCGAGCTCGGGCTCTCCGAGATCGACCCACGCCTCCACGACGTAGGCGTGGAAGTGGGAGAGGGTGTCGAAGTCGACGAGGCCCGGTCTCTCGCTGTAGTGGCGGACGGCCCGGGCGACTCCGTCCCGGTAGCTCGGAACGCCGAAGCGGTCTGCAGCGATCCGCAGGGGCTCGAGGGCGTAGAGGTGGATGGAGTCCGGCACCCGGCGACCGCCGGGGAGCGCCCAGTAGCGGGTGTCCGGCGTGTCGACCCGACCGTCGGGGCCGATCCGGGTGAGCAGCCAGTCGCAGCCGCGGCGCACCGACTCCTCGAATCCGTCGGCGCGCGCGTCGGTGGCCAGGAGTCCCTTGAGGATCTGACCCGTGTCGAAGGTGTAGGGAGTCGTCGAGCCCGGAGCCGACCAGGATCCGTCGTCGTTCTGGATCGTCACCAGCCAACGCGCCAGCTCCTGGGCGAGCTCGTGCTGTCCCCAGGCGTGGAGCGTCGGGATCGCATAGCCCGTGACCTCGGGGTAGGGCGTGGGGTCGACGTCGCTGACCGCGAGGCCGCCGTCGGGCTGCTGACGTGCGCGCAGCCAGGCGACGGCGCGGGTCAGCCCCTCGTGCAGGTCGGGCTGGTGCGCAGTGCGGTCGCGCTGCAGCGCCCGCCGTACCCTTCGCACGACGCGTCCTGCCCGAGCACGTGCACGCTTCGGAAGAGCGGCCGGATCGAGGGCGCGTATGCGGCACTCGGTGCGCAGCCGGCGCGAGAGCGGGGCCCGCGAGAGGACCAGCAGGGGCCGTCCGTAGTCGCCGCTGGTGGCGATCGTCTCCCGGTGGCCGAGGCCGAGCACCCGCTGGATCTCGTCGATCTCCGCCGCGAGGCTTCCGCGCTCGGGGTAGAACCGGTCCTGGCTCGCCATCTCCGCGATCAAGACCTCCGGACCGATGCGAGCGAGGTCGGCCAGGAAGGCGTCCTTCGACTCGATGTGATGGTGGACCGAGAGCAACGTCACGACGTTGGCGTCTCCGATCTCGCCGGCAAGTGCATCGCGGCCGCACACCTTCACGTGGAACTCCGCATCCGATCCCTCGACGAAGGCCAGAGCGCGCGCGGCGTCGACGAATGGGGCGGCCCCTTCGACGCCGACCGAGCGGTCCACGCACGCCTCCCGCGACGCGGCGATGCAGAAGGCGCCGAGGTTCGCACCCACGTCGAGGTGATGGATCGGTCCCAGATCGCGGGCGAGTCCGCGCAGCAGGATTCGCAGCCAGTCGAGGCGCCGGTCTTCCGCGGGCCGCTGTCCCGCAACCTCGACGTCTCCGACCCGGACCGATTGATACACCCGGGGGTCCGGCTCCTGGAGCGGGTCGCGATTGAACTCGCAGTCCCGGTCGTAGGCGCAGCGCGCGAGCAGCTCGGGCAGGCGCTCGCTCACGCGATCGCGGAAGACCTGCTCGAGGCGGGCGAGGCAGGTCCAGCGCGGCTCGTAGTGATCCGACTCCGGATAGGCTCCCAGATTTCCGAGGGACGTCTCGCCGCAGGCGTCGAGGGAAGCCTCGAAGGGACCCGACTGGGCCAGGCGTCGCGCCTCCTCGAAGTCGACGATCACGATCCGGTCTCCGCGGAAGCAGAGATTGTGCTCGTGGAGGTCGGTGTGGACCACGCCCTGGTCGAAGAGAGCCCGGGCAGCGGCGCGCAGGTCCTGCCAGGCCCGCAGGAGGGCCGCCGCATCGAGGCGCTCGTTGGCAGTCTCGAAGGGTTCGAGCCATTCGAGGGCCAGGAGCTGGAAGCCCGCCTCTTCGTCGAAGAAGCGCACCCGCGGAAGCCACTCCCCGGAGAGGCTCGTCAGGAAGTCGACCTCGTTCGAGAGGGAAGGCTTGCGCGGAAACCCGGGCTCGCCCTCGAGTGCGCTCTCGACCCAGACGGTCTCGTGCTTGATCTTGAGGAGCATCTGCTCCGGCCCGGCGTCCACGCGAAACAGCGTGGAGCCGCCGCCGGGCTCCCAGCTGCGCGGCAGGTGGGCGACCTCGTAGGAGGTGCGGAGGTTGCGACGCAGCACCTCGTCCACGATCCAGGGCAGCTCGAGCACCCGGTCGAGATGGGCCTGCTTGTTGCTCAGGGCTTCCGGATCGAAGCGCATTCAGACGTCTCGCGATCCGAAGAGCGCGTTGCGCAGGAAGTCCACCTGGCTCTCCCACTCATGCTTCATTCGCGCCGCGTCGAGGGCGACCGGGCATTCGAGAACGTCGCCTGCGCCAACCCGCTCGAACATGCGCAGGCGTGGAACCGCCGCCCCGAAGAGCTGGGCTCGCCCGCCGAGAGCGAGCGCCGCGATGCAGGCGTGGATGCGATCGGTGTAGGTGACCCGGGCATTCGCGTAGAGGGAGAGATGGTCCGAGGGCAGGTCCGAGATCAGGGTGGCGGGCCTCGTGAAGGCGTCCATCGGCTCCGGGAGGGTCGCGTGATGGGCGCGCACCACGTGGAGACCGCCCGCGTCGATCGCCGGGGGTGTGTAGGCGGGAGCAGATCCGCGCAGGAGGCGGCGCAGTCGCGTGCGAAGGTTGGGGCGTCGCCACCCGGCGCCACCCGCTGCCCCGACCTGCGCGGGCTCCTGAGCATTTCGAAGCGGAGGCTCTGCCATCGAGTCGAAGCAGAGCGCGACGTAGGGGCGGTCTACGAAACGCAGCGGGTCGACCGCACGACCCACGAAGAACGCGCTGTCGACTCCGTCGTGGGCGTGGGTCGCGCAGTCGCGGTAGCGCTCGAAGGAGTAGGTGTCCCGGGATGCGAAGGCGTGGATGGGGAGGTCGCGGAGGATTTCGCGCACTGCGGCGACCTCGGCATCGTCGTACCGCTCTGCACCTCCTCCGGCGATTACGATGCGTGCTCCCCGATCGAGGAAGCCGCGAAGGTTCGGCTCGGCACTCCGCAGGTGCTCGACGCTCTGGGTCATGCCCCCCATGACGACGTAGTCCGCGTCGATCCAGTCGCCGAGGTGGAAGTCGTTCTCGGGGCGGCCCTGGCGACGCGAGAGATAGGAGGACATACCGCCGATGTGGGCGACCTCGCCGCGCTCTCCTACCGCCGCGCGCAGCGTCGCGAGTGCGCCCAGGTTGACGAAGGCATTGCCGATGTTCGTGGGCCAGCAGCTTCCGTAGAAGACGACTCTCATGCGGGGCTCTCCGCGTCCGACTTCGCGGACTCGATCGACCAGGATTGATGCAGCAGGCAGCGGCCCCCCCAGCCCTCGGGTGGCAGGCGGCCGGTGCCGAAGAAATCACCCCCTTCTACGAGGAGGGGCGCGGCTCGGCGCTCGAAGAGCAGACACTCCGAGCCGGCGAGGACCTTCAGCTCGAGGGTGTAGGCGCCGGGAACCAGGGGCAGCTCGCGGACGAGGCACTGCACCCGGTGGGTGCCGGGCTGGAGGTCCGACTCGGCTCCCGCCACCGCGCTGCTCAACACGGCGACCCGCGCGCCGAGGGCGTCGTTCACCGCGAGCTGGATTCCGATGCGGCGCAGGGGCGCCGCGCAGGCGAGGTCGAGGCGCAGCGAGAATGATCGGCCCGATTGAACGGCGCCGAGGGGCAGGTCATCCCGATCGACCAGCTCGATAGTGGTGACTTCGAGGCCTCCGTCGGCGCTGCGAGCGATGGGCCCGTCGGGGGTCGGTCCGACTGCCGCGCGGGCGAGGTACTCGGCGATCACGCTGCGCACGTCGCCGCGGGCCGCGACCTGGCCTCGATCCAGCAGCAGGGCCCGGTCGCACAGGCCCTCTACCGCCGCCATGTTGTGGCTCACGAAGAGCACGGTGCGACCGCTGTGAGCGACCTCGCTCATCTTGCCCAGACAACGCTGCTGGAAGGCGACGTCGCCGACGGCGAGAACCTCGTCGATGATCAGGATCTCGGGCTCGAGGTGCGCCGCGACCGCGAAGGCGAGGCGCATACGCATTCCCGAGGAGTAGCGCTTGACCGGGGTGTCGAGGAACGCCTCGATCCCGGCGAAGTCGACGATCTCGTCGAAGCGCTGTGCGATCTCGCGGCGACCCATGCCGAGGATGGCGCCGTTCAAGCGCACGTTCTCGCGACCCGTGAGCTCCGGATGGAAGCCGGTGCCGACCTCGAGCAGGCTGGCGACACGCCCGCGAATCTCGGCCCGACCCCCCGTGGGTGTCGTGATGCGCGAGAGGATCCTGAGCAGGGTGCTCTTCCCGGCGCCGTTCGCGCCGATGATGCCGAGCACCTCTCCCTCGGCGACTTCGAAGGACACGTCGCGGAGCGCCCAGAGCTCGTCCGGAGCCGCATGCTGGCGACGCGTGCGCCCGAGCAGCGCGGCTGCGGCGCCGACCAGACTCTCGCGCAGGTTGCCGCTGCGCGTCTCACCCAGGGTGAAGCGCTTCGAGAGCTCCTCGACGCGGATGATGGGTGGTCTCATGTCCTCACACCCAGTCCGCGAAGACGCGTTCCATGCGGCGGAAGTAGATCGCGCCGCCGACGAGGAGGACGACCACGGCGATGCTCGAAGCCAGGAGCGCCCCTGTGGCCGGCGCGGGTCCGCCGATCAGCGCCCAGCGGAAGCCCTCGACGACGCCCACCATCGGGTTGGCGGCGTAGAGCCAGTGGGCCCAGGGCGGTGCCTCCCCGAGCACGCTCGCGGTGGTGTAGACGCAGGGCGTGACGAAGAACCAGAGCTGGGTGAGGAAGGGCAGGGCGTAGCGGACGTCGCGATAGAGGGCGTTCAGCGCGGAGAGCCAGAGCGAGACCGCGAGCGCCGTGGCGAGCGCCAGGACGACGAAGAAGGGAAGGAGTGCGATTGCTGCGCCGGGGACGATGCCGTAGGCGAGCATCATCAGGAGCAGAACGGCGAAGGCGGCGCCGAAGTCGACGAGGGCCGCGATGATCGGCGCGATGGGGAGCACGAGGCGCGGGAAGTAGACCTTCGTGACCAGGTTCTGGTTCTGGACGATGCTGTTGCCCGAGAACGAGAGGGCGGTGGCGAAGAGCTGCCACGGCACCAGGGCGCAGAAGGTCGACACGGCGTAGGGCACGCCTTCGACCGTGGGCTTTCCCTCGGCACCCATCAGGAAGCCGAAGAGCACACTGAACACGACCATCGTGAGCAGGGGCTGGAGCACCGCCCAGGAGACGCCGAGCGCCGCCTGCTTGTACCGGACCTTCACGTCCCGCAGGGCCAGGAACCCGATCAGCTCCCGGAAGCGCCAGAGCTCCGCCAGGTCGACCGTGCCGAGGCCGCGAGGGGGCGTGATGACGATGCCGTCGATCCGCCCGGATCTGCTCTCGTCCGGTTCCGTCATGCCTGAACCCTTCCGCCCCTGCCGCGTCGCGAACCGCGTTCATGCGCCCGCAACTTCCGTCCCTTCCATCGGTCGGAACGGACGCTTTCTTGAAGGGGCGGAGGGGCTCCCGGGGCGCTCACGCCGGGGGAGGGATCAGTGGGAGAGCTGCACCTGCGGGTGGCCTCCCCGCTCTACCTCGATCGGTCCCAGCGACCGGATCTGGACCGCACAGGTCCGAGGGACCCAGGCCCGGACGCGGACCCCGGGGGAGCTATGGAGCCACCCGAGCCAGGGCTCCGCAGCGCCGGTCAGCACCACGTCGCGGCCCTCTACATGGGCGTCGAAGTGGACGCCGCTGGCGCCGATGCCGCGCGAGACGGCCTCGAGCCGGATCTCACTTCCTTCGTGGGTCTGAACTGCAACACTTCCGAAGTCCAGGGCGATGCGCAGCGTTCCCCCGCCGGCGGCTGGAAACGTGCGGTCGAGCTCGCCGCCGTTCGCAGCGGCGGCGAGCCCGATCGCGAGACCGAGGAGGGTCCCGATCGACTTGATCCGCATGTCGACCGAGAGAGCAAGCACCGTGCCACGGGTCGCGGGCGGGCGACGGAGGGCACCGGGTCGGCCCGGATCTACGGAGCCTCATGAGTTCGGGGACTTGCACGAGCCCCGTAGCTCGGGGTGCCGGCTCGGGACCTCCGCCCGAGCGCAGCCGCATTAGGCATGCCGTGTCATGATGCCCCTCCGCGGTGGGGCCAATCGCCGGTTATCCTTCCGGGCGATGTGGGGTTGGGCGACCGCGGCAGCGCTCGGGGCCCTGGGCGCGTGGGGGTGCGCCCGGATCTTCGTCGGCTATCCGCCTCCGTCCGGGTCTCCCCAGGCGCTCCGGCGCCGGGAGCTCGCCACTCTCGCCGCCGTCGCCGAGGCCCTCTTCCCACCCGGCGGAGAGATCCCACCTTCGGGGTCCGATGCGGGCATCGCGGCCTACGTCGATCGGCTCGTCGCCGCGTCCCAGCCGAGACAGCGTCAGCTGATGCGGGCGCTCTTCTTCCTGATCGAGCACGGCACCCTCGCCTTTCCCGCACCGGGGGGCCTCTCGGGCCTGCGGCGCTTCTCGGGTCTCGACGCCTCTCAGCGGGAAGCCGTCCTCGACGCCTGGCAGCACAGCGGCTGGTTCGTGCGGCGGCTCGTCTTCACGAGCCTGCGAGCGCTCTGCACCCTCGGTTACTTCGCCGACCCGACCGTGTTGCGACGCCTGCGCCTCGCGCCCTACGCGATCGACACTCCCGTGTGTGAGGCCGACCTGCGCTACCCGCGGATCGGAGCGGCCGCGAGCTCGATCCCGTACACGGCGGACGACCTCACCCCGCCGAGCGACGGCGCGCCCATCGACCTCGACGGCCCGTGGATGGCGGGATTTGCGGAGGACGCGGATTGAGCGAGGGGGACCTGCGCGTCTTTGCGGGCTACGACCGCGACTTCACCGAGGAGGCGGACGCGGTCGTGGTGGGCTCCGGGCCCGGCGGTGCGATCGTTGCCGGCGAGCTCACCCGGGCGGGATACCGGGTCGTGCTCGTCGAGGAGGGCCCCCCCTTCACGCCGGGCGACTACGAGGTGGACGGGGGGCTGTCGATGGCCCGGACCCTGCGGGAGGGAGGGCTGCGGACCACCGTCGGAACGGTCATGCCCACGATGCAGGCCGTCGCCCTCGGTGGCGGCTCCCTCGTCAACTCTGCGATCTGCAACCGGGCGCCGGAGTTCGTGCTCGATCGCTGGTGCGAGGACTTCGATCTCTCCGACACGCACCTCTCGGACCTCGATCCCCACTACGACGCCGTCGCCGAGACGATCGGGATCTCGCCCACCCCGGAAGCCGTCCAGGGTCGCCGCAACCTCCTCTTCCGGGACGGGTGCGACGCCCTCGGCTTCTCGAGCGAGCCGATCGCGCGCAACGTGCGCGGTTGCCGGGGCAGTGGAGAGTGCTTCACCGGCTGCCGGTCCCGCGCGAAGCAGTCGATGGACATCACGACGGTGCCCGCGGCGCTGCGCGGCGGCGCCACGGTCCTTACCTCGGCGCGGGTGGAGGCGGTGGAGACCTCCGGCGATCGCGCGATCGGCGTGATGGGACGCATCGTTGCGCCCTTCACCGGACGTCCCTCGCACCGCTTCCGGGTGCGCGCCCGGGCGGTGGTGCTGGCGGCGGGCTGCATGGCCACGCCGGTGCTGCTCCAGAAGAGCGGGGGCATCGCCAATCGCTCGGGTCAGGTCGGGCGCAATCTCCAGTTCCATCCCGGGGTGGGGGTGATGGGAATCTTCCCGGACCGGGTCGAGCCCCAGTTCGGCGCAACCCAGGGATACCAGTCCCGGGAGTTCCTCGAGGCGGGCTTCAAGCTCGAGACCCTGTGGGCACCGCCCGCCCTGCTGGCGGTCCGACTCCCCGGATCGGGCCTCGACCTCAAGCGCCGTCTCGCGGACGTGCCGTACTCCGCCGTGTGGGACGCCATCGCGAGCTGCGACCGCTCCCTCGGTCGGGTCGAAGCGCGACGCAGCGGCTTCGATCCGAAGATCACCTGGCGATTGAATCCCGACGACACGCCGATCCTGGCCGAGGCGGTCTACCGCCTCGCAGAGATCTTCTTCGCCGCCGGCGCCCGTTCTGTTCTCTGCGGGGTTCACGGCTTCCCGGACGAGATTCACACCCTCGAAGAGGCGGAGATCCTGCGCCGCCGCACCCTGCGTCCGTCGGACCTGGTGCTCGGCGGCAATCACGCCTTCTGCACGACGCGCATGCACGGGGACCCCACCCGGGGCGTCGTAGACGAGCTCGGCCGCTGCCACGACCTCGAGAACCTGTGGATCGCCGACAGCGGCGTCTTTCCGCGCTGCCCGTCGGTGAATCCCATGTGGACGATCATGGCCCTGGCCCGCCGGACCGCTCTCGCACTGGCAGAACGGCTGTAGAACCGCTCGAATCCGCGAGGCTTTCTCCGGAAACGGGGGTCTCCCTTCACTCTCCGGCACGTGCTGCCGATAGATCAGGAGACCGCAGCCCCTCGCGCGGAGGGGGAGGGCTCGATGCGTCACGTCGCCACGCTGCTCCTGGGACTCGTACTCCTGACTCCATGCCTCGCCTCGGCGGGGAACGGGCAGGGCAG
>CALDCK010000154.1 GCA_937937315.1 uncultured bacterium
AGGGACTCTCCGCCCAGACCGAAGCGCGGCACGGGGCGGCGATCGCGGCGCGGGTGGGCATCCACACGGGCCCCACGGTGGTGGGCGAGATGGGCGGGGGCGAGACGCGGGAGATGCTGGCCCTGGGCGAGACCCCCAACATCGCGGCGCGCCTCGAGGGCTTCGCCGAGCCCGGCTCGGTGGTGATCAGCGAAGCCACGCGGCAGCTGGTATCCGGGATCTTCGTGACCGAGGACCGGGGGACGCCGGAGCTGAAGGGCATCCAGGAGCCGATCCGGGTGCATCGCGTGCTCCAGCCGAGCGGCGTGCGCAGTCGCCTGGAGCGGGCCCCGGGGCTCACGCCCTTCGTGGGTCGCGAGGACGAGCTCGCGCTGCTGGTGCATCGGTTCGAACGGGCGCAGGAGGGCCAGGGGCAGGCCGTGCTGGTCGGGGGCGAGGCCGGCATCGGCAAGTCGCGGCTGGTGCGGGAGCTGCGCGAGCGGCTGTGCGATACGCCCCACAGCTGGCTTGAGTGTCAGACTTCGCCCTACACGCAGGGCAGTGCGCTGTATCCGCTGATCGCGATGCTCGAGGGGGCGCTCGCCTTCCGGGAGGAGGACTCGGAGGACGAGAAGCTGGCGCGGCTCGAGCGGGGGCTGGCCCAGGCGGGGCTCGAGCTGGACGAGACGGTGCCGCTGCTCGCGAGCCTGCTGTCGCTGCGCCTGCCCGAGCGCTACGCGCCGCTGGAGGTCAGCCCCCAGCTCCAGCGCCAGAAGACGCTCGAGGCGCTGCTGGCGTGGCTGCTGGCCCTGAGCGAGAAGCAGCCCCTCGTCCTCGTCGTCGAGGACCTGCACTGGATCGACCCCTCCACGCTCGAGTGGCTGGGGCTCGCGATCGGGCAGTGTCCCACGGCGCGCCTGCTGCTGCTGCTGACCCACCGGCCGGAGTTCGAGCCGCCGTGGCCGGCGCGGGGACACGTGCTCGCCCTGGGGCTGGACCGGCTCGGTCGCAGGGACTCGAAGGAGCTCGCCGCCCGTGCCACTGCCGACGCCCCCCTGCCCGAGTCCGTCGTCGCGCAGATCGCGAGCCGCTCCGACGGCGTCCCGCTGTTCGTCGAAGAGCTGACGAAGGGCGTCGTCGAGGTGGGACATACCGACGATCACGAAATCCCCGAGACACTCCAGGACTCGCTGATGGCACGGCTCGACCGGCTGGGCGAGGCGAAGCCGGTGGCGCAGCACGCCGCGGCGATCGGGCGCGAGTTCCCCTACGCGCTGCTCGCGGCCGTGACACCCATGACGGAGCCGGCGCTGCGCGAGGGGCTCGGGCGGCTGGTGGAGGCGGAGCTGGTCTACCCACGCGGCGTGCTGCCCAAGGCGACCTACACCTTCAAGCACGCGCTGTTGCAGGACACGGCGTATCAATCGCTGCTGGAGAGCCAGCGCAAGGAGCTGCACGGACGCATCGCGGATGCACTCGAAGCGCGCTTCGCCGAGCGCGTCGCCCGAGAGCCCGAGGTGATGGCCCAGCACTGCGAGCCGGCGGGACGGACGGCAGAGGCGATCGGCCACTACCAGCGGGCGGGCGAGAGAGCGAGCGAACGCTCGGCGCACGCCGAGGCGAGCCAACACCTTCAAAAGGCGATCGAGCTGCTTCGCACGGTTCCGGAGTCTCCGGAGCGAGACCGCCGCGAGGTTCCGCTTCAGATCGCGCTGGGCGCTGCCTCCCAAGCGGTGCTCGGCCTCGGAAGTCCCAAGGTCGAGAACGCCTACGAGCGTGCGCGCTCGCTGTCTCGCAGGTCGGGCGATTCCCCCGAGCGGTTTCAGGCACTCGCTGGGCTCGCGATCTACTACCGCAACCGCGATCTTGAGCACGCCCTGGAGCTGGGCCAGGAGCTACTCGCTCACGCCGAGCGGACGAACGACCCGTCCCAGCTCTTGTTCGCCCACTCCACCCTGGGCCTCACGCTCCACTACCGCGGCGAGTTCTCGAATGCTTTCACTCACGAAGAAAGCGCAATCGCGCTCTACGACGCGATCGAGCACGGTTCGCTGGAGTCCGTATTCGGGTTGGATCCCGGAATCACCTCGCTCTGCTTGGCGTCGTTGACGCAGCTGCAACTGGGCCATCCCGACCGCGCCCTGGAGCGGGTCGAGACGGCGATCGATGAGGCGCGCGCGCTCGCACATCCACACAGTCTGGCCTATGCGCTGAACTGGGGCTCGATCGTGCATACGGGGCGCGGGGAACCCCATCGCGTGCTGGAGCGGTCCGAGGAAGCGATCGAGATCTCGAGAGCGAGAGGCTTGAGTCTCCAGCTGGGGGGCGCGCTCCAGCTTCGCGCTTCCGCACTCCCTTTCGTGGCCGGCGCGGGAGTGGCGGGGCGTGCTCTCGATCAGGTTTTGGAGAATGTCTGGCCCCAGCTGGCAAACACTGGTCTGATATCGCCGGTCGCTGCACCCTTCTTCTCGGCAATCGCCGACACGTTGAGGAGGCTCGATAGACTGGACGACGCGTTGCGTGTCTTGGACTCGTGGCTCGGCGTATCGTCGGCGAAGCACGCGCCGTACTGGGATGCCGAAATGCTGCGCCTGAGGGGCGAGATCCTGCTGGCGCAGCGACCGGCAGCACACGAGGAGGCCGAACGGGCCCTCCTGCGCGCCGTTGTCATCGCAAGGGGCCAGGACGGGAAGTCCCACCAGCTCCGCGCCGCCACGAGCCTGGCCCGCCTGCTCCGCGACCAGGACCGCCGCGAAGAGGCCCGCGCGCTCCTCCAGCCCGTCTACGACTGGTTCACCGAAGGCTTCGACACCGCCGACCTGAAGGACGCGAAAGCGCTGCTGGAAGAGCTGGCCTAGATCGCTCGATCGCAGGTCACATTCAGATCCACTTCGACGGCGAGCTACTCGTCGTCATCCTCGTCGTCATCGAACTTGAAGATGACGTTGGCGCGGTCCGCGTTGACGTATATCCCGCCCTTCGCATCCACCTCCACGTCGTTGAGCCAGTGGGTGGGCGTGAAGCCCGGGACCGGCGCCTGAAATTCCAGACCGGTTGCGATGGTCTTGACCTTGCCGGACCTGAGATGCACGTCCTTCAGGCTGCCCGTGCCTCCCTCTACCACCAGCAGGCGGTTTCCACCCGACCGGAGCGCGAGGCCCTCGGGCCCGACCAGGCCGCTCGCCACGGTCTTCGGA
>CALDCK010000155.1 GCA_937937315.1 uncultured bacterium
ACCACGGCTGGCCGCAGGATCGAGGCCGCCGTTCGTGAACCGCCCATCTGGAAGGGCGAAACCACCTGATCCGCACCCGCTCGCGTGAGTCGTCGCGCGGCGGTGCTGGACTCGCAGCGCGCGTGCACCCGGATCTCCGGGTTGAGCTCCTTGGCGGCGAGGGTGATGAAGACGTTGTCCGCGTCCGACGGCGTCGCCGCGACGACGGCGCTCGCCCCCTCGACGCCCGCCTCGACGAGACCCTCGTCGGATGAGCCGGAGGCGATGACGTAGGCCATGCCTTGGGACTCGAGGAGGGGAGCCAGCTCCGGGTCCGAGTCCAGCACCACGACCTGAATGCCGGCGTCCCGAAGCTCCTCGACGACGGCCTGGCCGAACCTCCCATAACCGACCACGACCACGTGATCGTGTTTCGTTCGAATCCGCATCGTCATCCTCTCCTTCAGATATGCCCGTGAGAGGCGCCCATCCAGGATCAGCTGCGCCGTCAACGTGAGCAGATAGATCGCCACGCCGCTGCCCGCGAGGATGAGGGCAACGGTGAAGAGCTTGCCCGATTCGGACAGCGGGTGGGCCTCCTGGAAGCCCACCGTGGAGAGGGTGATCACGGTCATGTAGAGCGCGTCGCCCCAGGACCAACCCTCGATCGCGCGGAAGCCGACGGTTCCGAAGCAGGTCAGCAGCAGCAGCAGCCCGATCAGCCGGGCCAGTCGGCCCACCAGAGCTCGCACCCATCCCCCCTTCGGCGCCGACTCACTCGCCCGCCGCCCCCCACGATCTCACAACCTAGACACCCTCGGCCCTCGCGCACGCGGCGGGAAATCCCCTCATCCGCACTCCCCGAGACGAGCGGCTCAGCCGCGCTCCCAGAAGGGCTCCAGGCGTGGTGAGACCTGCAGGGTCTCGGGGATGCGGTCGCGGCCGATCACCCGATCGATCTCCTCGTGGAGGTGATAGATGCGCCGCTCCTGGTAGGAGAGGGGGATCGACTCGAGGGCGCCGGAGGCGACAGAGCGCTGCATCGGAGCGAGGTTCATGAAGTCCTCCTCCATCACCTCGTCGAAGATCTTGATGTAGACCTCCCAGGCCTGCTCGACCGACCGGGTCTCGGCCGGCGGTCCGTAGAAGGTCCACTCGACGTCGGTGGTCTCGACGTCGATCGGCCAGAAGCGGATGAAGGGAAAGCCGATCGTGTCGAGGGGCGTGATGAGATTGGGGAAGAGGCTGTAGGCCGGGTTCGTCTCCGAGTAGAGGGGGTCGAGGTCGGGGATCTCGGGAAACGGCCCCTCCCGGGCGCGCTGCTCCTCGATCGCCTTCTCCCACTTGGGCGTGACCATCCGCGAGTGGCCGTACGCGAAGAGCCCCATGGCCGCGCCGCGATGATCGAGGAGCTTGGCGACGGTCTGCGGGTGGATCGTCCGCACGTGGTAGGTCTCGAGGAAGGCGTCGGCGACGGTCTTCCAATTCGCGGGGATGCGCTCGCAGCGCGTGCCGTGTGCGCGGAGATCCGCACCGCGTAGGGGCGACCACTCCGCCGCGATGGGACCGAGCCACTCGCGCAGGGGAGGCGCGCCCGAGTCTTCGTTGACGAAGACCCAGCCCTCGTAGACCTCGCAGCGAACGGGTTTGAGCGCCCGCTGCGACATATCGAGCTCGGTGAAGTCGCGACGATCGGGCACCTGCAGGAGGGTGCCGTCGAGGTCGTAGGTCCAGCTGTGGTACTGACAGCGCAACCGCTGGGCTGCCCCGCACGTCTCGCGAACCACCGGCGCCCCCCGGTGCTGGCAGGTGTTGAAGAAGCCGCGCAGGAGCCCGTCCCGGCCCCGCACGATCAGGAGGGGAGAGCCCGTGCGATCGAAGGTGCGGTAGCTGCCGGGCTCCGGAAGGTCCTCGTCGCGCCCGGCCAGGAGCCAGGCCTTCTTCCAGAGGTGCTCCCGCTCGAGGGCGTAGAAGGCCGGGTCGGTGTAGCGGCCGGTGGGAAGCGGGGGCAGGGAAGGGAATCCTTCCGGGGGGCCCTTGCGCGACCACTCGTAGTCCATCTGCGCACGAACGCGCTCTGCCCAGGCGGTCTGGTCCATCTCTCGACATCCTACCCGAGACGCCACATCAGGACCGCCGCGAGTACGCGGCCCTTCCGCCACGCTCAGGGCGACGCGCGGTCCGTACGACCTCTCGGCACGGCGTGTAGCGAACCCATCGCCGCCCTGCGGCGGCGCGGGAATCGAGGACCCCGGGCATGAGGAGAGCTTTCGGTGCGAGCCGCTTGACGCGGGGGATCCGGAGCCGGCAGGATGGCGCTCATGGCGGGCGAACCGCTTCCGACCGGACAAGAGGAAGCGGGCTCCGAGCCCCACTTCTCCGAGGCCTATCGCCGCTATGCGCTGGGCCTGCTCCTCGTGGTCTACGTCTTCAACTTCGTGGACCGCCAGATTCTCACGATCCTGGCCGAAGCGATCCGCCTCGATCTCGACCTGTCGGACTCGGCCCTGGGATTCCTCGGCGGCCTGGCCTTCGCGCTCTTCTACACCATCGCGGGTATCCCCATCGCGCGCTGGGCGGATCGGGGCGTGCGGCGCTCGATCATCGCTGCGGGCCTGCTGGCCTGGAGCGCGATGACCGCCGTGACTGGCCTCGCCAGGAGCTTCACCGACCTGGCCCTCGCCCGGGTGGGGGTGGGGCTCGGGGAGGCCGCGTGCTCCCCTCCCGCCCACTCGCTGCTGTCGGACTACTTCCCCCCGGAGCGTCGCGGCACCGCGTTCTCGATCTACGCCCTCGGGATCCCGATCGGGAGCGCGATCGGGACGTTCGCGGGGGGCTGGATCAAGGAGCTCTTCGACTGGCGCACCGCATTCTTCGTCGTGGGAGTGCCGGGGATCATCCTGGCGGCCGTGGTGCGGCTCACCCTCCGGGAGCCACCGCGGGGGCTCTCGGAGACGTCGGTGCGTGTGGATCCGAAGGCGGCCCAGGATTCGATGCGAGATGTGATCCGCTTCATGATGCGCCTCCGCTCCTTCCGCCACATGTCCCTGGCCGCTGCGCTCCACGCCTTCTATGGGTACGGCGCCGCGTTCTTCCTGCCCGTCTTCATGATCCGGGTGCACGGATTCAGCGAGGGCGAGCTCAGCACCTACCTCGCGTTGATCGCGCTGATCGGTGGGGGGCTCGGCACCTTTCTCGGGGGATGGCTCGGAGATCGTCTGGCCACGCGCGACCAGCGCTGGTACATGATCCTGCCGGGCCTGGCGACCGCCATCGGGATTCCCTTCGCAGCGTGTGTCTACCTATGGCCCGACGGATACGTCGCGCTTCTCTTTGCGGTTCCGGCTAGCCTGCTGGGCGCGATGTACCTGGGGCCGACCTTCGCCATGGCGCAGGGGCTGGCCCGGCCTCATATGCGAGCGCTTGTGTCGGCGATCCTGCTCTTCATCATCAACCTCGTGGGCCTCGGATTCGGTCCGCAGGTCGTGGGGCTGCTGAGCGACGCGTTCGCGCCCGACCTCGGCGTCGAATCCGTCCGCTACGCGCTTCTCTGGGTCGTCCTCATCGGCGCAGGTTGGTCCACGATTCACTACGCCCTGGCGGCGCGCACTCTGCGCGCGGACCTTCTCGGAGGCGAGGGGCCGGCTTGACCGCACCGTTACGTCCCGACTCGGGTGTGGACGGACAGGTGCCGACCCGCCTCCGTCTCGCCTATGGCGTCGGCTCGGTGGCGGATGGGGTGAAGAACGCCACGTTCAACGCGTTCCTCGTCCTCTATTACACGACCGTGCTCGGGCTGCCGGGCACGCTCTCCGGTCTCGCAATCTTCATCGCGCTCTGCTTCGACGCCGTCAGTGATCCGCTGGTGGGCTCGCTCTCCGACAACTTCCACTCCCGATTCGGCCGTCGTCACCCCTTCATGTTCTTCGCGGCGCTGCCCATGGCCCTGTGCATGTACGCACTGTTCGCGCCGCCCGAGGGGCTCGACCAGGCCGGGCTCTTCGTGTGGCTCGTAACCTTCGCCATCGGCGTGCGGCTCTTCCTCACCTTCTACATGGTGCCGAGCGGTGCCATGGCACCGGAGATGACCACCCACTACGACGAACGCACGACGCTCAACTCCTTCCGCTGGCTTCTGGGCTGGAGCGGAGCCCTCGTGATGGCGTCGACGGGTTGGTTCGTCTTCCTGGCCGACCGCGGGGAGCAGATCGGCGAGGGCAGGCTGCTGGCCGCGAACTACCCGCTCCTCGGCGCCTTCGCCGCGTTCATGGTCTTCGTGGCGATTCTGGTGTCGTCGATGGGAACCCGCTCCCTGATCCCGCGGCTGCGCCAGGGGACGCGCCCGGGGCCGCTCTTCTCCGCTCGGCGCTTCGCCGGGGAGCTGCGGACCGCCGTGAAGAGCCACTCGATGCGGGTCCTGCTGGCGAGCTCCCTCTTCACTGCCGCTGCACTCGGTGTGAGCGAGGTGCTCGGGACCTACATGGGCACCTGGTTCTGGGAGTTCCGCTCCCAGGAGCTGGGCATGCTGAGCCTCTTCCAGATCGTTCCGCTGCTGATCGGTGTCGCGATGGTGCGGCCCTTCAGCGAGGCCATGGACAAGCGCAGTGCGGCCATTCGCCTCGCACTCTTCGCGATCCTGTGGGGCCCGCTGCCGGTCATCCTCCGCCTCACGGGTGTCGCACCGGAGAACGGCAGCCCCTGGCTCCTGGTGATGATCATGGGCCACGGCGGGCTGCTCGTTGCGGCTCTCATCCAGATCGGCATCCTGAATGGCGCGATGGTCATGGACGCGATCGACGAGAACGAGTACCTCACGGGCAGACGACACGAGGGGGTCTTCGTATCGGCTCTCAGCTTCACGGGAAAGGCCGTCTCGGGCTTCGGCAACTTCCTCGGCGGTGTGATCCTCGATCTGATCCGGTTTCCGACCGGAGACGCAGCGGCCGTGGGCAGCGTTCCCCAGGATGCGATCGTGCGGCTCGGATTGATCGCCGGCCCCGGGCTCACGGTCCTCTACCTCTGCGCCGTCGGCTTCCTTTCGCGGCTCCGGCTCACGCGCGATCGCTACGAGGAGATCACGGCGGGGCTGGAGGCGAGGGCGCAGGCGGGGAGGCCGGGGTGAGAGCCCGCGCGGGGCGGTGAGGGAAACCCATCAGCACAGGGAGATCAGGACATGAGCGACGGATCGACGGGTGGAGCCCGCGAAGGCGGAGGGCTCGCCGGCCTGGCCGAGTCGGCGGCATCCGGTGAGGCGGCGGCGCGTGCGTTTGCCGAGCTGGGCGCGCTCTTCGGCGAGATCGAGCGAGACTACATCACTCCCGATCGCGGCATGCACAGCGAGCAGGAGCGAGCCGCGGGCCGCTACCTCGTGGCAAACGCGCTCCAGCACGGCTTCCAGTGCTGGTTCGAGGTCGATCCCCGCCGCCCTCTCTTCCAGCGCTGGCTGAGCCCGACGAAGAAGCTTCTCGGCGACAACCCGGATGCCGTCTACTACGGCGCAGTTGCCGACCCGGAGGGCACGTATCGGATTCGAGGCAACGTCCACGGTGCCTGCTACACGTCGTTCAGTGTCGAGACCGGTGCCCAGGAGGGCCATCTGTCGAAGGGTGTCGTCTCGACACTCAACGACACCGAGTTCGA
>CALDCK010000156.1 GCA_937937315.1 uncultured bacterium
AGGCTGGTCCAGGTCGACCACCGCGACACTGTTCTGGATCACCCGGTGTCGCCCGAGGTCGCGCGGATCGTCGGCATGACGAACCTGGTCTCGGGGCGCCTGCTCCGCGAGGGCGCCGTGCGCTGGGTCCAGGTCGACGACCAGCACCGCGTTCCCACCGACGTCGAGGCGCCGGAGGGCGCCGACGTGTGGGCGGGGATCCGCCCGGAGGATCTGAAGATCGACGTCGGCCGGGGTGAGGGCGAGCGCATCGGCAAGGGGATCGTCCGCAGCGTCGTGAACGACGGCGTCGCCGTGACCGTGGCGGTGGAGTGGGCGGGCGTCGAGCTGTGCACCGTCCTGCTGGCCGGCCGGGGGCTCGCGCGATCCCTCGGAGCCGGCGACCTCGTGTCGCTCTCGGTGCGGCCCGATCGCGTTCACGCCATGCCGCGCGCTCAGGCCGGCCAGCGTGGGGTGAAGGCGTACTCGAGCTTCAGGCCGTCCGGGTCCGAGAAGAACACGGCGTAGTAGCCCTCGCAGTACTCCGGGTAGTCGGCCGGGGGGTCGAGGATCGGAACGTCGAGGGCGGCGAGCTTCGCGTGGACTTCGTCCACGCTCTCCCGGGAGGGTGCGGTGAAGGCGAGATGATGAAGTCCCGGCGCGTAGCGGTCGTGACTCGTCGAGGACGAGGCCCGGGCGACCTGGAGCCCGACCTCCACCGAGAGGCCGGCCCAGATCGGGCCCTCGGGAGCGTCGTCGATGCGCCGAAAGTCGAGCAGGGGGAGGACGCGGTCGTAGAAGGCTGTCGAGCGCGCGAGGTCGCGGACCGTGAGGTCGATGTGATGGATCGCGCCCCCGGCCAAGGGATCAGAGCGGGATCTGGCCCGACGTGATTCGCCCGTGGAGCGCGTCGGTGAGGGGCACGTAGGAGCCGGCTTCATCGTCGCGGAGATGGAGGGGGTCGCCTACCGCCCCCGGATCGAAGCCCTCCCGCACCAGCTCGACCTTGCGGATCTTGAAGGTCCCCGTCACCTCCTGCTCCGTCAGCACCCGAACGAAGACGGGCGCGGCGTAGCGGGGCAGGACCTCGCTCACGTGGCGGTAGAAGGCGGCGCCGTCGAAGGTGGTGCCCTCCGCGAGAACGAGTGCCGCCATGCCGGCACGCCCGTCCGCACCGGGCACCTCGACGCCGAAGACGTTCACCATCTCGAGCCCGGAGAACCCACTGAGGAGCTCCGCCACCTCCTGGGTCGAGACGTTCTCGCCCTTCCAGCGGAAGGTGTCCCCGATGCGGTCGACGAAGTAGAAGAAGCCGTCCCGGTCCTGGCGCAGAAGGTCGCCGCTGCGGAAGCAGGCGTCGCCGGTCTTGAACACGTCGCGCAGGATCTTCTTGTCCGTGGCCTCCTTCGACGTGTATCCCTCGAAGCGACCCATGGCTACCGCGTCTGTCGAGGGGATGCGGCCGACGAGCTCACCGACCTCTTCGGGCCCGCACTCGATGCAGAGCCCGTCGCGGCCACGGGGATGGCTGTCGCTCTCGACGTCGTAGCGGATGATGTGGGCGTTCGTGATCCCCCGAAGAGGCATGCGCCCCACCGATCCCACCTTGTTCTCGAAGTTCACCAGGGCCGTGTTTCCCTCGGTGGCTCCGTAGAACTCGCGGATGGTCTCGATCCCGAAGCGGTCCTGGAAGGCTTCCCAGATATCGGGGCGCAGGCCGTTTCCGATCATGGCGCGAACGCGGTGGTTGCGGTCGTCGCGCCGCTCCGGCTGGTTCATGAGGTAGCGGCAGAACTCGCCGATGTACTGGAAGCAGGTGGCGTCGTAACGCCTGACGTCGTCCCAGAAGCCGCTCGCGCTGAACTTCCGACGCAGGGCGATCGTGGCGCCGGCGCTCAGCGCAGCGCCCACCAACATGACCCCGCCGGCGCTGTGGTAGAGCGGAAGCGCGCAGTAGTGGACGTCTTTCGGCCCCAGACCGAGGGCGAAGGCCGAGAGGTCGCCGATGCTGAGGAAGCGCAGGTGGCTGAAGTGAGCGGCCTTCGGCAGACCCGTCGTGCCGGAGGTGTAGATGTAGAAGAGATCGTCGCCGGTGCGCAGGGACGCACGGTGCTCCGATCCGGGGTCGTCGTCGCGCTGGCTCGCGAGGGCGGCCTCGAAGTCTTCCGCCTGCTCGGGGCGCGGGCCGGTCTCTCCGCGCTCGTCATCCGAAGCGAGCCAGACCTGGAGCGGGCGCTCGAGATCATCCGCCGTCGTGGAGAAGCGATCGAGACATTCGGCGCCCAGGACGAGATGCCTCGCCTCGGCGGTCGCCAGGGCGTGACGCAGCCCGCGTCCGGTGAGATTGGTATTGATCAGCGCCACGGTGACGCCCACCTTCGCCAGGCCCAGCCAGCAGGCGAGGTACTCGGGGCGATTCTCCATGAGGAGCGCCGCGACGTCGCCGCAGCGCAGCCCCGCATCGAGCGCCCAGTGGGCCACACGATTGGCCGCGGCGTCGAGCTCGCCGTAGGTCTGACGGCGGTCTCCGTAGAGCAGAACCGGGTGATCCGCCCGCGCCCGCGCCTGACGTTGGAGCAGATCCGCGACCGTAGTGCGGCCTCCCGGCCTGTGGGCTGCGAGCTTCGGTAGCGCCGGAAGCAGCCGCATCATCAAGGCGATGCGGTCGAGCATGAGCTCAGGCTATCACGTCGGCCGGGTTCGCACGCTCCGAAAGTGCCGCACGAAGGCGCAGGCCGATCTCGGCGGCACGCTCCGAGAGCACGTCGTTGTCCTGGGTGGCGCGGATCGTGGCGCACAACCAGTCGACTTCGAGCCGCCGCCTCGGGATCGCCGGCGGACCGAGCCCGAGCCGTTCCACCCGATGCGCCCAGTGGAACTGGTCGAGCACGTGGGGGATCAGGATCTGCGGCGTCCCGGCGCGTGCGGCCATCGTGGTCGTCCCGGCGCCTCCGTGATGGATCACCGCGGAGACCCGCTGGAAGAGGCTCGCGTGGGGAAGCGGTCCCACCGCCATGACCTCCTCCGGAAGCGGGATCCGGGCCAGCCCCGCCCAGCCCTCGGACAGGACTGCGCGCACGCCGGCGCGGCGAACGGCCTCCAGCACGAGGCGCGTCGTCCGGCCCGGGTCCGGGTCCGTCATGCTGCCGAAGCCTAGGTAGATCGGCGCCGGCCCCGCGGCCAGGAAGGCCTCGAGCTTCTCGGGGAGGGGTGCTTCCTCGAAGGGGTGAAGACAGCCGATGGTCTGCACCTCTTTCACGTCGGACGGCGCCGGCGCTAGGAGCTCCTCCGCAGCCAGAATCGGTCGCGTACCCATGCAGCGCGCGTAGAGATCGTCGATCGGGGGCAGGCCGACCTTCGCGCGCTCGCGATTCACGGCGGGGCGCATGCGCAGCTGGGTCGCGGCGTGCTGGGTTCGCCAGGCGACGCGGTTCAGCCATCTCGGCACCTCGCCGCGGGGAATCGAGAAGGGGGGATGTTCCCGGGAGGGGAAGAGGGTCGGGTCGTAGGCGACGAAGCGGTACTCGGCGCCCACCAGCTCGG
>CALDCK010000157.1 GCA_937937315.1 uncultured bacterium
CGATCGCATCCGGGCGGTGCGCAAATCCGTAGGCGGAACCGTTAACGACGTCGTCCTGGCGACGGCGAGCGGCGGCATGGCCCACTTCCTCCAGCGGATTCGCGGGCTCGACCTCGACGGTGTCAACTTCCGCGTGATGGCGCCGGTGAGCGTTCGGACCGACGGCGAGCGGGGAAGCCTCGGCAACCGGGTGTCGGCCTGGACCGTGGATCTCCCCCTGAGCGAACGCGACCCGATCGCGTGTCTCGCCCGGATTCGGGAGCAGACCGAGGAGCTCAAGACCTCGAAACGAGCGCTGGGCGCAGACACACTCACCCAGGTGACGGAGTGGACCGGCTCGGGGATCCTGTCCCTGGGATCGCGTCTGATGACCCTGGGAACGCCCTTCAACAGCGTGATCACCAATGTGCCGGGCCCGAGAGTTCGCCTGCACATGCTCGAGTCGCGGCTGCTCGCGATTCATCCCCACGTTCCGCTGATGGGGACCATGGGTCTCGGCATCGCACTCTTCAGCTACGACGGGAACCTCTCCTGGGGCTTCTCCGCGGACTGGGACCTCGTCCCGGATCTCCACGACCTGGTGATGTCGACCGGCCGCGCCTTCGAGAAGCTCTGCGAAGGGGCCGGGATTCCGACGTTGGCCTGAGCGACAGGCGCCCGGTGCCGTCGCAGGAACTGCGCTGGGAGGGACCACACCTCCCGGGGGAGGCGCGACCCACGAAGGTCCGCGCCCCCTTCGGCGGGGACGCGGACGGGACGCTCGTGGAAGGCTAGAGCGGAGGCGGCGGTGGCATCGGCAGTGCGACCCCGACCGGCCGCTGCACCGGCTCGTCCGGCAGGCTCTTCGCAGCCACTCCTGGACGCGCCGCGGCCTTGGCTCGACCGCCGGTCTTCCTCGCCGTTGCCTTCTTCTTCCGAGGCGACGCCTTGCGCTTCGGCGGCTGGATCGCCTTCTCCAGGCGCTGCAGGAGCTTCACCGCCTCGCGCCGCGCCTTCAGTGTGCGCTCACGCCAGCGCTTCTCTCCGGCCGCTTCGATGCTTCCGAGCTGATGACTCACGTCGCGAAGCAGTCGCGCCCATCGGCGACGCGCATCCTTCTGCGCAGTCTCGATCTCGCGCTCGAGCTTCGTGAGGCCCCTCCTCACCCGACGCGAGTAGCCCCTCAGGTCCGGGGGAAGCTCCGCCTCGAAGCGCTGGAACGCCGTCTTCGCCGGCGCCTTCTTACGCGCCCCACTCTTCTTCGAACGGGTCTTCTTTCGCGCTGCCATGTTCCTCCTCCTTCCCGCTCCGGCTCGGGTCGCGGGCCATGCGCCCTCCAGAACGAGCCCGCCTGCGTCGACTTCTCGCGCAGGCACGCCTCGACAATGCAGGCAGCGTGCCTGCCTGGGCATACACCTCGCCGCGCCACGGCCGACCTCCCCGATGCTCCCGGGGCAAAGCGTGAACCGGAGTGAACCATTCTGCCCCGCGACCCAGGACGCTCGGCGCGGCAGGCCTCCGGCGCCGGTCTTCTGCCTTCGCCTCGCCACCTGGAGCTGGTGCGGCTACACGTGAAGGAGCGATGTGGGCGACACGATGGACGAGACACGACGGCGAGGGACCGAGAGCTCGCGGGATCCGATGGCGCAACCGCCTCGGGGCAGCGGCACTCGCAGCGAGCCTCCCCCTCGTCCCCCCGGCGCCCGCCGGATCCGAGGAGAGCATCCTCGTCGCGACCCGTAGGCTGGAGCCCACGGCCCACGAGTTCACCCTGCCCAGGAAGGTGGGGGTTCTGGAGGCCGCGGCGGCGGTCACCCTCAGCTTCGAGGTCCCGGGACGTCTGGCCCGGGTGCGGGGAGACGGAGCCCGCGTCGAGGCGGGTGAGGAGCTGGCGGCGCTCGACTCGGTGCTGGAGGCGGCGCTTCTCCGCCAGGCAGAACTTCGGCTCCAGGACGCGCAGCGGGAGCACCAGCGCGTGCGCAACCTCCGGTCCTCCAGTGCCAGCAGCCAGAAGCAGCTCGATGCGGCGAACATCGCAGTCGAGCTCCGACTCGTCGAGCGCGACATCGCCCGGGAGCAGCTCGCCCGCCGCACCCTGCTCGCGCCCTTCGCCGGGGTCGTGACCAACGTCCGCCTCGATCCCGGCGAGGTGACGCAGCCCACCGCCCCCATCGCGCGCCTGATCAATCCCGCCCTCCTCGAGCTCGAGGTCGGCATTCCCGGCTACCAGATCGTCGAGGTGCGTCCCAACGCCGCCGTGCGCATCGAGGTCCCCGCCCTGGAGGAGCGCGTCTTCGACGGCACGGTCCACGTCGTTTCGCCGGCCGCAGCCGAAGGCGGCCACCTCTTCGAGGTCCAGATCCTCGTGCCGAACATCGACGGCTCCCTGCGCGCCGGGATGGATGCGCGCGCGTCCATCGTCACTCGATCCCTGGATGAGGTCCTGGTGGCTCCTCTCGGTGCGATGGTCGAGCACGGCGGCCAGCGCATGGTCTATTTCGTCGATGGCGGCTACGCCCGGGCCGTCGCCGTGGAGGCTACCGGGTTGAACGGAGACCGGATCGTTCTGCCGGCCTCCCTTCCCTACCGGGAGCTCGTGGTCCGCGGTCAGAACGACCTGCGCGACGGCTCCGCCGTGGTCGTCGACCCCACCGTCCTCGGGAGCTCCGACGGTGAGGGGCCCGCCACGGTGGTCGAACCCCGCCTCCAGTGAGGATCCTCGATCGGGCCATCGACCGGCCGCTGCCCGTCTTCCTGGCGGGGGTCCTCACGGTCTTCTTCGGCCTGGTCGCGCTCTACGAGATTCCGGTAAAGCGCGTGCCGGACGTAGAGATCCCGTTCACCTTCGTCGTCGTGCCCTACCCCGGTGCGGCTCCGGCGGACATCGAGAGCGAGATCACCATCGAGCTCGAGGACGAGCTCAATGCCCTCGACCGGCTCCGCCACCTGAGCTCGATCTCTGCCCAGGGCCTCTCGGCCCACATCATCGAGTTCGAAGATCGCACGCCCATGCTGGAGGCCCTGCGCGACGTCCGCGACAGGGCGGACCTGGCGGAGCCGGAGCTTCCGGACGACGCCGAAAGCCCCGTCGTCCAGGAGCTCTCCTTCGACGAGCTGCCGATCATCTTCTACACGTTGCGAGGCGGCGCCGATCTCTACCGACTACGACGCATCGCCCAGGACTTGCGACCCGCCCTCGAAGCCGTTCCCGGTGTGCGGCGCATCGACATCTTCGGAGGACTCGAGCCGGAGGTGAAGGTCCTCGCCGATCCGCGGCGGCTCGCCGTCTACGGCCTCACCCTCGACGACCTGACCGCCGCCCTCGGACGCCAGAGCCGGAGCCTCCCCGCCGGCACCCTCCACGCGGCGAGCGGCGAGCGGCTCATCCGCAGCACCGGAGAGTTCCGCGACCTGGAGGAGATCCGCTCGATCACGATCGCCTCGGAAGCCGGGCGGCCGATCGCCCTCCGCGACGTGGCGACGATTCGAGTGGGCCACGTACGTCGGACCTCCGCATCGTGGCTCGATGCGGAGCCCAGCGTGACGCTGATCGTGAAGCGCCGCCACGACGTGAACACCGTCGAGACCGTGGAGCGCCTCGAGGAGCGGGTGGAGGCGCTCCGCGGGAGCCTGCCCCGGGGCATCTCGATCCAGGCCACCTCCGACTCCTCCCGCATCATCGGGCGGATGATCCGGCAGCTGGGCACGAGTGCTGGCTTCGGCTTCGTCCTCGTCATCGCAGTGCTGATGTTCACCTTCGGGACGCGACAGGCCCTCTTCGTTGGGGCGGTGCTGCCCTTCTCCCTGCTGGCGACGCTGATCGGCCTGTGGGCGTCGGGGATGGAGATCAGCAACATCGCGATCTTCGCCCTCATCCTCGTGCTCGGCCTCGTGGTCGACGGCGCGATCATCGTCGGTGAGGCGATCGAGGCCGAGCGAGAAGCGGGCGCTGACCCGGTCACGGCGGCAAAGCGCGGGATCGACCGCGTGGGCCTGCCCGTCATCGCAGCAGATCTCACCACCATCGCGGCGTTCCTTCCCATGCTGCTCATGGTGGGCGTCATGGGTCAGTTCATGTCGGTGATGCCGAAGGTCGTCGCCTTCGCGCTGCTGGGATCCGTCTTCTTCGACCACCTGATCCTGCCGGCTGCCGCCGCCCGGGCAAAGCCCGCCGCCGCCCGGAAGCGCCCGTGGGCCGAGGCGAGACTCTCCTGGATCCCGGACATCGACGCGCTTCGGCAGACCTACGGGAGGGCGCTCCAGCGCGCTCTGGCGCGGCGCGGGCGCATCATGGGCGGCGCCGCTCTCGCGTTCTCCCTGGCACTCGTGGCCTTTCTCTCGGGAGTCATCGATTCGGTCTTCCTCCCCCACACGGACCAGTCCCGCTTCACGGTGAACTTCGCCCTGCCCCTGGGCACGCCCCTCGAGGAGACGAATCGGATCGGTCTGCTCATCACTCAGCAGGTCGCGGAGATCCCGGAGGTCGAGCACTACGTCCTCACCACCGGCGACACCGGGGCACTCGCTTCGGACAATCGGGAGGGGGGTCGCTCCGGGCCGGAGTACGGGCGGATCTCGGTCGAGCTCGTCGACGTGCGCGATCGCAGCCGCTCCCAGACCGAGATCGTGGTCTCCCTGCGCGAACGGATCGAGCGCTATGCGGGGGTCGAGATCGACGTGGACGAGCTCAGCGAGGGCCCGGGCGTCGGCGCCGCCCTCGCCATCCGGGTGCTCGGAGACCAGATCGAGGAAATCGCCTTGATCGCGGACGAGGTCGAGCGGCGCATCCGAGGTCTCGACGACGCCACCGACGTGCGAACCGACTACGACCGCAGTCGACCCGAGATTCGCATCTCGCTGGACCGGGCGCGCGCCGTCGCCCGCCTCGGCATCTCTCCCGACCAGGTCTCGCGCTCGCTCCTCGCCGCCTTCCGCGGCGTCGAGGTCGGGCGACTGTGGATCGACGGCGAACGGGTGGACATCCGACTCGAGGCGCCGGACGAAAGCGTCGCCGACGTCGCGTCGGTGCGCGAGCTCCCGCTGCGCGGGGCCGACGGGACCCTGATCCCCCTCGGCGAGGTCGCGCTGGTGGATCTCGCCTACGGCGAGAACGCAATCTTTCGCTACGACACCCGGCGCAGCGTGACCGTCCGTGCGGATGCCCGGGAAGGGGCGTCCACGGTCGAGCTCGCGGCTCAGGCCGACCAGGTGCTCGGCGACCTCGCCCTGCCCGCGTCGATCGCGCTGGAGATGGGCGGCGAGACCGAGGAGCGGGACCGTTCCTATGCCAGCCTCTGGAGGGCGCTCAGCTGGGGAGCGCTACTCATCTACTGCATCATGGCGATCCAGTTCGACTCCCTGCGCCAACCCGCGATCGTCCTCTGCGCCGTCCCCCTGGCCTACGTCGGGGTGACGGCCGGACTGATCGTCACCGCGACGCCCTTCAGCTTCATGGTCTTCATCGGAGCGGTCTCGCTCACGGGGATCGTCGTGAACGACGGCATCGTCCTCACGGATGCGATCAATCGTGCACGACGGGGAGGCCTCGCGATCGACGAGGCGATCGTCACCGCCGCGCGGACGCGTCTGCGGCCGGTGATGCTCACAACGATCACCACCGTCGCGGGCCTGCTCCCACTCACACTGAACCTGGCCGGTGGCGGTGAGTTCTGGACTCCGCTGGGCATCGCCCTGATCTCGGGACTGGTCGTCTCCTCGGGTCTCACCCTGTTCATCGTGCCCGTGCTCTACTCACTGATCGAGCGGGAGCGCACCAGCCCCTGATCCGCCGCCGAGAGCCGCGGCCGAGACCCTCCCCTCGAAACCCGGCGCGTCCGGTATGCTCGCCCTCCCCGACTGGAGAGATGCGCCAAGCCGATGGCAGAAATTGGACTCATCGATTGGTTCGTCATCGCCGTCTACCTGAGCGGCATGGTGGCGGTGGGTGCGCTCCTCGCGCGCAGGCACGCGAGCTTCGACGACTTCTTCCTGGCGGGCCGCGCCCTCACCACGCCGATCCTGATCACGACGCTCATCTCCACCTACTACGGGATCGACGTCCTCTTCGGAAGCTCCCAGCTCGCCTACACCGATGGCGTCGTCGCCTGGTTCGGCTACGCGAGGCCCACCTACGGATTCTTCCTGATCGCCGCCTTCGTGATCGCACGACGGCTCCGCGACGAGAATTTCAAGAGCCTGCCGGAGATCCTCGATCGCTACTACGGAGACGGCACCCGGAACGTGGGCGCCCTCGCCTCCTTCCTCTACTCCCTTCCCGCGCTGTCCCTCTATGGCTTCGGGCTGATGGGCGAGCTGCTCCTGGGCTGGCCCCCAATGGTGGGCATGGCGATCCTCGGCGGCATCGCCCTCGTCTACACCCTGACCGGCGGCTTCTGGGCCGTGGCGCTGACCGACTCGATCCAGTTCCTGATGATGTGCGTGATCCTCGCCATCGCGGTGCCCTACGGCCTCCAGGTCGTCGGCGGCTTCGGCAGCCTCTTCGAACACCTCGAGCCCTACTACTTCGACGAGATGGGCGATCTCTCGGTCCTGCTGGTGATCGTCTACGCATCGACGGGGCTCACCGTACTGATCGAGCCCACCTTCTATCAGCGCATCTTTGCGGCGCGCTCCTACAAGAACGTGCGCAACGCGCTCTTGGCGGGGATCGTGCTCTGGGGCGCCTACGACTGGACCGTGACCATCGTGGGGATGATCGCCAGGACCGCGGCACTCCAGGGCATCATCGATCCCGCAGTGGCGCCCGACGCCTCGCTCCTCGCGATGATGACCGTTGCACTCCCGGCCGGCGTGCTGGGCTTCTTCATCGCCGGTGTGCTGGCCACGGAGATGTCGACCCTCGACTCCTACTGCCTCGTCGCCGGAGGCAACGTCGCCTACGACCTCTACAAGCCGATCGTGAAGCCCGACGCCACCGACGCCGAGCTGATCCGGGCGACCCGCATCGGTGTAGTTATCTCCTGGGTGATCGGCTTCGCCATGGCAGCGTCCTTCGACCAGATGCTCGGACTCTGGGTATTCATGGCCTCGATCCTGATGTCCACACTGTTGGTGCCGACCCTGGCCGGGCTCTACGTCCCGGCCTGGCGCCGACCCCTGGCGGGCCTGCTCTCCAGCGTGCTGGGGCTGACCTCGACGATGCTGGTGAACGCCGTCATCGTGCTGGGCGGAAGCTACGTGGACGAGGAGGAGACGTTCGTACTCAGTGTGGACGCCTGGGGGACCTCCTTCGAGATCCTCCAGGAGTACACGATGTTCCTCACCGTTCCCCTCTCCCTGGTCGGCTTCG
>CALDCK010000158.1 GCA_937937315.1 uncultured bacterium
GACCCGCTCGACGAAGACCTTCGCGCTGTGGTTCGGAACCCAGTAGCTGGTCGGGTGATTGATGGTGTTGCCGGGCGCGCCGCGCATTCCCAGGAGCTGCGCCTTCGGCTGGGCGTAGTCGCCGATGCAGGCGATGTTCTGGTTTCCATAGCGGTCGATCTGGGTCGCGCCCATCATCACGTGTCGGCGGCCCGACCACAGCAGATCGAAGACGGCGCGGTAGGGCAGCCAGCCCTCGACGACCGGCTCGGGCCGGGCTTCGCCGCTCACCGGCAGCACGTTCGCCACCAGCGGTGCGACGCCGTCGGTCATCAGGATGTCCGGAGCGAAGGTCGATTTCGCCAGGCGGGCGCCGATCATGGGCAGCGTCCCGATCGGGCTGATCAGGATCTCACCGTCGCCGCGGAACGTCTCGGCGATGGCGACCGCACAGCACTCGGCGCGGCTGAATCCGCTCATCGCGCCCGCACCGCCGCCTGGTAGGCGTCTTCGCTCTCGAGGGACAGATACGTCTCCACGAAGCGCTTCCAGGCGTCGGAATCCTTCGCCGTCGCGGCGTACTCGCGCTGGAAGGCCTCGTCCCGGCCGTAGTCCGGCGGGCACTCGGTGAAGTGGGCGCCGTTCGGCGTCTCGATGACGCCGTCCACCATGGTCCGGTTGATCTTGAGGGTGTGGATCGTCCCCTCCGCCAGCAGGTCCTCGGTGCGCACCAGCTTCTCGCAGGTCATGAAGCGACGCTTCGCCGCCATGCAGAAGAGATCGTCGAAGTAGGGGTCCGGTCCCAGGAACTGGCCGTTGCCGCGGACGTCGGCCCGGTTCATGTGGATGAAGGCCACGTCCAGCTCCAGGGCGGGCATGGCCACCAGCTCCTCACCGTCGTCGTAGGGCGAGCGCACGGTCCGCAGCTGGGGATTGACCCGCAGCACGTCCGAGCCCAGACCGGCCCGGGTCGGCAGGAAGGGCAGCCGGCTCGCCGCCGCGTAGAGCCCCCACTGGAACATGCCCTCGTCGAGCTCGAAGGTCTCGATCTTCCCCTGCTGGCGCGCCGCCCGGAAATGGGGCTCGAGGGGAATCGAATCGAGGGAGACGAAGCCGTAGGCGACCTTCCGGGCCTTGCCCGTGGCGCACAGCAGGCCCACGTCCGGACCGCCGTAGGAGACGATCGTCAGGTCGCGGAGCGGCGACCGCAGGATCTCGCGCACGAGCGCCATCGGCTTGCGGCGCGAGCCCCAGCCCCCGATGCCGATCGTCATCCCGTCGGTCAGCCCGGCGACGACCTCGGAGAGCGTGGTGCGCTTGTCCATCGTGTCTCCAGGGCTTCCGGGACCCCCAGGAACCCCGCCGCTCCGGACCGCTGGGGAGCGCAGGTTCCGGGCGCATCGACCGGCCGCAAGCATAGGCGGCAGAGCCGGCAGCGACCGAGGCGCAGAATAACGAGACGTATCGTTTCTGTAAAGCAAGCCGCCCCCCCTGGCTTGCATATTTGGATACGCGTCGTATCGTAATTGACGTGCTGAGGGACCTCGCGACCCGCGACCCGGACGGCCTCGCCCTGGACGACCTGACCCGACGCCGCAGCTGGGGCGAGCTGTGGGACCGGGTCTCGCGCCTGGCCCGCTTCCTGCGGGAGGACCTGGGCCTTGAGCCCGGCGACCACGCCGCGGCCCTGCTCGCGAATCGGGTCGAGTGCGTCGAGCTGATGCATGCGGCGATTCGGGCTGGAGTCTGGCTCACTCCCGTGAACTGGCACCTGGCGCCGGAGGAGATCGCCTACGTCCTCGCCGACTCCGGCGCGCGGGCGGTCTTCGTGGACGAGGCCCACCGCGACGTAGCGACGAGGGCGACGCGGGCCACCGTGATGGTCGTGGGAGACGAGCTCGACGCGGCGCTCGCGAGCGCCTCGGACGCCCCGATGGACCCGGAGGGCCCGGCCGGTGGGCCGATGATCTACACGAGCGGAACGACCGGCCGTCCGAAGGGGGTGAAGCGCTGGCACCCCCCGACCCTCGCCGCGACCCTCGACGCCAATCGCGCCGGGGCGCTTCCCCTGGGACTCGACGGAGTGGGGCCCCACCTGATCACGGGCCCCTGCTATCACGCCGCACCCCTCATGTTCGCCGTCTACGACCAGCAGGCGGGTGCCCCCCTGGTCGTGATGCCGCGCTGGGATGCGGACCAGGCGCTCTCCCTGCTGCAAGAGCGGGAGATCGCAAAGACCCACCTGGTCCCCACCATGTTCGTGCGACTGCTGCGACTGCCCGAGGAGCAGCGCGCCGACTTCCGGGCGCCGGCCCTGCGCGTCGTGCTGCACGGCGCCGCACCGGTCTCCCCCGCCGTCAAGCGGCGGATGATCGAGTGGTGGGGGCCGATCCTCGTCGAATACTGGGGCGGCACCGAGAGCGGGGTAATCACCCTCGCCAACTCCGAGGACTGGCTCGCCCACCCCGAGACCGTGGGGCGGGCGGTCCCGCACTTCGAGGTCTTCGCTGCCGACGAGGACGGAGAGCGCCTGCCCGCGGGCGAGGTCGGCACCCTCTACGCACGTCACCAGCGCGGCGCCATTTTCGAGTACCACGACGCCCCGGAGAAGACAGCGGCCTGTCATGTCGCCCCGGACGTCTTCACCCTCGGCGACATCGGTCGGGTCGATCCGGATGGCCGGGTCTATCTCTCGGACCGGGCCTCCCACACGATCATCTCGGGTGGCGTGAACATCTACCCCGCCGAGATCGAGCACGCGCTGCAGGAGCACCCGGCCGTCGCCGATGTGGCCGTGTTCGGCGTGCCCGACGACGAGTGGGGCGAGAGCGTCAAGGCGGCCATCGAGCTAGCCCCCCCGGCCACGCCATCGGAAGAGCTCGAGCGCGCGCTCCTCGCCTTCGCCCGCGATCGATTGGCCGGCTACAAGGTCCCGCGGTCCGTGGACTTCGTGTCCGCCCTGCCCCGCCACGCCTCGGGGAAGCTCTACGTGCGCCGTCTGCGCGACCCGTACTGGGAGGGACGCAGCCGGCGCATCTGAGTCGGTCCCGGATCCGCCGCTCCCCCTGTGTTACAAAAGGAATCCGCCCGATCGGGGCGCAACCCTCCATCGACGGAGCCCGCCATGAGCCCCCAGAAGTCGAAGAAGCCGGCCATCGAGGGCTGGTTCGACATGGACGAGAAGGCCCCCCGCCTGGTCGGTACCCGCTGCGCCGAGTGCAGCACGGTCTACTTCCCTGCGGAGAAGGTCTTCTGTCGCAATCCGCACTGCGCGAGCAGCGACCTGCCCGAGGTAAGACTCTCGACCCGAGGACGACTGTGGTCGTTCACGAACAACTGCTATCCGCCGCCGCCCCCCTACGTTTCGCCGGATCCCTTCGAGCCCTACACCGTCGCCGCGGTCGAGCTCGAGGCAGAGAAGATGGTGGTGCTGGGTCAGGTCGCCGGTGCAGGCGTCGAGGACCTGGAGGCGGGCATGGAGATGGAGCTCACCCTCGACACCCTCTTCGAAGACGACGAGAACGAGTACGTGATGTGGAAGTGGCGGCCGGCAGCGGCTTGAGGCCCCGGGGCGAAGAGACCGAAGGAGATCCGAGATGGGCAGCAGCGACGTAGCGATCCTGGGTGTCGGCATGCATCCCTGGGGAAAGTGGGGGCGCAACTTCGTCGAGTACGGCGTGAAGGCCGCCCGCGACGCCCTCGACGACGCGGGCCTCGCCTGGACCGACGTCCAGTTCGTCGCCGGCGGCGCGACGATCCGCAACGGCTACCCGGGCCAGGTCCCGGCAGCGACCTTCGCCCAGGCCCTCGGCTGGTCCGGCGCCCAGGTAGCGAGCAGCTACGGGGCCTGCGCGACCGGCGCCCAGGCGATCAACACGGCGCGCACCCAGATCCTCGCGGGCCTCTGCGACGTGGCCCTCGTCGTCGGCGCCGACACCACGCCGAAGGGGTTCTTCGCGCCCCAGGGCGGGGAGCGCTTCGACGACCCGGACTGGCTGCGCTTCCGCCTGCTCGGCGCCACCAACCCGATCTACTTCGGCCTCTACGCACGGCGCCGCATGGAGGCCTACGGAGCCACCGAGCTCGACTTTGCCCGCGCGCGCGTGAAGAACGGCCGCCACGGCCTCGCGAATCCGAACGCCCGCTACAAGAAGGCATTCACGGTCGAGGACGTGCTGGCGTCGCCCATGGTCTCGGACCCGCTGCGCCTGCTCGAGATCTGCGCCACCAGTGATGGGGGGGCGGCGCTCGTCCTCTCCAGCATGGAGTTCGCGCGGAGGCACACGACGGACCCGGCCAGGATCGCCGCGGTCTCCACCGTCACCCCCGAGTTCCCCCAGACGGTGATCGAGATGCCCAACTTCTCGACCGACTCCGCCGCCGGAGCCCAGGTGCCGGACACGCCCTTCAAGGACTCGATCGCGAAGCGCGCCTACGAGCAGGCGGGGCTCGGCCCCGAGGACATGAACCTGGCCGAGGTCTACGACCTCTCGTCGGCTCTCGAGCTCGACTGGTACGAGAACATCGGCCTGTGCAAGCCCGGCGAGGCGGAGCGCCTGCTGAACGACGGGGATACGACCATCGGCGGTCGCATCCCGGTCAACCCGAGCGGCGGACTCTCCTGCTTCGGCGAGGCCATCCCGGCCCAGGCAATCGCCCAGGTCTGCGAGCTCACCTGGCAGATCCGCGGCCAGGCGGAGGGGCGCCAGGTCGAAGGCGCCCGAGCCGGCGTCACCGCCAACCAGGGCCTCTTCGGCCATGGCTCCTCGGTGATCGTCCGCCGGTAGCCCGCGGGCGGCGCCTCAGCGCATCGCCGAGATCACCTGATCCGCGAAGCGCCGCAGGCCGTCGCGCTTGGCGGTCAGGGTGCGGTCGGGATGCCACGGTGCCGTCAGCACGTGGGTCACGCCCACGTCTTCGGCGCGGCGGTAACCGTCCGGATCGAAGGCGTCGATCAGGGGCACGATCGCGCTCAGGGGCTCGTCGGCGCGGCCGTGCTCGGCGCGATGGGCACGGATCCGCGCGATCCCCGCGGCGGCATCTTCCGTGGAGATGGCGTGGGGGAGCCAGCCGTCGGCGAAGCGCCCGATCCGGCGATAGGCGGCCTCGGTCACTCCACCCACGACCACCGGGATGCGCTCCTTCACGGGCGGACGCATGCCGAGAGGCCCGAAGTCGAAGAACCGACCGTGGTGCTCCACCACCTCTCCCGTCCAGAGCTTGCGCATCACGGCGATCATCTCCTCCGCGCGGGCGGCGCGGGTGTCGAAATCCTCTCCCAGCAGCTCGAACTCGTCGCGCATCCA
>CALDCK010000159.1 GCA_937937315.1 uncultured bacterium
CGGCGCCGATCTCGAGCACCCGGCCCGAGGTCTCCGACGAGATGCGCACGCTCCGGCGCGCCTCGAGTACACCGGAGACGACCACGCGATCGGGCCGCAGGACCTTCGCCACCTCGAGGGAGCCCACCTCGAGGGCCGCGGCAGCGGATCCCACCGCGCCGACCGGATCCGGCGAGGGCGCGGTGACCCGCAGGACGATGCCTCCCACCACCAGCAGCCCGATGGCGATCCCCAGAACCAGCAGGGTCCGCCGACCCGGCGGCGCGCTCTCATCCATCTTCGTCGACCTCGCCAGTCTGGCGCGCCGCGGGGCCAGGGCCTGCCCGCAGGGGATCCAGGATCATCACATCGAAGCAGTCGCGCAGGGCCTCGCCGCTCGCGGCGATCGGGTCGAAGGCGGCGCGGTAGATGAACCCGGACAGCAGCGCGCCGATGCCGCCGGCGACCACCTCGGCGCTCACGTCGGAGCGGAACACCCCCGCGCGCTGTCCTTCGACGATCGTATGGACGAACTCGGCCTGCCGGTCGCGGTGGAAGTCGCGAAGGAAGTCGTGGAGCCGGCTCTCGTACGCCGGCTCGCCCGCGACGACGCCCCAGGCCTGGTAGAGCACCGCGGCCCGGGGTGCGACGGTGGTGAGCACCTTGCCGAGCCCATCGATCGCCGCCACCAGCCTCTCGCGGGGGCCGGCCTTCGGATCCTCGACGACGGCGCGAAGGCCCTGCTCGTAGGAGTCGATCAGGGTGGCCAGGAACAAGTCCTCCTTGCTCGCGAAGAAGCGGTACAACGTGCCCTTGGACACCCGGGCCAGCGCGGCGACCTCCTCCATCCGGGCGGCGTGAACGCCGCGGCGCTCGCATACGGCCATGGCGGCCTCGAGGATCCGGGCGCGCTTGGGGTCGGAGCTGGAGCCGGAAGTGTCGGACACGGTCTCCCCCAGGGGGTCGAGATGGCCTGACCTCCACCAACTCGGCTGTCGCAAAAAGAAACAGTACCGACCGGTCAGTTCTCAGGATCCTACCCGTTCGAGGCGGCTCGTGACAACCCGGAGAAGAATCCGTCCGCGGTGGCTTCGGTTCGTCACCGGTTCTGCCGATAGCGGACTCTTGAAGCGTGTGATTTGCACCCCACAGCGTGATCGCACCTCGGGCGATACCGCAGGGGCATCCGGGGCCAGTCGAGCGAGAGCGGCAAGAATGAGCGGAGCGTGAAAAACTGCTGGTATTCTGAATGGTCTTGAGGCAACATGCCGGGCTGTTCGGCCGCCCCCCCTACATCATCAGTGATCACCGTCGATCGGCCGTCCGCGCCACCTCCTTTCCCGAGGCGCAACGGAAGGCCGGAGAAAGACCATTGCGAGTTCGCCTGGCCGAGCGCGAGCTCCAGAGGGGATCTCGCGGCGACTACGAGCCTATCCGAGTCGTCGCACCGATCGCGGAGCTCGCGAAATCCTCCGCGGTACCGGCGAAATCAGCGATGTCAGAATTCGAGTGGTCGAACGGGCCACGGTGCCCAGGAGGGGCCAGGCAGACCATGAACGGAACCCTTGAAACCAGATTGACCCGGGCGGTATCCGAGACTTGGGTCCGGACTCGCACCGGGAAGTCGAGGAAAACGTCTTGAAGGCCGAAAAACAGAAGACGGAAGAGAAGCAGGATACGACTGCGCAGGCGGCGGGAGCCACTCGTGCGGTCCCGGCGGAGGACCTCGATCCGGGACGCGAGCGGCGCCCCCTCGAGTCCTACTTCCAGGAGATCGGCGGCACGCGGACCCTCCGTCGCGAGGAGGAGGTCCTTCTCGCGAAGGAGCTCGAGGCGGCGACCCAGGAGCTGCGAGAGGCGCTCTACGCAATCCCGCTCTGCGCCCGCCACGTGGTGAAGCGCTGGGACGACCTGCGCGCCCTCTCCCACACCGGGGCAAAGCTCTCCGAGTCCGTGGGCGACGAAGAGACCGGCGAGATCGCGGCGCGCGTCGAGCGCGCGGTGAAGCGCCTGCGCTCGCTGCTCGGTCAGCTCGACAAGGCCCGCGAAGCCGGCGTGAAGAAGGATCTCGAGCGCATCGGAACGCGAATCTCGCGCGAGATGAACAACGCCCAGCTCTCCCTGGTCGTTCTGGCGGAGATGCGCCAGAAGGTCCTCGGGCTGGCGTCGAACCTGCGACGCAGTCGTCGCGGCACGAAGCGCTTCAAGGAGCTCGAGGTCGACGCCGAGGTGACCCGCTCCGAGTTCCTGGAGCTCGCCGGCGCGGTCGAGAACGCCCACGACCGCATGAGCCGGGAGAAGAATCGGTTCATCGAGCACAACCTCAAGCTCGTGGTCGCGATCGCCAAGGACTACCGGAACCTGGGCCTCTCCTTCCCGGACCTGATCCAGGAGGGGAACCTCGGCCTGATTCGGGCGGTGGAGAAGTTCGATCACCGACGCGGCTTCAAATTCTCCACCTACGCGGTGTGGTGGATCCGCCAGGCCCTCGTCCGCGCGATCCAGAACCACTCGCGGACGATTCGACTGCCGAGCCACGTTCACGATCGGCTGCAGCGCAGCCAGCGCGTGCGCGCCGA
>CALDCK010000160.1 GCA_937937315.1 uncultured bacterium
GAGCTCGTGCAGCTCTCGGAGCGCGAGCAAGAGGAGGCCGACCGGATCCTCCGGGTCTGGACCGCCGTCTTCCGGGATCGACTGGACGACGTCGAGACGACGCTGCGCGCCGTCGCACGGGTTGATTCGCTGCAGGCAAGAGCGCTGTGGGCGGAGCTCGAGGGAGCGATACGACCCCGGGTCGGCGGGACGGAGGGGTTCGAGCTACGGGATGTGCGCCACCCTCTGCTCGACAGGAGTCTGAGGGAGCTGGGCTCGCGATGCGTGCCGCTGACCTTCCGGCTCGAGCCCGGCGAGCGCGTGTTGGTCCTGTCGGGCCCGAACACCGGTGGGAAGACCGTGGCGCTCAAGACCCTCGGCCTGGCGACCCTCATGGCGCAGTCGGGCTTGCCCGTCAGCGCAGCCGAGGCCCGCCTGCCGCTCTTCCAACAGCTTCGGGCCGACATCGGCGACCATCAGTCGATCGAGGCCAACCTCTCGACCTTTTCGGCCCACGTCGGAGCGGTCTCCCGCTATCTCCGCGAAGCCTCGCCACCGGCGCTGTTCCTGTTCGACGAGATCGGAACCGGGACCGAGCCCTCCGAGGGCGCCTCGCTGGCGCGGGCGATCCTGGAGCGTATCCTCGACCTGGAGGTCAACGCCGTCGCCACGACCCACCAGAGCCCGCTCAAGGCGTGGGCCTCCACGACCGAGGGCGCGGTCTGCGCGGCCATGGAATTCGACGTCGAGACCCTCCAGCCGACCTACCGGGTCATCCTGGGCGTCGCGGGGGTCTCCGCGGGGCTCGACATCGCCTCACGTCTCGAGATGCCTCGGGAGGTGGTGGAGCGCGCTCGCGAGCTCCTCGGCCCCGAGACGCAGCGCACCGAGGCTTACCTCGACGCCATCCACGATCGTCTGGGGAAGCTCGACGTTGAGCTGAGAGAGCTTGCCGAGCGCCGGGCCGACCTAGAAGCCGAGCACCTCCGCCGCATCGAACGCCTCGAGCGCGATGAGGGTAAGCGAGGTCGCGAGGCCGAGAGAGCCCTCGATGCCGCCCTCGACGAGCTGACCCGGCTTGGGCGCCGGGAGGTCGCCTCGATTCGGGAAGCCGCCGCCCGCGCCCGTGCGGAGAAGAAACGCTCGAAAGGAGAGACCCGGCTCCACGCCGAGACCGCCCGAAAGAAAGCGAAGATCGGCTCACCCGAACCGGAGATCGACGCCGGACCTCCGGCCACATTCCGGGCGGGTGCCCGCGTCCTTGTCCGCTCGCTGCGCCGCGAGGGTGAGATCGTCTCGACACGCGGAAGCAAGGTCCAGGTCCGAATGGGCAGCGCGACCTTCACGGTTGAGCGCGACGATCTTGCCGCCGCAGCTGCCGGCAGCTCGTCCCCGGAGACCGCTGCACCTGTCGCACGGGTCCGGACCCCGGACGTCTCGAGCGCGATGCCCTACGAGATCGTCCTGATAGGCCAGAGGGTGGACGAGGCCCTGTCCGAGCTGGACAAGCAACTCGACCGCGCCGCCCTCGCCGGCCGTAGCGAGATCCGCATCGTCCACGGCCACGGTACCGGTCGCCTACGCTCGGCGATCCGCCGCTTCCTGACCGACCACCCTCTGATAGAAAGCCACCGCTCGGGCCGCCCCGCCGAGGGCGGAGAAGGCGCCACCATCGCCACCCTGCGCTGACGCTCAGGTTGACTCGTCCGGGGGGGTGCCGAAGATCTCCAGCCACTCGTCCACGTCGACGGGGCCTTCGGGCTTCTCTCCGCCCTGCGGTGGGGTGAGGCGCCGGCGAAAGTGATCGCAGCGCTCCACGCGTGCACCGAGGTGGCGACATTGGTCGCCGAGCGAGCGATCGTTGGTGACCAGGACCCAGCCTCCGGCGGTGGGGAGGCGGCGGAGATAGTCGATGATCCAGTCGTCGGCGCTCTTTCCGGGGCCCGAGAAGTGGACGTCGTGCACCGGCGGTGGAACCGGCGGGTCGGGACCGTCGAAGACCAGGATGACGCGACGCCGCTCGCGGTGGGCCCACCGCCCGATGCTACGAGCGAGCTCCCTGCGATCGGAATCGGAGCGCCGGCGTCCGGGCCATGTTCCGAGCAGGTTGTCGCCGTCGATGATGCGAGGCACGGCGATCAGCTACGGAACAGGCGCCGGAGGAGCCCCTCGCTCGCGTCGCCGACGTCGCGCAGCCCCGAGAGCTCCGCTGCTGCCTCCGAGTTGCTCGGGTCCCAGCGCAACACCTCACGAAACAGTCGCGCAGCGTCGGCTTCCCGGGCCGCTTTGCGGTACAGGTGGCCGAGGGCGAGGTAGGTCCGCGGCAACGACGGATCGAGCTCCGCGGCGCGCAGCAGGTGCTCCTCGGCATTGGAGCGGCGCCGAGGGTTGCCGGCAAGAAGCTCGCCGAGCTCGAGGTGATACTCGGCCTCCGCGTCGTTTTGCCTGATGGCGTTTTCGAGATAACCGGCGGCTTCGGAGAAACGCCGACGCTCGATGAGCTCCTTGGCGCGAAGGAAATTCTGCCGCGCGAGGTTCGCCGTGCCTCCGATCTCGGCGGCGTCGGGAGAGACGTCGGCCAGTTGCTGGTCGTACTCCTTGCGGAGGTCGTCGTGGTAAAGCGTGTTGTACGCCTCGGTGACCTGCGTGAAGTACTTCTCGATCTGTCCGAGAAAGCCGCTCAGCTCCCCGGAGCGGAAGCGATCGGGGTGGTAGCGCCTCGCCAGGGAGTAGTAGGCGTCCCGGATCAGGTGGCGGGTGGCCCGGCGGTCGAGACCCAGCACGCCGTAGTGATCGGCGCCGTCCACCCGCCCGAGCACCGCGATGCACTCTTCCTCGGTCAGTGGAGCATCCTCGGCAGACGCCTTCCTGTGCTTGGCCGCGGTTTCGTCCAGCGCCCCCACGAGGAAGAGGCCGTACAGGGTTCGAAGAGTCTCTTCTTCCCCGGCAGGGCAGTCTGCGAGCAACTCCCCGAGCGTCCGGCTCCCATCGCTGCCCTCGAGAAGAAAGCGGGACGCTCCTTCGGAGGCGAGCGACTCGAGCATCTTGTCGCCTTCGTCGGTTCGCTGGGGGCGGATATCGGGCGGTCCGAG
>CALDCK010000161.1 GCA_937937315.1 uncultured bacterium
AGGCGACCGGCGAGTACGACGTCTGCGTGGTCGACTGCGCGCCAACGGGCTCGACACTCCGGATGCTGCGCCTGCCCGACGTGCTGCGGCTGGCGATGGAGAATTTCTGGGACCTCAAGCGCCGCACCGCCCGGGCACTGCGGCCCGTGGCGGATCGCGTGGGACTCGGCCGCTTCGTCGCGCCCGAGCAGGTCTTCGACGCCTTCGAGCGACTCTACGAGGAGATCGAGGGCGTACGCGAGATGCTCCTCGACGAGACGCGGACCAGCGCCCGGCTGGTGGTCAATCCGGCGCGGGTGGTGGTGGAGGAGAGCCGGCGCGCCTTTGCCTATCTCTGTCTCTACGGCGTGGCGACCGACGCGGTGCTGATCAACCGACTGCTCCCGGCCGAGGCGGCGACGGGGTACTTCGCGCGCTGGGCCGAGCGCGAGCGGGAAGAACTCGCCGACATCGAGCGTTCCTTCCCCGTCCCACTCCTGAGAGCGCCCCTGCACGAGGGAGAGCTGATCGGGGTCGACGCGCTGCGCGAGCTCGGCCGGGAGGTCTACGGAGCGCGAGACCCGGCCGAGCACTTCTCGGAACGCCGGCCGCTGCGGCTCTCGAAGCGCGACGGCAGGACGGTGCTCTCGATCGAGGTGGCGTCGCTCCCGAGCGAGGACGTGGACGTGGTGGTGCGCGGCGACGATCTCTGGATCGGGCTTCGCGACTGCGAGCGGCGCGTGACCCTGCCCGACTCGGTATCCGGCCTGGGGGTGGCGTCGGCCGAGCTGGTGGACGGCGTGCTCGAAGTGGTCTTCGAGCTCCCGGCCTACGCCTCGGCCCGGTGAGTCCCCGGCCGGCTCCGCGCCGCATCGTCTCCCTGGTGCCGAGCCTCACCGAGGCCCTGTTCGCGCTGGGTCTGGGGGAGCGGCTGGTGGGCGTCACGGACTGGTGTGTCCACCCCGCGGAGAAGGTCGCGGACCTCCCGAAGGTTGGGGGGACGAAGAATCCGGACCGCGCGCGGATCGCCGAGCTCGCTCCGGATCTGGTGCTCGCCAATCGGGAGGAGAATCGCCGACGCGACGTGGAGGCTCTCGAGGCCCTGGGCCTCGACGTCTGGGTGACCTATCCGCGGACCGTGGCCGAGGCCGCGCGTCTGCTGGGAGAGCTGGCCGATCTCGGCGCGATGCCGTCGGCTCGGACCCGGGTGCTCGAGCCCATCGAGGCGGAGATCGTGGCCGCCGCGCACCGGGTGCCGCAGCCTCCGGTCCCGGTGTTCTGCCCCGTCTGGAAGGATCCGTGGATGGCGGTGGGCGGCGACACGTATGCGGATGACCTGCTCCAGGTCTGCGGGGGGCGAAACGTCTTCGCGGCGCGGCCCGAGCGCCGCTACCCCATCGTGACCCTGGAGGAGGTCGTGGAGGCGGCTCCGGAGGTGATCCTGCTGCCCGACGAGCCCTACGCCTTCGGGCCCCGGGAGGTGGAGGAGCTCTCCCGGCTGCCCCTCCCCGCAGCCCGGTCCGGGCGCATCCACCCGATCGATGGCACCCTCGTGTCCTGGTACGGTCCCCGAATCGTCAAAGCGATCCAAGGGATTGGCGAGCTGCTGCGGGGGGCCGACGAGAGGTCGGAGTGATCGAGAAGGCCGGATCCGGGCTGTCTGCGGGTCAAGTCCTGCTCAGCAGTTGCCGAAGAGCTGCCCAGAAGCGAGTGACTTCGCACCGAAGCGCCTCGCACGGTCTGGGAGCGATGACGATCTACCTGCGTACACGAATGCATGAACGTTGGCCCCGGGGTCTGATGCTGGCGGCGATCTGCGCCTGGATCGTCCTCCCCGCGTCGCCGTCCTTTGCCACCGAAATCGTCGAGGTCCGGGTCGGCCGCCACGCGGAGTTCACCCGCGTCGTGTTCGAGCTCGACCGGCCCGCCGGCTATCGGGTCGAGAAGGACCGGGAATCGGGCGCCCTCACGGTCACCTTCGACGCCGCCTCAGCGCCGCGCACCATCGAGGCTCGCGACGGCGCCATTTCGACCGTCGAGGTCTCGCCCGCGGGTCGAGCCTCGGTGGCCCGCATCGCCGTGCGCGAAACGGGTCTGCGCCTCCAGGAGATGATCCTCGCGAACCCGCCGCGCATCGTGCTCGACGTGATGCACGCGCCGGTAGCGGTCGCGAAGAAGCCCGCAGCCACGAAGCCCGCTCCGGTGGAGCCCGCTCCGCCGAAGCCCGTCGCGGAGAAGCCGGCGACGACACCGGCACCCGAGACGGTCGCGAAGGAGCCCGCGCCCCCGAAGACCGTCGAGAAGCCCGGTCCGGCTACGAAGCCGGTCGAGGGTCCGACCGCAGCGGCGAAGCCGGCTGCGAAGAAGCCCGTCGCCGAGACACCGCCGGCGGATCCGGATGCCATCGCCAAGGCACTCGGCGATGCGCTCCAGGCCGCCGCCGAAGGCGCGAGGGACGACGAGACGGCGAAGCCCCAGATCGGCGGCGAAGCGGCCGCACCGGTCGTGGCGAAGTCCGACCCGTCGGCGAAGCCCGTCGCTCCGAAGCCCGGACCCGTGGCGAAGCCCGTGGTCACGCGTGCCAAGCCGATTCCGAACTCACGCAGCGTGGTGAAGACGCCGCCTGCGCCGACCACGACCGACCGCCCCGCCGCAGGAGGCACCGACTCCGAGGCGACCGCAGGCGGGCTCAGCCCGATCGCCCTGGGCGCGGGAGCCGGCATCCTGCTGTGTGCCGTCGGCCTGATCGTGATGCTGCGCCGACGCCGCCCGTCGAAGGATCTCGACGATGAGGGCGACGAGGCGTCGGCTAGTGACGCCGAGCCGTCGTTCAGCGAGTCGGTATTCGGCGAGGCCACGGCCGAGACACCCGCAGTGGCGTCCGGTTCCGGTGCGACGGATCTCGATTCCTTCTTCGACGACGATGACGACGCGAAGATGAATCCCGAAACGAAGGGGGACGAAGCGATGGACCAGGGAATCTCTGATCTTCCGGCCGATCCGGATTTCGGAGGGCTGCCGCCCGCGCCCGTGGCGCCGGTTGCCGGCCCGGATCCCGACGTGCTTCGCGTGGTTCACGAGCTCGAGCGCCGCATGGCTCAGCTCGAGGGCAAGCTCGGCGAGGCGACCGAGGCGCGCGAGCGGCTCGAGCGCCAGGTCGCCGCCCAGAGCGAGGAGCTCCGGGTTCAGCGAGCGGCGATCGCCCGGACCCAGCGCGCCCTGCGCACGCTGAGCCGCGGCGAAGAGGAGAAGGCCACCGAGCCGGCGTTGCGCGACGACGCCCAGGCCAAGACCCGCATCAACGTCTGACGGCGCGATCACGCCCGGACGCGGTGACGCTGCCGGCGCGGATGCATTCGAGCGCGCCGAGGGCACCGACGAACTCCCCCTGAGGCAGGAACGTGGGCTGGCGGCCGAAAGCGAGGCAGGCGCCGCGCAGAATCGCCACGAGCGAGGGATTGTTCCTCAGGGTCGTCCCACCGAAGACGATCTGCTCCACGTCCGAGGCCGCAGCGAGGCCGCAGCAGATGAGTGCGACGTTCTCTCCCACGAGTCCCATCACGCCATGAGCGAGGTCCGGGGCTTCGGGTCGTTCGTTCTCTCCGAGGCGCGCGAGCTTCGCAAAGGACGCGGCGTTCATCTCTCCCGGGAGCAGGAAGTCGCCCTCGGGATAGACGTCGGCGATGAGCAGGTCGACGCGGCGACGGTCTCCCGAGTCGGCGAGATCCGCGATCTCGTCGAAGCTGCGGCGGCCCACGAGGGCCGCGCCGAGGCCGACCACGGTTCCCCCGCCGAGGGCGGTTCCGCCGATGCGCTTCACGCTGCTGCCGTCGATCAACATGGCCGAGGTGCCGGTTCCCACCGAGACGAGCAGGAAGCGCTCGGTGTCTGCACCCCGACCGCGGAGGATGGTGCGGGCTCCCGTCGACCAGGCGTCGAACTCATCGACCCGAGCGGTGTCCGAGGAGAGGAGGCGAGCGAGCCCCGGCGCTCCGCCGCCGGTGAGACCGACGCACGCCGGGCACGCGGCATCGAGGCGTCGCGCGACCTCCGGGAGCTCCGTGACCGGGAAGGTCTCGAGCGACGTCACACCGTCGTCGTCGAGGGCGAGCTTCACGAGAGTCGCGCCGATGTCGGCGCCGGCGAAGATTGCCGGGCGTCTTTTCCAGTGAGAGTTCGTCGGCACGTGCGACACCAGGAAGACTCGCTCTCTCTCCCTCGCCGGATCTCCGCCGTTCCGCGGTGGATCGCGTCGCGGGACGGCGGGTCGGGGTTCGGAAGCTTCTAATGTACACCGCGCACTACGGGCTCAGTGAGAAACCCTTCCGCCTGACACCGGACCCGCGATTCTACTTCCTGTCCGCCTCCCATCGAGAGGCCCTCGCCCACGTGGTCTACGGCATCGAGCAGGGCGAGGGGTTCATCTGCGTCACCGGCGAGGTGGGAACCGGCAAGACGACCCTCTGCCGGACCATGCTCGACCGCCTCGGCTCCGAGACCGAGGTGGCGTACCTCTTCAACCCCGTGCTGTCGCCGGGGGAGCTGTTGCCGGCGGTGGCGATGGAGTTCGGCCTCGAGGTCGAGGGCTCCGCACCGGCGGTGGTGAACGAGGCCCTGAACCGGTTCCTGCTGGAGTCCCGGCGGCGCGTGCTGCTCCTGGTCGACGAGGCCCAGAACCTCTCGGTCGAGACCCTCGAGGAGATCCGGCTGCTCTCGAACCTCGAGACCGCGACGGCGAAGCTGATCCAGATCGTGCTCTTCGGGCAGCCCGAGTTCGATGCGATGCTCGCGTCGCCGGCGCTGCGGCAGCTGCGGCAACGCATTGCGGTGCGTTGGACCCTGGAGCCGCTGACGAATGCGGAGGCCCAGGAGTACGTGTGTCATCGGGTGCGGGTCGCGGCCCGCGGCGATCGGGATCTCTTCACGGCCCGTGCCCTGCGCGAGATCCGTCGCCGGGCCCGCGGGATCCCGCGGCTGGTGAACCTCCTGGCGGATCGCTCCCTGCTGGCGGGTTTCGCCGAGGGCAAGCCCCAGGTGGATCGCGCCCAGGTGGCGCGGGCGGCGCGAGAGCTCCGCGCCGGTCATCGACGTCGCCGGGCCCGCAGCTGGCGACGTGTGACGCTCGCGGGGGCAGCGGTACTCTGGCTGGGGTCGATGGCGCCCCCGGATCCCTGGAGGCCGATGCTCGCAACCCACTTCGCCTACCCGAGCGCCCCGGAGGTCGCCCCGTGAGCACCATTCTCAAGGCACTGCGGCGGCTCGAGGCGGAGAAGGCCGCCGACGCACCCCGGGAGCTACGCGAGGAGGTCGCGGCCCCGGCCTTCGCGGCGCCCCCGCCGCGCTCCCGTCTGTGGATCCCTGGGGCCCTCGTGGCCCTGGCGGTCGCCGGCGGCACGGCCTGGTGGATGCTTCCCTGGGAAGGCGCCGAACTCGCTGCCGGGAGCCCGACTCCGCCTCCGCGCGCCCCGGCGACGGTGGCCGTCGAGACGGAGCTTGCGTTGACGGCGGCGCCCGTGGTCCCGGCTCCGCCTCTTCGACCTGCACCGAGTCGCGACACTGCGGATCTTGCGCCTGCCGAGGGTCTGCCGGACCAGGCATTCTCGTCTCCGGTCGAGGTGGTCGATCGCCCGCCGGCGAAGCCTCGGATCCCGATGGAGGAGCCCGCGGCACCGACCACCCGAGCGCCACGTCGATCCGAGGAGCCAGAGCCGGTCGTCGTCGAGACCGCGGCGGCATCTCCCATTCCCGTGGAGACCGTGAGGAGGGTGACCGCACCGGCTCCGCCCGCGAAGAGGTCCGAGGCGACCCCGCCGCCACCGGCAGCCCGAGCGGAGCCCGTCGAGGACTCGTCGCCTTCGGTTCGAGTGGAGAAGACCCGGTGGCACCCCAAGCCCCACCGGCGAGAGGCGATGGTCGCCGTGGACGGGGCCGCCGCCCAGCGAGTGCACGAAGGCGACGTGGTGGGTCGCCTCGTCGTGACGGAGATCGAGCCTTCGGGTGTCCTGTTCGAGCGCGACGGACAGGAGCTCCGCCGTCGCATCGGGGAGAGCTCTCCCTAGCACCCGGCGAGCGGGCCGCGGGACTACCTCGCCCTGCTAGTGTCCGCCCGATGCAGCAGACGCCCCTCGATCTCACCCGCGTCTTCGTGCTCGAGCTCCACGGCCCCGACACCTACCTCGGCGAGAGTCCGCCCTACTCCTGGGGCCGGATCTACGGGGGGCTGGTCATCGCCCAGGCGCTGTGGGCCGCGATCCAGAGCGTCGATCGCTCCCACCACGTCCACTCCCTGCACGCCTACTTCATCCTCGGAGGCGATCTCTCCGAGCCGGTGCGCTACGAGGTGGACCGGATCCGCAACGGCCGCTCCTTCACCACGCGCCGAGTGGTCGCACGACAGAGCGGTGGCGCGATCCTCAGCCTCGCCTGCTCGTTCCAGGCCGACGAGGAGGGGCCGGAGACCCAGTCGGCCAGCTTTCCCGAGGGTGTGCACCTGCCGAAGAAGTTCGTGCTCGATGCGGGCATCGAGCGCGCCGACGTGAAGGGGGTGGTCGACGGTCCGGGCTCTCTCGCCTGGGCGCGCTTCCCCGGGCCGACCGGAGACGACCCCCGGCTCGCCGCCTGCGTGCTCGCCTACCTCTCGGACATGAATGCGATCGAGGCCATCGTGGCGACCCACCCCGTCGGCCGGCCCCCCGACGCCGAGTGGGGCGAGACCTTCATGAGTGCGAGCCTCGACCACGCCATGTGGTTCCACCGCCCGTCGGCGCCGGGAGACTGGGTGCTCCTCGACCTGCGCGGCCACGGCCTGGTCGGGCATCGGGGTCTGGCCACCGGGCTGGTCTTCTCCGCCGACGGCAGCCACGTGGCGACGATCGCGCAGGAAGGACTGCTCCGAGATCGGGCACTCTGAGCCTTCGTCTACGCCCGGGCTCCGTCCTCGTCGCCCGCGCCTTGCAGGCGCTCGCGCTGACTGGTCAGCCCCTCAGTGCGCGGGCGTGGTGGACGACGTGGTCTTCCATGAAGGTCGCGATGAAGTAGTAGCTGTGGTCGTAGCCGTCCTGGAGTCGGAGCTCCAGATCGACACCGGCGCTCTCGCAGGCCTCGCGAAGACGCTGCGGCTGGAGCTGCTCCTCCAGATAGGGATCCGCGGTGCCCTGGTCGACGAGGACGGAGCCGCGGAAGCCGCTCTCCGCTACCAGCTCGGTCGCGTCGTAGCGGCGCCACGCCTCCCGATCGGATCCCAGGTAGCCGGTGAACGCCTTCTCTCCCCAGGGACACCGGCTCGGCGCGGTGATGGGGGCAAAGGCGGAGACCGACCGGTAGCGCTCCGGGTTCCGAAGCGCCGCGACCAGCGCCCCGTGTCCGCCCATGGAGTGGCCGAAGATCCCCTGACGCCCGATGTCCGCCGGGAAGTGCTCCGCCACCAGGGCGGGCAGCTCCTCGGTGATGTAGGAGTACATGCGGTAGGCGCGCCGCCAGGGCTCCTCCGTCGCGTCGACGTAGAAGCCGGCGCCGGAGCCGAAATCGTAGTCTTCGTGCTCCCCGGGGAAGTCGGTGCCCCGGGGACTCGTATCCGGCGCGACGAAGAGCAGGCCCTCCCGAGCCGCGATGCGCTGGGCCCCGGCCTTCACGGTCACGTTCTCCCAGGTGCAGGTGAGCCCCGAGAGATAGACGAGCACGGGCACGCGACCGGCGCTCGCCCCGGGTGGTGTGTAGACCGCGAGCTCCATGTCGCAGCCGGTGGACTTCGAGGGGTGGCGGTAGACGCCCTGGGTCCCGCCGAACATCCGCGATTCGCTGACCGTCTCCACGCGCTTCCCTCCCTGACGAAGGGAGGAGTCTACCGGCGCCGGCCCGGGCGAGCTGCACTACCGTTCGCGATGTGCGTGGCGGGCGACTTCATCGACTCCTGATCCTGGGCCTCGCCCTCGCGTCGCCGATCGGCTGCGCCTACGGCCTCGTCGCCGGGGGGGAGATCCGGCCCGTCGCCTTCGAGGCGGTGCTCGACCGCACCATGCAGGCCCGGCAGCTCTTCGTTTCGGAACCGCCCCTCGCGCGGGTCGCGACGCCGGACGACCTCATCGTCGTGGTCGAGGAGGCTCTCGCGGAGCAGTGGCCCGAGGAGTCCGTTCGCGCCTACGAAGCCGGGCTGGTGACGATGGGTCTGTGGCCGCGGGGGCGGGATCTTCGCGACGAGACCGTCGCGGTCTTCAGCAGCGAGGTGGCGGGTCTCTACGTGCCCGCCACCGAGACGATCTATGTGGTGGAAGGGACGCGTTCGCCGCTCTCCCTGCGCCTGCTCTCCTTCGTCAGTCGGCGCGACTTCCTCACCGAGTTCGTCCTCAGCCACGAGATCGTCCACCTGCTCCAGCATGTCGCCTACCCGGAGCTCATCGATCCCGCCTTCCAGCGCATCGACCAGGACGACCTCGACCGCGCCATCCAGGCCGCCCTCGAGGGAGATGCCCTGCGCTACGGCTACGAGGCGATGGGAGCCGGGATCGACAGCCTGCCCACCGACGCCTTCACCGAGAGCTTCGAGGAAGACGTCGCCGAGAATGCAGGCGAGGCCCTGGAGGATGCCCCCGCGCTGCTGCGGCTCACCCTCGCCTTTCCCTACGCCGCGGGCCTTCCCCTCTCGGTGGCCGAGGGCCGGGGGCTGCTCGATCGACCGCCGGCTTCGACGGAGCAGGCGATGCACCCGGAGCGTCGCCGCGAGCCCTTCCTCGTCTTCGACCTGCGACCGCTGCGTGCGAGGCTTCCCGAGGGCTGCACCTTCCTGCACGAGAACACCGTCGGTGAGCTTCACCTCTCGGTGTTGTTTCGCGACCTCGGCGACGATCCGTCGCCCGACGTCTGGCAGGGTTGGGATGGAGACCGGTTCCTCGTGGCGCAGTGTGGCGCGCGGCTGGAGTTCGTCTGGCTCACGGCCTGGGATCGCGAGGGCGACGCCGAGGAGTTCGCTGAGGCCTACGCCGGGATCGCCCCGGCCGTGGCCGACCGCGCGGGCCACGACGCGCCCCCGGAGCTCACGCGCAGCGGTCGCGAGGTGAGTGTGGCGACGCCTGCCCTGCGCGACCTCGCCCGGGAGCTGGGGGCGGGCGCCGCGCGGAAGCGAGTCGTGGACGTCGCCGAGCTCAAGGCCCACTTCGACCCGGCGGCCGACGCGTCTCCATGAGCGGCCCGCTTCATCGCACCGTGTAGCTCCGTCCCTCGAGACACGCGGACATCGCCCGGTGATAGTTCGAGCGCAGGTCGTCGGAGCCGACCTCGCCCGGCGGCAGCACCGATGGCTGCGCCTTCGCCCGAGTGATCGGCGACGCCGCCGATCAATGCACCCGCTGCGGCGCCGGCGAAGGTGTCGGCGCCGATGGGTCGCGAGGGGATGACCGCGACCCCCTCGGCGGGAGGGGCCTGGGGCAGGCTGGGGTCGAAGCCGCTCTCGTGGATCGACCAGCGATGGCACTCGTAGCGGTCGCGAGCCTGGCGCTCCGGGCTCTGGTCGCGGGTGGGGTAGAAGAAGAT
>CALDCK010000162.1 GCA_937937315.1 uncultured bacterium
GCGGTGCTCGTCGCCGTGAACGACACCGTGAGCGAAGGGACGCCGCTGGTGCGCCTCGCACTGGAGGACGTGGACGTCGCGGCGCCCGCCCGGGAGGCCGCACCAGAGGACGACGCCGCGCCCACCCGGAAGCCGGCGTCGAGCGACGACGTTGCGCCTACCGCGGAGACCGTGGGAGACGAGGTCGCCGCCACCGCGGCGCCGACCCCTGCGAGCGCGGATGCGGATCACGCCGAGGTGCTGGTGCTCGGTGCGGGCCCCGGCGGCTACACCGCGGCCTTTCGCGCGGCCGATCTCGGAAAGCACGTGGTGCTCGTCGAGCGGGACCCGGTTCTCGGCGGCGTGTGCCTGAACGCCGGCTGCATCCCCTCGAAGGTCCTGCTCCACCTGGCCGAAGTCATCCACGAGACCGAGGGGCTCGCCGCCGCCGGCGTCTCCTTCGACGCCCCGCGCCTGGACTTCGCGAAGATCCACGCCCACGTAGACCGGGTCGTCTCGCGCCTGAACCAGGGCCTGGCCAAGCTCGCCGATCAGCGCGGGGTCCGGGTGCTGACCGGAAGCGGCCGCTTCATCGGGCCGAACCGGGTCGAGGTCGAGACGGAGAGCGGCTCCCACGCCCTCTCCTTCGACGCGGCCATCGTGGCCGTGGGCTCGCGACCCGCCACCCTCCCGGGGATGCCCGACGATCCCCGGGTGCTCGACTCCACCTCCGCGCTGCGAGTCGATCCCGAGGCGCGGCGCCTGCTGGTCGTCGGCGGCGGCATCATCGGACTGGAGATGGCGGCGGTCTACGACGCACTCGGCGCCGAGGTCACGGTCGTGGAGCTCCTGCCGCAGCTGATGCCGGGCACGGATCCGGACCTGGTGCGGCCCCTCGCCCGATCGATCGCGCGCCGCTACGCCGGGGTCCACCTGGAGACGAGGGTGACCGGGGTGGAGGCGACCGACGAGGGCCTGCTCGTCCACTTCGAAGGTGGAAAAGCGCCCGACGCGGCCGTCTACGATCGGGTGCTGGTCGCGATCGGGCGCGTCCCGAATGGCGATCGCATCGACCTCGAGCGCGCCGGAGTGCAGGTCGACGAGCGCGGATTCGTCCCGACGGACGACCGGCTGCGCACGAACGTCCCCCACATCTACGCCATCGGCGACGTGACCGGATCGCCGATGCTCGCCCACAAGGCCACCCACGAGGGGGCGATCGCCGCCGAGTCGATCTGCGGACTGCCCTCGGCCTTCGACGCCGCGATTCCGTCCGTCGCCTACACCGACCCGGAGATCGCCTGGGTCGGGCTCACCGAGGCCGAGGCCCGGGAACGCGGACTTGCCGTCGAGAAGTCGGTCTTCCCCTGGGTCGCGAGCGGCCGCGCCCTGGGAATCGGGCGCACGGAAGGATCGACGAAGCTGCTCTTCGACGCCGAGAGCGGCCGGCTTCGTGGCGCCGGCATCGTGGGGCCGTCGGCGGGGGAGCTGATCGCCGAGGCCACCCTGGCCATCGAGCTCGGTGCGAACGCCGAGGATCTGGCGCTCACCATCCACCCCCACCCCACGCTCTCGGAGACCTTGGGCTTCGCCGCGCAGATCGCCGCCGGAACGATCACGGACCTCTATCTGCCGAAGAAGCGAGCGGACTCCTAGAGAAGGAAGCGCTCGCGCTCACTGGCGATGTGATCGGCCAGGGCGACCAGGATCTCGGGAGACGGATCGCCGAACTCGACTCCGAATCCGGGTCCCCGGGCGCGGTCCGAGTCGTCCTCGACGGCCCAGCGCACGACGCCGCCGACCGTCACCACGCGCCCCCCGGGCAGCGCGATCTCCAGCTCGACCTCGCTCCCCTCGGCAAAAGGTGCGTCGGTCTCGACGCGCGCACCCGAAGGCGACAGGTCGCCCACCAGTACGCTCCGCGACACGCGGCCCTGGGAGACCAGGGCCGGAAGCGCGGTAGGAATCCGAACGTCGAGGCGCAGGTCCGCGTCGGACCCGGGCCACATCAGCGCGCCTGCCATGAAGAGCAGGTCGCGGTCTTCGAGGGGCTCCCAGAGTCGCCACCCCACGCCGCGCTGACGCAGGGCCTCGAGGGCGCCCTCGTCCGGCCGCGGGCCGACGACGGCGATCGCCTCCGGTCCGACCTCGGTGTGGGACCCGACCGACTCCAGCGCGCGGTCGACGAGCTCGCCCGAGGCACTGGCCGGGAGCAGCATCGCGCACATCTGGATCCGTTCCTGACGAGCCATCAGCTCGGCCTCTTCGACTCCCGCCGCCAGCACGGCATCCACGCCGAGACGCACGAGGCGCAGGGCCAGCTCGCCGAAGCTGTCCTTCCCGACGTCCAGGACGAGCAGCGCTCCTCTGGGCTTCACCATCGACATGGCTCTCCGTGTTTCGGCGTTTCGCCGGGCCTGGGTAAGCGGTATCAAGTGGGGCCCGACGCGCCGTCATCGAAGGCCACTGGACCGAGGCGAAATCCCAACGCCCCCCAGGAGAGCGCGGACATGGACGACTTCACCCGGTCCCGGAAGGACCTTCTCGCGGAGCTCGAAGAGCTCCGGCAACGCGTAGCTGCTCTCGAGAAGCAGCGGAACACGACGGTCTCGGTTCTCCACGGGGATCCGGTACGCCGCACCGCTCCCCTCGTCTCGCGGGTGCCGGCGCTCGTCTGGACCACCGACACCCGGATGCGGCTCACCTGGTGGACCGGAGGTGCGGTTCAGCAGCTGGCCACCGATCCGGACGAGCTCATCGGAATGGACATCCCGACCTACTTCGGATTCGACGATCCGGAGTTCCCGCCGATCGCGGCCCACGTGAAGGCGCTCCAGGGCAAGTCCGCCTCCTACGAGGTCGAGGCGGCCGACGGCGTGACCATGAGCTCCCACGTCCAGCCCCTCCGCGATGCGGGCGGGGCGATCCAGGGCGTGATCGGCGTCGCCATCGACATCAGCCGGCGCTGCGCCGCGGAGCGCCAGCGCGAGGAGCTGATCGGTGAGCTGCGCGAGGCCCTGGATCGCGTGAAGGTGCTCTCGGGACTCATCCCCATCTGCATGCACTGCAAGAACGTCCGCAACGACGGCGGCTACTGGGAGCAGGTCGAGACCTACGTCCACGACCACTCCGACGCCGAGTTCACCCACGCCATCTGTCCCGAGTGCATGGAGCACTCGCTTCGCCGCGCGGAGGGCTCCTCTCCGACCTCCGATGCACCCGTCCCTCCGAAGACCCCGAGGAGCCCCCGATGATCTCTGCCGAAGAACGCTACGAGAAGAAGACCCTCGACGTCCTGGGCCAGCGCATGGCCTACGTCGAGACCGGGAGCGGAGACCCGATCGTCCTCCAGCACGGCAACCCCACCTCGTCGTATCTCTGGCGCAACATCATCCCCCACCTCGAAGGCCTCGGTCGATGCATCGCGCCGGACCTCATCGGAATGGGGGACTCCGCGAAGCTCCCGGACTCGGGACCCGACCGGTACACCTTCGTCGAGCACCGGAAGTACTTCGATGCGCTGCTCGACGCGCTCGACGTGAACGAGAACGTCACCCTCGTGATCCACGACTGGGGGTCTGCCCTCGGCTTCGACTGGGCGAACCGGCATCGGGACCGCGTGAAGGGCATCGCCTACATGGAGGCCATCGTCCGTCCGGTCACCTGGGAGCAGTGGCCCGAGGCAGCGCGGGGCGTGTTCCAGGGCTTCCGCTCGGAAGCGGGCGAGGCGATGGTGCTCGATGGCAACGTGTTCGTGGAGCGGGTGCTTCCCGGCTCGGTGCTCCGCGGTCTCGACGAGGCGGAGATGGCGGTCTACCGGCGCCCCTTCGCCAACGCCGGCGAGGATCGCCGGCCCACGCTCACCTGGCCTCGCCAGATCCCGATCGAAGGCGAGCCCGCCGACGTGGTCGAGATCGTGAAGAGCTACGCGAAGTGGCTGCCCGGGAGCGACGTCCCGAAGCTGTTCGTCAACGCGGAGCCCGGTGCGATCCTGACCGGAGAGCAGCGGGAGTTCTGCCGCAGCTGGTCCAACCAGCGCGAGGTGACGGTGAAGGGCAGCCACTTCATCCAGGAGGACTCGCCCGACGAGATCGGTCAGGCGGTCGCGGACTGGCTGAAGGGGCTCTGATCCGGTCGGAACCCGCTACCCGCCCAGGGTGCGAACCAGGAACCAGTAGAGGCCGAGGGCGAAGACCGCCGCCGACCCCACCTCGGCGACGCCGCGGTGCCAGCCCTCGGGGCTCGAGCGCTGCAGGGCGCGGAGCACGGGCCAGACCAGTGCCACCACCGCGAGCTGGCCCACCTCTACCCCCAGGTTGAAGCCGAAGAGCGCCGGAACGAGGCGCTCGGTGGGGAGGGCCATCTCGGCGAGCACGCCGGCGAAGCCGAAGCCGTGGACCAGACCGAAGGCGAAGGCCACCGCCGCCCTCAGGCGCGCGGGGCGCTCGACCCGGTCGAGCAGCGCAAAGTGGCAGGCCGAGAAGACCGCGAGGCCGAGCAGCGTGGAGCTCGACACGACGCCCACACCCCAGACCGCCAGCCCCGAGAGCGCCAGCAGCGACGATGCGACCGCCCAGGGCACGACCCGTCCGCGTCCTCCCAGGAGCCAGGCGTTCTCCGCCGCGACCAGGGCGATCGAGAAGCCGATCAGTGCCTCGACGGCCTGGCGTTCGGGATGTACCAGGCCGAGCACTGCGAGGCCGAGAGTGATGCTGTGGGCGACGGTGAAGGCGGTGACCAGTGAGGCCACCTCGAGAAATCCTCCCGCCAGCAGGAGGAGCGCGAGCACGAAGGCCAGATGGTCCCAGCCCGAGAGGATGTGCTCGACGCCAATGGTCAGGTAGCCCGAGAGCGGTGTCCCGCCGGCGTCGCGGGTGCTGCCCTCGTCCTCCCGCGCCAGCGGCCACTGCCTCTCGCCCTCGATCAACACCCGTTCGAGCGCCGCACTACCCGGCTCGGACACGCGCGCGAAGTGCATGTGCGAAGGCGCCTCGGTGCGCAGGATCCAGCTCTCGACCGCCCGCGCGCCGCTCGATTCGCAGTCGACCCGCCACTCGAGATGGACCCAGCCCTTCGGCGCCGTCAGGGCCACCGGCGCCGAGGGCGGGCACACGCCGTCGCCCGCAGTGAATCTCAGGTGCGACGCGAGATAGCGTGCCGCCGGTCCGTCGCTCCCGACGTCGAGGACCGGGTCGAGCCCGAGGCGCGAGAGCTCGAGCAGCGGAATGCGCGCCCGCACTCGGGCGCCCTGGGGATCGAGCTCCCAGCTCGAGTAGGACACCGAGCGCGTGTGGGCCGACGCCGACATCGCCAGGAAGATCGCGATCGCGAAGGCTGCGACGGGGATCGCGGCCGGCCTCACGGCAGCTCGGACACGACCCGCACGTCGGCGCGCTCCCTCAGCTCGTCCAGGTACTCGCGCAGCGCCCGGTCGCCGGCGCGGCGGCGCAGCTCTGCGCGCACCTCGTCCTCGATCTCTGCCAGGGAAGGCACCCGGCTCTGCTCCCGATCGACGAGCTGCAGCACGTGGAACCCCGACGCCGAGCGAACCGGGTCGCTCACGCCGCCGGGCTCGAGGACGAGCGCCGCGCGGGTGGCGGTCGGGCCGAGGTACTCGCGCAGCTTCGGCGCGGGCAGGTAATCGGCGGGAAGCGGAGCGATCTGCGGATCCCCGAGACGTTCGTCCACCGCCTCGAAGTCCTCGCCCTCGCGCAGCGCGAGGGCGACCTCCCGGGCTCGACCCGCCGCCTCTTCCTCGGTTCGCTTCGGGGGCCCCCGGACCAGGATCTGGCGCACCCAGGAGCGGCCGGTGCGCGTGAAGTAGTCGAGCTGCTCCTCGTAGAACGCCTCGACCTCCGCCGGTGAGGGATCCTGCGCGTCGGCCTGGGAGACCACGAGCTGGATCACCGCCGAGACGATGTCGCCGCGCACTCGCCGGTCGTGGCGCGCCAGGCCGAGCTCGAGGCCGCGCTGCACCAGGAGCTCCTCTTCGAGGAGCCGGTCGAGTACGTGTCGTTTCTCCTTGTCGCCGATCGGCCCGCGACGATCGTTCGCGAGGGCCTGGACCGCGCGTTCGTACTCCTCGACGCGCAGGATCTCGCCCCCCACCGAGGCCACGGCCGAGGCGGGCAACGCATCTCCGCCGGGAGCCGGGCTCATCACCCCCGCCGCAGCCAGGGTCAGGCCCAGGGCGCCGCCGACACCGAGGAGCACCAGGGTCCGGCGCTCCCGGGGGCTGGGACGATTCGCGGGCTGGATCGGACTCGCCTCGGGCATGGGGCCCCATGGAGTAGCGAATCGCGCCGACCGAGGCCGCGAGGTCGGGGGCGGACACAAGTCTGTGCCCCGGCTCGCCGATGAGCCCCCCCGCGAGAGGGAGAACCCGGATGAGAGCCGCAACATACCTCGCCCTGCTGGGGATCCTGGCCGGGGCCGCCAGCGCGGACGTCCTGGAGACGCGAGACGGGCGAATGCTCGAAGGCGTATACCGGGGCGGAACCGAGCGGGCCATCCGTTTCGAGGTCTCGGGGCAGGTCCAGGTGGTTCCCCTCGCCGACCTCCTCGCGCTGACCTTCACCGGGCGCTCCCATCCCGCACCCGAGGCGACGCCGACTCCGGCCTCGGCCCAGACGCCGACGACGCCGGCCCAGGGGCAGACTCTGCCGAAGCTCGCCCGGGTGCCGGCCGGCACCCACCTTCGGGTGCGCATTGCCGACACCATCGACCCTCGCCAGAGCGTCGCCGACGACCGCTTCGGCGGGACCCTCGAGACCGGCCTGGCCGCCGGCGAGACCCCGATCGTGCCGGTGGGCACGAGGGTCTACGGCAGAATCGCCGAGGTCCGCGCGAACGCGCCTGTGGCGAGCCGGCTGAAGCTCGAGCTCGACCAGCTCATGTTCCGGGGTCAGCTGATCCAGATCGTGAGCGGACCGCACCAGATCCCGGTCGCCGAGACGACGGGTCCGGCGAAGGGATCGACGGCCCCGGAGCGCCCCGGATTCGCGGCGGGATCACTGCTCGAGTTTCGCCTCCTCCAGCCCGTCGAGCTGCGACTCGAATAGCCGGCGCGGCGGCCACCCGCCGTCCGTCCCCTAGAGGAAGCCCCGATCCGGGCGCGGCTGGTAGGGCGCCTCGAGACCGCTTCGTTCGGACTCGTCGAGCTCGACGTCGAGGGCCGCGAGGGCGTCGTCTAGCTGCTCGATGCGGGTGGCCCCGACGATCGGTGCCGTCACTCCCGGCTGATGGAGGAGCCAGGCGAGGGAGACCCGAGCCGGCGAGATGCCGCGGGCGGCGGCCAGCTCCTTCACCCGGTCGAGCACCTCGAAGTCGCAGTCCCTCATCATCTCGGGCTTCGAGAAGGTGTCGGTCTCGGCGCGCAGGGTCGTCTCCCACTGCTCCCGCGAGCGCGTGCCCGCCAGGAATCCACGGGCGAGCGGGCTGTAGGGAATGACGCCGACGCCCTCGGCGCGGCACAGGGGCAGCATCTCCCGCTCCTCGTCCCGGAAGACCAGGTTGTAGTGGTTCTGCATCGAGACGAAGCGCGTGAGGCCGGAGCGATCGGCGCGGTAGAGCGCCCTCGCGAACTGCCAGGCAAACATGCTCGAGGCGCCGAGGTAGCGGACCTTCCCCGCCTTCACGCAGGCGTCGAGCGCCTCGAGGGTCTCTTCGAGGGGTGTCGCCGGGTCGTAGCGGTGGATCTGGTAGAGGTCGATGTAGTCGGTGCCGAGGCGTCGCAGCGACGCGTCCACACAGTCGAGGATGCGCTTGCGTGACAGACCGAGGCGATTGGCGCCCTCGTCGCGCAGCGGGAAGAAGAGCTTCGTGGCGATCACCAGCTGGTCGCGCGGCATCAGCTCCAGCAGCAGGCGCCCGGTGAGCTCCTCGCTCACGCCTCGCGAGTACATGTCGGCGGTGTCGAAGAAGTTGATCCCCGCCTCGACGGCGCGCCGCAGGAAGGGTCGGCTCTGGGCCTCGTCGAGCACCCAGGGCCGCCACGCGGGCGTTCCGTAGCTCATCATTCCGAGACAGAGCCGAGAGACTTCGAGGCCGGTGTTGCCGAGTTTGACCGTTCGCACGGCTCGACTCTAACCTCGCGTCCGGCATGACGCAGGCGACCTGGCCCGAGAGCGCGGTGGATCTCGCGCGCTGGCCCATCGACGACCCGGAGGGCGAAGGGGGACGGCGACTCCTCGCGGACGTTCGCGCCGACGTCGCCCGCCTGGGCGCGTGCACGCTGGATGGCTTCCTGCGACTCGCCGCCACCCGCCGCCTGGCCCAGAAGGTGGCGGAGGTCGCCGACGGGGCCCATCACCACGAGGGTCGCAGCACGCCCTATCTCGAGCTGCCGGGGGACGACTGGCCCTCCGGCCATCCCCGTGTCCGCTGGGACGCCTACTCCCTCGCCGCCCTGGCCTACGATCGGATTCCCGAAGCCCTGGGCGATCTCTACCGCTGGCCGCCCCTCTTGGAGTGGGTGCGCCGCGCGCTCTCCCTGGTGCAGATCCATCCCTACGCGGACCCCCTCGGCGCCTGCAACGTCGCCCCGCCACATCAGCACTCGACCACTCCACTCCATCGTGCACCCATGCGGGCCGATGACGCTTGACGGGCACCGTCCTCGAATGGTGTCATCACGCCGGAGGGTTCTCCGATGACCATGATCATCCGCAGGACCCTGGCGATCTTCGTGCTCGCGAGCGGCGCCCAGGCCGCGACGCTGACAATCACTCCAGACAGGCAGACGTACTCGGTCGGGGAGACGATCACGCTGAGTGTGTTCGGGGATGCGGAGGGTCAGGCGGCCACTTTGATTTTCGGGCGTCTTGTCGTTGACCCCGGACTCGCCAGCTACGCGGACTCATCGCAGCAAGCACTAACAAGCTTTTCTGGAGGGCTCGCATGGAAACTCGGCGGTCTCCACGGCGGACCAGGCTCCGGCGACGCATTCAACCAGTCCAATAGCTTAGGGCTAGTGCCAGACAATCAACTCATCGCCAGCGTCAGCGTTCTCGCTCTGGCGCCTGGCACCCTGAGCTACGAATGGTTTACCGATTCACAGGACCTTCATCGCCTGAGCTTCTTTGGGCTGACCACGGCACCGGGCGGTAGCGTCACGATTGTCCCCGAGCCGGCGACGGCACTGATCGTCCTCCTCGGGCTCATTGGCCTTTCGCTTTCAGCCCAGCGCCTAGAGCACTGACGCAATCGGGCATGCCCATATCGAATGGGAAGGTCATCGCCATGATTCGCCGCAGCTGCCTAATGCTCATCTGCCCAGTGGGATTCGTGTCGGCGCCCGCCGTTGCCCAGGATGTCTGCGTCGAATTTCTGGAGGAGCACATCCAGGACGAGGCATGGCGAAAGAGCTGCCTCAACTTCCTGGAATCAATTTCGCTACCTACCCCTTCACTCGCCACCTCACAAACCGCGCAGACGCAAAGCATGGGAATGGCACCAGTGGCCCTCCTCCCGGAGAGGCCCAGGAACATGAGTGTCGCAGCGTGCGGCGGAATCGGTTTCTCGGTATGTACGGCGCCGGCCCAGGCGAAGTAGCCACGTCGCACGTGTACAACTCCACGATTGAGGCAGAAGATTTCGCCAGCGACGCATTGATCCTGGACTCGGCGTGGGATCTGTCTGCCTTGTTCCCCGTCGAAGGACGCTACTATGTCTACGCCGTCTGGACCCCCGTTCCCGAGCCCGGCACGGGTCTGCTCGTGATGACGGGGTTGCTCAGCCTAGCGGGCTGGCGCAGGCGTCGCGTCTAGAGCAGCCCCTCCGCGGCGTGGCCCTCGAAGGCGTCGCTGCGGGGGGTGTAGACGCGCACCATGGCGTGGGAGCGGTGGCCGGTGTGGTCCACGATCCGCTCGGCCCTCGCCCCGCACTCATCACTGGGAGACCTTCCGCCCTCGGTGTTTGCGTCGCAGCTTCGCGGCCTTGGACCGGAGCAGGACTTGGCAACCTGAGAAGACGACCAGCAAGCTGGACCAACGAAGGGGTCAGGCTCATCAGAAGCCATTCTCTCAGATGTCGGGTGGTCCGAAAATCCCGGGGCAGGTCAGATCGCTCTACATGTACAACGAGGCCAGCAACTCGGTCTTCATGCGCGTCGAGGGTCCGGAGGATCCCCTCGTCGATTCGATGAATCGACTGCGAAAGAAGATCTGGCCGGAGGCCGGAGACACCTCCACCTTCGAGATCGAGGGGTGGGGCTGGTTCTTCGTGTTTGCGGCGGCCGGCCGGATCACTGCGGGCGGAGATCGATTCCGGTGTCTACCAAGACGCGCGCGTAGTAGTCCTCGTCCTTCTGCAACCCGCTGAGCCCGACCCAGTCCTCGTCGCTCAGCGAGCCGCGCCAGCCGATGAACGGGTGGGCGTCGGGCCCGACTGGAAAGCGCAGCCGGGGATCGTTCGACTCGATCACGTACCGGATCATCTGAGCAACGAGGTCCGCCGGGGCGTCGGGCTTCTCCGGGTTGTTGAAGAAGGCGTGGAGCCGCCGACCGTGGGGGTATGCGCTGGCCTCGTCGTACGCCGGCAGGCTCGACGTCGCCATCGGAGTGTCGATGATGCCCGGCTCGACGAGGGCCACGCGGATGCCGAAGCCCCGGGTCTCCTGGGCCAGGCACTCGGTGAACGCTTCCAGCGCGTACTTCGAGGCGGCATAGGCGCTGCTCGCGAAGTAGGCGATGCGCCCTGCGATCGACGTGATGTTGACGATGCAGCCCGATCCTCGCTGGCGCATCGCCGGCAGGACCTGCTTCACACAGCGTACGGCGCCGAAGTAGTTCGTCTGCATCACGCGCTCGTACTGCTCGAAGGGCTCGTCCTCGACGGCATTGATGCTCAGGATGCCGGCGTTGTTGACGAGTACGTCGAGCGGTCCGACCCCGCCGAAGAGCGAGGCCACTGATTCGTCGTCGTCCACGTCGAGCGGGAGCACTGTCACCGGCAGGGAATCCGCCTTCGCGACGTCGGCCAGATCGCTGGCGCTCGGATTGCGCATGGTGGCCAGCACATCGTGACCCTGCCGCGCGAGCAGGAGTGCGGTGTCGTAGCCGATTCCCTTGCTGGTTCCGGTGATCAAGACTCTGGCCATCGTCACGTTCTCCTCGTGCTCGTCTTCTTCCGAGTGGTGGGGACGGTAGCGGCGAGGGGGTGGACCTGCCCGACGCCGGACGAGGGCCCTGACCATCACCGGTGGCGCGCGTCGAAGTCGATGAAGCGTACGTCCTCGGCCATCATCGCCGTTTCGCGGCCAGGCAGTCCAGCGCCGATTTCTCTCAGGATCTCGGTGACTTGAGGTCACGGGCGAGCGTGACCGTCCCGGGATTCCGAACGGCTCGCAGGGTGGCTTCCCGAAGGTAGGCGCGCGGCTCGACGCCGCAGAGCTTCGCCGACTCGATCAGCGAGTAGAAGAGCGCCGCGACGCGGGTGCCTCGCTCCGACCGGCTCCCGTAATGGTTCTTCCGTCCGACGGCGACGCCACGCAGCGCCCGCTCGACGGAGTTCGTGTCTAGCGGGATCTTCGGGTCCGCGAGGAAGCGCACCAGGCCGGGCCACAGCCCGCTCGTGTAGGCGATGGCCTTGCCCAGCGCCGAGCGTGGAAGCGCCCGCTGCGTCATCAGCCAGGTGCGGATCTCGTCGAGCACCGGCTTCGACTGCTCCGCGCGGAGTGCGGCGAGCGTCGCCAGCCGCTCCTCGGGGCTCGCCCGCTTCGCCTCCGCGTCGATCGCGTAGAGCTGTCCG
>CALDCK010000163.1 GCA_937937315.1 uncultured bacterium
CGGGCAGCGGGACGAACTCCGGAATGTTCGCCGCGCGGTCGCTCCCGGTGAAGCGATCGAGCACCACGGCGGGCGTGGAGCGGCCCCGCTCGTCGATGTGGGTCACGAAGAGCTGGGTGTAGGGAGTGTTGGCCTTCGAGGAGAAGACCAGCCAGCGGCCGTTGGACGAGAAGCTGTGCCAGGAGTTCATGAGGCGCGTGTTCGCGCGCAGGCGCCGCGCCTCGCCGCCTTCGGCCGGGACGATGTAGAGCTCGCTGTCCGGCATCAGCAGCATGTAGTTCTCGGCCTTGCAGAAGACGATCCACTTCCCGTCCGGGGAGAACTTCGCGAAGAAGTTGCTCATCCCGTTGTGCGAGGCGCCCTGGATCGGCTCGGGCGTCCCCCCGCGGCCGTCGTTCCACGGAACCCGGTAGAGATCGAACTTGAAGGGCTCCTTGTCCTCGATGAACTGGGGGACGTCGTTCTCGTCGAGGAGGATGCTCTCGGCGTTCTCGACTCCACTCCCGCGATAGGCCTCCGTCCTCGCGAAGACGATCCACTCACCGTCGGGGCTCCAGGTGGGATTGCTCTGGACGTACTCGGGGTCGTCCGCGCCCGGCAGCGGCGTGTAGGTGCCCGTCACGGTGTCGTAGACGACGAGGATCCCCTTGATCGGGAAGAAGAGCTGGGAGAACTCGATCCCGGGCGTCGCCACGAACACCGCGCGGTCCTTGACCGTGCTGATCACGTAGCGGCCGTCGGGCGAGACCTGGGAGAGGAGTCCGAAGGTGAGCTCGCCGTCGTCCTTCCTGTAGTCGCTCCAGGTGATGATCTTCTCGTCGTTCATCACCATCTGCCGGGAGACCGGGAGGACGGCATAGCCGCCCTTGTCGTTGCCGTAGTCGACGTCCAGGCCGAGGACCCTGCCGTCGCCCGAGAAGGAGTGGCAATTTCCGCAGACCGGCAGATCCTCGAGGACTATGGGCGGCGGGGTCTCGGAGTCGATCGAGCCGAAGCGCCAGCGGATGCGCGACGGGTCCTGGACGGCGTCGAGGAACGGGAGCGGAACCTCGCGGTAGAAGATCGAGTCGCCCACCGGGTCCGTGGACGTCCGTATGCGAATGCTCGCCGAGGAGAGGGCCTCCGCCTGCGGCCCGACCCCGACGATCGCGACCTCCCCGTCGCGCTCCTCGGTTCGCTGCTTGATGTCGGCCCAGTCCTGCTCCGGGGGGCGCCAGCGCGGCTCCGCCGTCGGAAACCGGAGCACCTCCTCCGTCGAGCCCAGCCGCAGCAGAACCATCCAGCGCTCCACGCCGTCGGTCGCGTCGCTCCAGACGAAGGTCGGAGCGACGATCTCCGGCGGAAACACCGTTTCATCGAGGGGATAGGAGATCTCGAGCTGGCCGGACGGCTCGCTCGGAAAATCCAGCGGCGCAGGCGCGGGATCCGGTCCGCAGGCGCAGACGGCCAGCAGCGCGCAGAGCAGGAGCCCGGCCCGGCCGGGGGCCGTGCTCGCGAGGGCGTTCCCGCCGGATCGGGCTGCGTCTTGCGCGTCCATCGCTTCGGAGATTCGTCCCGGTTGGAGTGAATGGGCTCGCTGCAAGGCGGGCCCCGCGGCCATTTGCCCCGCGGGACTATTGTCGGTGATCGGAGCAGGCGAAGTCAATCGAACCCCTTGGGGCAGATTCCGACGACAGCAGGTGTCGAGCTCCGCGCCCGTCGAAGTACATTCGAGATTGACAAGTCACGCGCATCCACGTAAGAGGAACAGGCATTGGGGCAAGTTGGTGCGCCCGAGGTCCATCCGACGGAAGGCCGCGGCCGGCCGCCCCTCCACCAACCCCGACGGGGTCAAGGCTCGAGGCTGGAGAACCACGATGAATCTGTGCCGTTTCTGCACCTTGCTCGCAGTCGCCCTACTCGCCACCGCCACGGCGGCCACCGCGGCCGTGCACCACGTCTCGCCGGGCGAGTCGATCCAGGCAGCGATCGACCTCGCCTCTCCGGGCGACACGATTCTCGTGGAGCCCGGGGTCTACCAGGAGACCGGGAACGCCGTCTACGGCCTCCGCATCACCACCGACGATCTTCGCCTGATCGGCTCGGCGGGCGGGGCCGGCAAGGTCCGCCTCGTTCACTACGGGACCCAGCGGACGGGAGTCTACGTGGCTCCCGCGGGTTGCGGCCCGACGGTCCTGGCCGGTGAATGCCCCGAAGAGATCCAGGGCTTCTACATCCGCGGCTTCAGCGTCGAGGACTTCCCGCGCAACGGAATCCAGACCCGCTTCGTCGACGACTTCAAGATCGTCCGCAACGAATCGGTCCGGAACCTCAACAACGGGATCTACCCGACGATCTCCGCGAACGGCGTGGTCGCGGCCAACGTCTCCTACGGCTCGCTGGACACCGCCATGTGGGTGGCGGCCGTCGAGAACGTTCGCGTCATCGGGAACGAGCTCTTCGACAGCGTGATCGGCTTCGAGATCACGGTCTCGAACGACGTCGAGGTGACTCACAACGACATCCACGACAACGTCGTGGGCATCGGCCTCTTCCACCCGAACGCAACGTTCAACACCCCACTTCCGGTCATGGCCGACTGGGTGATCGAGCACAACGACATCTACGACAACAACCTGTTTCCGAACCCCGCTCCGTCGGGGAGCTTCCAGGCCGGCCTGCCGACCGGCGTCGGGGTCCTGCTCCTGGGCGTCTCCGATCACTCGGTCTCGAAGAACGACGTCGAGAACAACGACTACGTCGGGATCGGAGTGCTCGGATGGTGCACGGCGACGGCGACGGGCGACCCGAATCGCAACTGCGTCAACGACCCGCCGCGGGCCGATCCGTCAGTGAACAACAACCTGATCTCCCTCAACAAGCTGAAGGACAACGGGCTGAAACCGCCCCCGGGCCCGCTCGGAGCGCTGGCCGCGGACCTCACGTACTTCAGCCTGGAGCCGTCGTCGGGCAACTGCTTCGAGAAGAACAAGCCCAAGGGAGACTTCACGTTCTTCTCCTCCGAGCCGGACGGACAGCTGCCGACGGACGGGTGCTAGCCACCCGTCGCCGAAGAGCCAGCTGAGCTACGACCCGCAGGGCCGGGCCGCCGAATCGAGCGGCCCGGCCCTCGGTGCTTCTGTGCGCTATCGGTTCGCCCCGATGAGGCCGGTCCTCGGGCCCTCCCGCATGGATGCCGCTCGAGCCCGGTCGCTGCCGGCCAGAAGGATCTCCGTGCCGCCCCATTCCCCCGCCGAGAAGATCGAGAAGCGTCTCTGCTCGATCGCCCTCCGTCGGGTGGAGGGGCCCGAGGCGCGTGAGCTCTTCTTCCTCTGTCAGCCGCTCGGGGAAGCTGAGGGCGGCGACGCGGGCGCCCAGGCCGAGGCCATCTATGCCGCGATCCTCGGTGTCCTCGAGGCCGAGGGGGCAAGCTTCGGGTCGGTCGTCTGCGAGACGCTCTTCCTGCGGAGTCTGCGAGCGGACCTGGAGTCCGTCCGCGAGGCGCGCCGTCGGGCTCTCGCTGCCGGGGGGGCGCCGCCACACCGACCCGCCATCACGGAGATCGAGCAGCCGCCGCTCGATGACGGCGCCCGGCTGGAGGTCTCGGTGCAGGCGGTCCTTCCGAAGGACTCGCGGCTGCGGGTCGACGCCTTCGAGGCCCGGCCCGTCTGCGGCTGTGCCGAATGCGCCCGATCCCACGGCCTTCGGGTCCACGTCGGCGAGGAGGCCCGGCTCTACGCGAGCGGGCTCTACGGGCCGGGCGAGGACGCCTACCAGCAGACCCTCGCGATGTTCGGGATCGCCGAGGACCTGCTCCAGCAGGCGGGGATGGACTTCCGAGACGTCGTGCGCACCTGGATCCATCTGAGGGAGATGGAGCGGGACTACGCGGACCTGAACCGGGCGCGGCGCGAGTTCTTCGAGGCGCGCGGGATCGATCCGGCCCCGGCCAGCACCGGCATCGGCGGCGGTACGGTACCCGAGGGCCACGATCTCTGCCTGGGCGCGCACGCGATCCAGACGCCGCGACCGCTCGTTCGCGCGGCGATGAGCGCGCCCACGCTCAACGAGGCCATGCTCTACGGCTCCGACTTCGCCCGCGGGATGAGGGTGGTCGAGGCAAACAAGGTCGCGCTCCACGTCTCGGGGACCGCGAGCATCGACGAGGCCGGAAGGACGGCGCATCCCGGGGAGCTCGAAGCCCAGGTCGAGCGCATGCTCGTGAACGTCGCCGCCCTGCTCGAGGGCCAGGGAGCGACCTTCGGCGACGTGGTCTCGGCAATCACGTATCTGAAGCACCCCGAGGACGCCGCGCGCCTGCGGCGGAAGCTACACGAAGCCGGCTTCGAGGGCTTCCCCAATGCGATGGTCGCGGCGGCGGTGTGCCGGCCGGATCTCCTCTGTGAGGTGGAGGCGCTTGCCGTCCTGCCGAGGGCGAGTGAGTCGCTCTAGGTCCCGATGAGCGTGGGCGACGGCGAGCGCTACGGGATCATCGAGCGGCCCGAGTTGGGGTCGTCGATGAAGGTCCGCTCCGCGATGCGCTACAAGGGCGCCCCTACGAGTGGATGGATCGCTGGTGCGGGTGCTCGAGGATGGGCGTCTCCCGCTAGACGCCATATTCACGGCTCGATCTCGGCGTCGACTGGGAAATGAGGGGGTAGGCCCTCCATCCAAGACCGCTATAGTGGTCGCGTCCCCTCCCTTGCGTTCGGAGCGGCGTCGCGAGTACGTCG
>CALDCK010000164.1 GCA_937937315.1 uncultured bacterium
CTCCGGGCGGCATCGCAGCAGCACGAGCGCGGGCCCATGAGTTGATCGAGCGACTAGGCCTTGCCGACCGACGGCGCGCGCTTCCGTCGACGCTCTCGGGCGGGGAGAAACAGCGTGTGGCAATCGCTCGCGCGCTAATCAATCAGCCACGGGTGATCTTCGCAGACGAGCCGACCGGCAATCTAGACTCGAAATCGGGCCAGGAGGTCATGATGATTCTCTGGGAGATCGCTCGGGACTCTGGGTGCGCGATCGTCCTCGTCACACACGACCAACGCGTCGAAGAGATCTCCGACCGGGTGCTCTGGCTCGAGGATGGTTCTCTCCGCGACCGCAAGTCGGAGCGTCACTCCTGGGTCCGCGATCCCGTCTGCGGGATGCGCGTTGACGAGTGGAGCGCCGAGTATGCAGCCGAGCACGAGGGCGAGCGGTTCATCTTCTGTTCAGACGGCTGCTTGCGCCGTTTTCGGGATTCGCCAGAGCGGTACCTGACCGATCTCGCAGGCGACTGACGGCGCCGGTCATCGTCGACGACCTCGAGGCTCTATTGGGAGTCGACCTTCACGAGCGCGGTTCCCGATGCCGACGCTTGCTGTGTCTCGGGGTCGAGTGCCAAGCCGAGCCCGTCGGCGAGCCTGGTGAGGTGATTGAACATCCCAACGATGTGCGCCACCTCGAGGCAGGCCTGGTCATCGAAACCGAGCGCGCGAAGCGGCTCCCAATCACTTTCGACCATCTTGGTTGGAGTCGCGCTGAGCTTCTCGGCCAATCGGCAGAGAGCGCGGGTGCGATCATCTAGCTTCTCGACGTGAGACCACTGCCGATTTTTCAATGCCTCGACCAGCTCGGCATCGGCTCCTTCGACACGCAGAAACTCTGCGTGAGACTGCGTTCAGTAGAAGCAATCCTGAGCAGCGGCGGAAACACTGGCAACAAGTTCGCGCTCTCGGCGGGACAGAGAGCCTGGTCCGAACATCACCGTTGCGAGCATCTGCACGAAAGGCGGTCCGATGACAGGGTGAGCCATGATGAGACGTCCCATCGCGGGCAGGAACGTGAAGGCGTATCCGTCTCCAGATGTTGCGCTCCAGCCGATGTCCTTCTCAGTTGGAATCTTGACCCAAGCCTCTCTTTCCATGCGCCTTTCTCCTTGATGCCGAATCTAGCCAGCGCGAATTGACAGCGCGAATCTGAACGGCCCCAAACAGCAGCGAAGGAGTGTGCTGGCAAGCATTGACGGTTGCTCATCCGGTAGACCTCTCCGAGGTCAGGTAGGCTGCGCCCATGGGTGATCCCTCGACAGCTACACCGGAGAAGCTTTCGGCTGCAGGCTGGCTCGCCATCGTCGCTGCCTACCTCGTCGTCCCGCTCACCCTGCTCGTGGTAGGGCGCGACCCGGTCTGGTGGCAGGCCTGGGCGCTCTCGCTGCTGGTCGTTGTCGCGGGCGTCGCTGGCCGCGCGTGGGCAGAACGCCGTCACCCGGGCCTGCAAGCCGACCGGATGAGATTCGGCCGGGGCCAGGCAGTAGAACCGTGGGACCGGGTGCTCGCCCCGTTGATGGCGCTGAGCCTCCTCTACCTTCCGGTGATCGTCGGGGGGCTGGACCACAGACATGGTTGGACCACGCCGTTCCAGCTCTGGGCGAACGTCGTCGGTCTGCTCCTTTGCGCCCTGGGGTATGGGTATGCGGTGTGGGCGCTAGTCGAGAATCGCTTCTTTACCTCGCTGGTCCGCATCCAGACGGAGCGCGGCCACGAGGTCTGTGACGGCGGCCCCTATCGTTTCGTCCGCCACCCCGGGTATGCCGGCAATCTCCTGGCCGTGTTGGGCATCCCCCTGGTGTTGGATTCACTGTGGACCTTTGTCGCTGCGGGGGTCGCGCTCGTCATCTCCCTCGTCCGCACCGCGCTGGAAGACCGCACGCTGTTGGAGAAGCTACCCGGCTATCGCGAGTATGCGCGGCGCGTACCGCATCGCCTGTTCCCAGGCCTCTGGTAGGCGCCACGATTCCGCTGCCCCGGACGTGGCCCGAGTGGCGCGTTATGCGAACCGAGTGACCGCCGCCCGACGCTGCGGCTGGCCGAACCCCGGCGCGTTTCGACAGGACGCCGCAGCTGCTGAATGACCTCGACGGCCGCAGGGCGAGCGGGTGCATCGAACTGAAGGGCGCACACTGCGTCGCTACCTGTCGCGAAAACCGAGTAGACTGTGCGGATGCGAATTCCTCTCGGGCGTTCCGCTTTTCTACTCGCTTTTCTTCTGTTGTCCAGCTGTGCAGACTCGGATGCTCCCACCGGAGAAAGCACTGATGCGGATTCGGCGGCCGCTACGGCGACGCTCGTGCCCACGGAGACGGTGCGTCTCGTCGACGGCTTCGGTGCCGGCAGCATCTCGGGGGAGACGCTCGGACAGCCCGAGACTACTCGGACAGAATGGGAGTTCGAGGACGATGCGCAGGGGTGGCAGTCGGGCCCCGGCGTCGCGGACCTCACCGTGCGCGACGGCGTTCTGCAAGGACGCACGACAGGGAAGGCGGCACTGCTCCATGTCGAGAGAACCTCCGAGGTCGCACCCGACGATCCCGTCCATTCGATCGAGGTGCGGGGGCGCGTGTCGGCGGGATCCAAGATCGCCGTGCGATTCCAATCGGAGATCACGCCCGGGCTACCGAAGGCTCAGCGCGGAGTCGGAACGCCAGGCTGGGGCGGCACGCTCGACATCGAGCCCTCCGACACGATGCAGACCTGGAAGATCGATCCGCCGGTCTTCAGCAGCCCGACCGCGGCGGGCGCGCGACATGTGATCCTACGGCCGAGCGACGCCGAAGGGGCCGAGTTCGAGATCGAATCTGTACGGGTCGTGTTCGAGTCCGAACACCTGGCGAAGCTCGAGTCCGGGCGGGGTTGGCACGGACTCGCGAACATCTTCCACGACAGCCTGCTCCTGCGCGCGGGCGAGCAGGCGAGCTTCCAGGTGGTGGTGCCGCGCGCCGCGCGCCTGGAGCTGGAGCTCGGCACGCCCGGCGCAGAGCCCGTCTCCTTCCGTGTCGATCTGAGCTCGGACAACGAGTCGATGCGGCTCGTCGCTCGCACGCTGACCACGCCGCATCGCTGGGAGCGGATCTCTGAGGATCTCTCCCGCTGGGAAGGGAGAAGCGTGACTCTCTCGCTCTCCATCGCCCCCGACAGGCCGGGCGCGCTCGGCTTCTTCGCGAACCCGACCCTGCGCCCGCGCCACGCCAACGACGATGCGCGGCCCCAGGGCGTCATCCTCTTCCTTGGCGACACGCTGCGACGGCATCACCTGGACGCCTATGGCTATCCCCGCGAGACTGCCCCGCAGCTCACGCGTCTCGCGCGCGAAGGGGCGATCTTCCTCGATCCGATCGCCCAGGGCAGCTGGACCAAGGTCTCCACGCCTTCGATCTTCACAGGGCTCTACCAGTCGTCACACGGCGTCAAGGGTTTCGATGACCGTCTGTCCGCCCAGGCGACCACGCTGGCAGAGATCTTCCGGGAGGCCGGCTATGCGACGCTCGCGTACTCGTCAGTGCCGTTCACCGGCCGCTTCTCCAACATGCACCAGGGGTATGAGACACTCCACGAGTCGCAGTCCGTGAGATCCGACATCGGCGGGCCCGACGTGAAGACAGCACGCGCCTATGTGGATCGACTGCTCGCGTGGCTCGATGATCATCCGGATACGCCTTTCTTCGTCTTCCTCCAGGCCATGGATCCCCACGATCCGTTCGAGCCGAGGTCACCCTGGGACACCACCTGGGCGGATCCGGCTCGCCGTCAGACCCACGTCGACGAGGTGGAGCGCGCGCGGAGCCACATCGCCCACGGCTTCATGCGCGGGCGCGGCATGGCGAATCCCGAAGAGCTGCGCGCTGCCGGGATCGATCCGGAGCCCCACTACACGACCCACCGTGACTGGTACGACGGCTCGATTCGCGGCATGGACGCAGAGCTCGCCCGCGTCGTCGAGCGGCTCGAGGAGCTGGGAATCGCCGACGACGTGCTGATCGTGTTCACGAGTGATCACGGCGAGGAGTTCGGAGAGCACGGCGAGATCTTCCACGGCCAGAGTCTTTACGCCGAGATGATCGAGGTTCCCCTTGTCTTCAAGGGACCGGGCGTTCCTGCGGGAGTACGGGTGGACGCGACCGTGGAGGCGGTCGACATCCTGCCCACGGTGCTGGAGCTCGCGGAGTTGGCTGCACCGGACGTCGTGCAGGGACGCAGCCTGGTTCCGGCGCTCCGCGGCGAGGCGCTCGAGCGGCAGCCCGCGTTCGCGGAGAAGTGGGTCCGAGACAAGGAGGATCTCACGGTGCGGCGGCAGGGTGTCGAATCCTTCGCCGTAGTCGATGAACGTTGGAAGCTCATACACAACACCAAGCGTCTGGATGGTGTCCCGGAGTTCGAACTCTACGACCGCTTTGCCGACCCTAATGAATCCAACAATCTGGCGGAGGCGAATCCGGGGGAGCTGGCGCGACTTCGAGGCGAGCTCGACGCCTGGCGGCAACGCGTCGGGAAGGTCGCTTATGACGCCGGGGCCGACGGAGCGGGAGCAACCGCCGACGAGCTCGAGCAGCTGCGCGCACTCGGCTACGTCGAATAGGTCGGGTCGGTCCGCGTTCCCAGGCCCGGGTGTGGCGGCTGTCTGCTTTCAGTACTCGCGTAGTGTGCCAAAACTCAGTTCATGAATTTTCGATCAGATTCAACAGGTTGAGCACTTCCCGCGAACACCGATCTCGATCGATTTTGGCACGCCCCGACCGGGCTAGCGTCTACTGATGACGCCGCTGCCCGTGCAATTCTTGGTCGTTCTACTTGCTGGATGGCTGGGCCGACACCAGCAGGAAGTGATCGAGCTTCTGCAGGAGGAGAACCGCGTTCTCCGCGAGCACCTCGGCGGGAAGCGTCTGCGATTCACCGACGCGCAACGACGCCGGCTCGCTCGGAAAGCGAAGCGTCTTGGACGCCGACGACTTCGAGAGATCTCCACCATCGTCACACCCGATATGCTGCTCCGCTGGTATCGCGAGCTGGTCGCGGCGAAGTACGACGGAAGCTCGAGGAGGGGGCCCGGACGTCCCCGAATCGATGGCGAAATCCAGAAGCTGATCGTTCGGATGGCCCTTGAGAACCCCCGCTGGGGATACACGCGCATTCGCGGCGAGCTCATGAACCTCGGGTATGGCGTCGGCCGAAACACGATCAAGCGCGTAGTTGTCGAGAACGGAATCGATCCAGCCGGGCGTCGTCCGATAGCTTGGAAGACGTTCCTGAGGGCTCATCGGGGCGCGGTCGCTGCGACGGACTTCTTCACGGTCGAGGTCCTGACATGGCGCGGGCTCGTTCGGTACTTCGTGCTCTTCGTGATCCATCTCAAGACGCGTCGGGTTGAGATCGCTGGGATCAGCGTTGCGCCAAACGGGCTGTGGATGGAGCAGATTGCCCGGAATCTGGTCGACTGTGAAGACCGTTTTCTCTTGGATAGCCGCTACCTGATCCATGATCGCGATCCGTTGGTTACGCAGACATTCAAAGCGATATTGAGGAACGCAGACGTTGATCTCGTGCGGCTTCCAGTACGCAGTCCGAATCTCAACGCCTACGCGGAGCGGTTCGTCCGGTCCGCAAAGTCAGAGTGCGTCAACCAGGTGATCCCGCTCGGCGAACGCGACCTTCGGCGAGTCGTCAGCGACTCCGTCGAGCACTACCACCGCGAGCGGAACCATCAGGGACTCGGGAACCGATTGATCGAGCGGAGCGAGGGCGGCCTGGACCGCAGCGCCCCGGTCAAGTGCCGTGAACTCCTCGGTGGAATGATTCGCTACTACGCTCGGGCTGCGTAGCGGGCGTTCGAGTTTTGGCACACTACGGGATCCATAGAGATCCTCAAACGCGCGGCCGATGGATTCCAGCCGCTCCTCGACCCCGAACCTTGCAGCCAGTTCCGCTGCCGGTGCTGCAAGGTGTTCCGAAACTAGGGTCGAGGCCCTGTCCGAAACTTCGTAGAGTCCAGATTCCTCCGCCAGGTGAGCAGCTGTACTCGTCGCATCCTCTGCTGCCGTGGACACAGCGCTCGTGACCTTCGATGATGTTTCGGAGACGCCGTACTTATCATCAATCTGGCTGCCTGCCTCGCGTAGCCTTGTGCCGGTATCGCGAATCCGATCCGAAACGCCGTGTTCTTCATCCATCCGTCGCAAATGCTCAGCCGTCTTCTTCGGCAAAGCCGCCGCTGCATTCGCTGCCGCAGCGCTGGCGTCGAGCGCATACTTCTGCGCCTTGCGGACAGGTGACAAGCGCCGGTTCGTCATCCCTGAGGCTCCTCGAGCTTGCGTGCGATGCGTCGACCGACCTCTTTCTCCAAGCGCCGCCTAGCATCCTTGTCGAAGTACCGGAGTACGGCACCATGGTGGTCGAACCGCCGCGCGCCGTAGTCTATCAGCCAGTGAACGATGAGCGGCGGGACATCGCGCTGCTGCATCCGCATTCGGGCGTGTCGAGTGACGGGCACCCGCGTCTCATGGCCAAGCGTGCCGGGCATCACGAGGAAACCGCCGACGGGAAGACGCTCATATGCACCACGTCCTCGTGGACAAGGGCGCAGCCGGAGAGCCCGTGCCCCTGCACGCGGAGGTCGTCGCCCGCCCCCAGCGATCGGCTGCGGGTCCAGTCGGCCTGGGCGAGTGTCTGCAGCAGGGCCTCCGGAGATTTGAAACGTCGTCCCGTCTCGTCGTCTGCCGGAAACAGCTCCGCATCGATGGCGTCGATCCCGTAGGAGCGCAAGAGCGTTCGGTAGTCGGCAGCCAGGACGTCGGGCCTCCCGATCGCCTCGAGGCCGGTGATCTCGCCGGAGATCGACGCGATGAAGCCGACCTGTCCGTCGATGAGACGAAATCCCTCCAGGAGCGATTCGAGGTCCGACTTGCGACTCGCGCGATAGTCGGCATACGCCTGGGTCCGGGAGCGTATCTTGCTGCGAGCGATGCGCTCACTGATCCCGTTCCACACCTCGTGCTGGTCTGCGACGAATCCGCGCCCCGTGGCCCGCGCCGCCGCGACCTTGCCGGCCATCTTCCGGCGCAGCGAGGTGGAGAGCACCGCCTCCGTCGCCTCGAAGCTGGCCCCTTCCTTCCGACCCCAACGGCCGGCCTCGACGCACGACACGTCGATTGTGATCTCACTCTTCGGCGATACGAGAAAACTCGCGTTCGCCACGCGGTTCTGTTTCGCGCCTCGTATCTCCTCGCCGAAGAGGAAGAGCACCGCCAGGTTGCCTTCGTTCGTGATGCGCACGTTCGACACCGAACCGTCCTCGCTCACCTCGTCGATACGGAGTTCGCCTTTGGCGAGGGCGGCGCTCAGAGTGCCGTAAGGTGTTCCATACGGGGACGCATCGCCCGGTGAGACGAGCGGCCAGAGCGTGAGGGCTCCGCTGAACTGGGCTGGGCCGAGAGAAACGCGGCTCAGGAAGTTCGAGATCGGTGCGTGCGTTTCCACGTTGGACGGGTTCATGATGTTCCTCCTCTGCGGACCAGACGCTGGAGCTCCGCGTTTCCTTTAGTCGATACACCCCGAACGGCTTCGGCGGTACGCCCGCGCGATGAGGGAGCGATCGCGTGCCGCCGGCGTGCAGAGCCGGTCGGGGTTGGGGAAAACGCCGACTCGGCCGAGGTCGAGGCGATCGGCGTCCCAGCAGGTCTGCACGGTGACGTCGGCGTCCAGGAGGCCCGCGCTGTGGTCGCGGCACGCGGAGTCCAGGAGGGCCGTTTGCTCGTCGCCGAGCGTGACGAGTCCTTCGTCGCGCAACTGCTCGACGAGGGCCGAGGCACGCTCGCCGTGTTGCGGGTCATCGACATCGCTCTCGCGACGCGCGTCGTGCAAGAACGCGAAGAGCGAGACCACGCGGCGGCAGCCGCCCGTGCGTTCGGCGAGCTCCAGGCCGTTGCGGCGGACGCGTGCCCAGTGGGGCGCGCCGTGGACGCCTCGCCAGTCCAGCGCGAAGCTTGCGCGGAGGTGATCGATCAGTCCATTCGTTCGAGCACTCGAGTCCGTCGACCGGTCATCGGCGGCATACCGCCTCGGTTCGGTCCGAAGCCGCCGCGTTTCGTACCCTCTTCCGGCCATCGACTCCTCCCCCGGCGCCCTGCGAGTGCGCTTCCAACTTCCAGACGCCGAAGGACTGCTTTTCCTTTAGTGCGGCGGCATGGGATACGATGGACCCGTGCCTGACCACCCCCGCGGGATGGACTGGGAGGTCGCCTTCGGTCGCGCCTACGGCGCTGCCTACGCGGTCCTGAGGGACGCAGCCGCGGCGGAAGAAGTCGCGCAGGAGGCGTGCCTCAAGGCGTTGGTGAAGCTTCACGCCTTCGCGGGCCACGGTTCGTTTCCGAGCTGGGTAGGACGCATCGCGTTCCGCCTGGCCCTCGACGTGAAGAAGGGGGACGGACGGGACGGTTCCGATCCCGACCGGATCATGGGCGCAGACGATCCGGAGGAAGGCGCGGTCTCCCGAGAGCATCGGGAGGCGCTGCACGAGTGCCTGTCCAGGCTCACCGAGCACCAGCAGGAGATCTTCCTCGCGAAGCACCATCTCGGCATGAAGGGCGCCGAGATCGCGACCGAGTTCGGTGTGCGCGAGGGCACGGTATGGGCCACATTGAACCAGGTCGCGAAGAACCTGCGACAGTGCCTGCAAGGGCTCGGCATGGGGCCGGAGATGCTCCATTGATCGCGGACCAGGACCGCATCCTCATCTACCGACTGGCCGCCGGCGAGCTGGACGCCGCCGAGGAGGAGAGGGTGCGCGCACGCGTCGCGCGCCAGCCCGAGCTGGCGGCGCTGCTCGAGGAGCTTCGGGACCTCCAGGCGCGGGTGAGTGCTGCCTTCCCGAATCCGCCCGCGCCTCGCGACCCAAGTGCGTTCGTGGAGCTCATGCAGCGCCTCTCCTCCGGTGAGCCCGAGCCTCGCGAGGGGGTGCGGGCGTCGCGTTCCGCGGCGCTACCTTCCGCGGTGGCGGACTTCCTGCGCGACTCGCCCGCGGCGGGCCCTCGGCTTGGCCTGACGTCCGGCCGTGGACGCAGCCAGACGCGAGGGGCGCTCCGATCGCTTCGCAGCAGACTGGCTGAGGTCCGGGCTCGGGCTCGCGACAGTGGGGGCCGCTCGAGGCTGCGTCGCGAACCCGAGGCCCAGGCACATCTCTTCCACCTGCGAGAGATCCCGCGAGAGGTCGGCTTCCCCTTGGAGCTCGAGCTCTATGCGGGCGACCTTCTCGCCCTGCGGAGCGAGGTGCTGCTGGTCTCCGCCTTCGCGGGCTCCTACCTACCGACGCCGGGAAGCGTATTCGGTGCGATCGCCGACCGCTTCGGCATCGCGTTCGAAGCAGGGCCACCGCCCGGGACGACGTCACATCCAGGCGGCCTGCTGCGCTTCTCCGGCATCTCGTGTCCGGCCTTCGACTCCCTCTGGGTGCTCGAGATGCAGCATCCGGGTGAGACCTTCTCGCGGGAGGACCTGCGCAACGCTCTCGAGGTCATTGGCCGCGCGCTCCCGGAGATGCTCTCCGGTGCCTCGTCCATCACGCTCCCGCTGCTCGGGACGGGCAGCCAGCAGGTGGATCCGACATGGGTCGCGCGCGAGCTCCTCTCGGCAGTCTCGCGCTGGGCGTCGATCCCCGGGCTCGAGACGGTGCGCGTGGTCACGCTGGAGATGGAGCATGTGGCCATCCTGAATCGCGCGCTCGACGACCGCGACTTCGGCGTCGCGAACTCCGCCTTCCACCTGGCCTGCCGGGAGCTGGCGGACGCCCTCGAGCACGCCGCGTGGAGCGAGCCGGTTCGTGGCACGTTGAAGGACCTGCTCCAGATCGCAACCTCGGACGCCCCCTCCCTCACGAGCATCGCGCTGGAGGGTCGGCGCGTGGCCGAGACGGTGCTGCGGGAGCTCGCGCGCGGCGAGGAGGGCGAGGGCGCCCTGTCCGCCGAAACGGACGCCTCGAACCGTCGCAGGGCCGACTTCGCAGAGCCGTCCCTCCAGCTTCTGCTCCAGTACGGAAGCGCCGACGCGGGGGAGATCGCCGCGCAGGATGCGGTGATGATCCTCTACGCGGCGATGAGAGCCGCCGAGGCGACGGGAGAGTAGCCGACACCGGATGGTCGCAGGCCGAGAACTAGGGACCGGTTGAAGCGAACTCCCTGTTCTTGCGACTGATTCCCTGTTCCGCCGCGTAGGGAATTCGCTCGTGAGCAGGGTGAGACGTCTGCGACACGGTGCGAAACGCCGGTCGCTTTCCCCAGATCCGACCGTCTTCCCTGTATTTTCCCGGTGGATCAGGGATTCGGGCGCAGAGACGGGTTCGCACCAGACTGCACCCACCGCCATCTAGTCCTCGAGTGCAGAGACTCCTCGCGTCCATCCCCGCCAGCACCTAGGAAATCTCCGTGATTCCGCGGGGTCTTGGCGATCGGGGCTTCGCGGATCCCGACCAGAGACCGCGGCTTCTGCGGCCGATCGTCTCTAACGGCGATTCGACCGGTTGGGATTCGCCTTCCATTCGTACTGGCGGTCTGAGACGTGCTGACCTCAGAGAGTTCGGCTACCGCCGCGACTCGTCTCTTGTTGGCCAATCGGACGGTTCGGTTTCGCTCTCAAGTCGCCCTCGAGGATCACGTTCACGTCGGTGAGCGCGGCGAGGCGGTTGCCGCCGTGAGCCCGGAGGGTGTTCGCGAAGAGGGGCCGGAGCCCTCGTAGGCGTCCAGCTCGGGTCGCGGCAGCTCGTGGGCGCAGCCCAGGGCGGTCAGCGGCGTTCCGGTGAGCCCCACCGAGAGGCGCGGCCTCACTTGGGGGTGCGCGACCGGCGGCGCGCCAGGAGATAGGCGCCGTAGCCCGCGGCGACCGCGATCGCGGGGGCGGGCCATCGGATCACCCGAAATGCGACGATCGCGACGAGGATCCCCACCGCCACGCCGAGGAAGATCGCTGTCCGATTCGTTCCGGGCATGGATAGAGGTGTAGCCGATCGGCCGGGACTCGCGGGAACCCACTCGTCCCGAGCGCGTCTGGGAGCGTTCACCGCCGGGTGCACGTTTGGACGGACATCCCTGCTCCTCCGTGCGATCCTGGAGCCGTGCACGTCGGGCTTCCGGATACGAGCGCCTGGCCGCGGATGGGCTTCGACAACCTTCGGAACGCCGCGCTCGTCCTTGCGGCGCCAGCGCCTGCGGTCATCACGGTCTGGCTGCTCTTCCGCTGGTTCGGCGCTGGCGCCATCCCGCCCGCACCGGGGCGGCTCGACTTCACGGAGCCTGACGGCGCGGCCGCGTGGCTGCTCCACCACCCGCTGCTGGCACTGAACCTCCTCTACTTCGTGTTCGTGAACCTGCAGTTCTGGGTGATCGCCCTGCTGCAACGCAGCAGCTGGCTCATCGACCCCTACTGGACGCTCCTGCCGCTGTTCATTGTTGGCTTCTACGCAGCCCACCCGCTCGCGAATCCGCAGCCGGTCCGCCTCGGGCTGGCCTCGGCGGCGCTCGCGGTCTGGAGCGTACGCCTCACGTGGAACTACTTCCGGCGAGAGGACTGGCGGTTCGGACTCCGGGAAGACTGGCGCTATGCGAAGATGCGCCGCGAACGTCCGGGCTTCTGGTGGGAGCAGTTCTTCGTCGTCCATCTCGCCCAGCACGGCATGCTCGTCGGCCTCACACTGCCCTTGTGGGCGATCTGCTTCCGCCCGGTCCCGCTGGCCGCACTGGACGTCCTGTTGCTCGTCCTGGCAGTCGCCGGCATCGCGATCGCGCACGTCGCGGACGCCCAGCTCGACCGCTTCATGCGCCGCAACGAGGAGCGGCGAGCGCGGCGCGAGGAGCCGGTGCGCGTGCTGGAGACGGGCATCTGGTGCTGGTCTCGACACCCGAACTACTTCGGCGAGCAGCTCTTCTGGTGGTCGATCGCCGGCTTTGGCGTCGTCTGCGGCGAGGCCTGGGTGGTCGTCGGCACCCTCTTCAACTCGTCGGTGCTCGCGGCCGTGACGGTCATGACGGAGCGGCGCATGCTGGAGGTGCCGGAGCGACGGGACGCGTATGCGGCCTACCGTGCGCGCACCTCGGTCTGGATCCCCTGGCCGCCCCGAACCTGAAGGCTTCGGCCGCCTCCAGGGACGCGCTCGACCTGTGCGTTCTCATGATTCATCCGCCTACTCCGGCTGCCTGGCGCCCGGTGACGCAACGGTGGAGTCTGCCCTCGGGCGGCAGTCTTGTGCCCCGGGGCTTCCCTGCTCGTCGAAACGAGTTCCCAGTTCCGGACTACAGGGAGTCTGTTGCTACGACTGCGAGACGGCCTCCCCAAACCCCGCGGTTGCGCGGGGTTTGGGGCGAGGGCCCTGGCAAACCCGAACCGGAGACTGCGGGTTCCGGGCTTGGCAGATGGCGCAGCTGGCATTTGTCTCTGTTGCCAGGTTGGCCGGTTCGGATTCGCTCTAGGTTCGCCCCAGCGAAGGGCGGCGCTCAAAAAATTTTACAGCGTCCCCATGGGAGCCGGATGGTGCGCGATCGCGCGGCGCAGATCGAGCCTGTATCTAGGAATTGGGCGGGTGAATTATCCGCGAGTGGGCGATGAAGGCGGGGGCGAAAAACTGAACGTTTTCAACCAGGACGAACATTGAGAACGCACAGGCATAGCGCAGGACGAGGCGCACCCGGTTCCGATGCTCGGCGAGCAGCGCCTTCAGGTAGGGGGCGAAGGCGCGGCAGGTCTCGCATGCCGGATCGAAGAACTCGACCAGCACGACTCTGGCGTCCGCAGGACCCATGCCCCGTGAGTACGGTCGTTCCAGCGGGGAATCCGCTGCCGCAGCGAGTGCCTCGATGCGATCTGCCTGCTCACTCGAATAGAGATAGGTCGCTAGCCCGAAGACGAGCATGAGTCCGGCAGCCGAGATCAGTACGATGGTTTGCCTCTTCACGGCGACTGTCTCCTCTTCAACAAAG
>CALDCK010000165.1 GCA_937937315.1 uncultured bacterium
AGGTGGCCTGGGGTCGACTCGGGCGGCGCGAGGCTCCGGACGCCACGCCGTCGGCTCGACGTTCGGCGCCCTCGCGGGTCACGCCCATCACGTTGGCTGCGCGCGACGATCTGCCCTGGCTGCTGGCGGCCCATCGAGGTCTCGAGGAGCCCGCGCCACCGACCGAGCCCACGGCCGCGGCACTCTACGAAGAGCTCGCCCGTCGAGGCGCGCTCTTCCACGGCGAGCTGGCTCGGGCGATCGGTGCCGATGATGTCGAGTCCGCTCTCTGGGAGCTGGTGGGACGCGGACTCGTCACCTCCGACGGCTTCGAGTCCCTGCGCCGACTCTTCGGTGAGCGCCGCAGCCCCCGAACGGGACGTGGGGCGGGGGCCCGCGCCCGCCTGCGGCGGCGTCCCGCGCGCGGTCCCTCCGAGGGTCGCTGGGCGCGACTGCCGGAGCCCGTCCAGCCCGAGCCCGACGAGCTGGCCGAGGCCGTGGCCGAGCAGCTGCTGGCACGCTGGGGCGTCGTCTTCTTCGACGTGCTCGCCCGGGAGAATCTGGCGATCTCCTGGCGTGAGATCCTGCTCGCGCTGCGACGGCTCGAAGCGCGGGGGCTCGTGCGCGGGGGCCGCTTCGTCACCGGCTTCTCCGGGGAGCAGTTCGCGCTGCCCGGAGCGGTCGATGCGCTGCGTCGCACCCGGCGTCTGCCCCCGGACGGCAACGCCGTCGTGCTCTCAGCGGTGGATCCGCTCAACCTCGCGGGCATCCTCACGCCCGGTGCGAGGGTGCCGGCTCTGGCGAGCCGCCGGATCGAGATCCGCGACGGCGTGATCGAAGAGGCCGGGGCGTCCCTGCCGCGCGGCGTTGCCTCCTGAGCCCGGTAAAGGCTCGGACGGCGATCGGTCGATGAGTCCGAAGATGGCCATGTCTGGAGCAAGCGTCGCCAGCGTCCCGCGCTGGACGATCGAGGTGGAGGGCGGCGACACCGCGACGCCGCTCAATCTGGCCCGGCGCGTCGCACTGCTCGAGGCCCTGTTGCCTCCCCTCGACGACCTCCGCATCCTGGATGCCGGCTGCGGGGGCGGGGAGTACGTGAAGGCGCTGCTCTCTCGGGGCGCCGATGCCCACGGCCTCGAGCTCGCGGACGAGAAGCTCGACGCGTCGCGTCGACTCCCGGCGGAGATCAGCGAGCGCATCCACGCCGGCGACCTGGAGTCCGCACCCTTCGCCTCGGGCTCCTTCGACGCCGTCCTCGCGAACGAGATGCTGGAGCACGTTCCCGACGACCTCGCCGCCCTGGGCGAGGCCCATCGGATCCTGCGACCCGGGGGACACCTGGTCGTCTTCTCGCCCAACCGCCTGCACCCCTTCGAGACCCACGGGGTCTTCGCGCGGGGAAGTGGGCGCCGGATCTCCCACGCCGCCCCCTTCGTGCCCTGGATCCCGCTTCCGCTGGGGCGCCGCTTCCTGCGCTACTGGGCGCGCAACTACTGGCCCTGGGAGCTACGCAAGCTCCTGCAGGAGAGCGGCTTCAAGACGCTGCGCTGCGGCTACGTGTGGCAGACCTTCGAGAACATCTCGGGTCGACAGCCGCCCTGGATCCGCCCCGTTCGCCCCCTGCTGCGGGGCGCGGCGGCAATCCTCGAGCGTGCGCCGGTCATCCGTTCGCTCGGCGTCTCCCAGTGGGTGCTGGCGCGTCGACGCGACGCCTGACCGACCCGACGCCCGGATCGGGTTTCAGGCGGGGGGACGCCCGCGCACGTAGGTGATCCGGCCGATCCAGCTCGATCGGTGATCGATCTCCTCCGCCTCGGCAAAGCCCATCTCTCTCATCAGGGCGGGGATCCCGCCCTCGAAGTTCTCGCGCAGGTGCTCGGCGGAGTGGAAGAGATGCCCGAGCAGACCGTGAGTGTTCTCGGCGGTCCCTCCGAAGTCGAGCAGGTGGAGGGCGCCTCCCGGCGCGAGTATGCGCATTGCCTCGCTCAAGGTGCCGCGCTTCGCCTCTGCCTCGAGATGGTGGAACATGAACGAGGAGAGAACGCGATCGAAGGAGGCGTCCGGGTAGGGGAGGGCGTCGGAGTAGCCGATGTCGAGGGCGACCGTGCCCGCCCGATCGCACTTGCGCCGGGCGCGGGCGAGGGCCTTCGGGTCCGGGTCGAGGCCGACGATCTCGACCCTGGGATGCCGTTTCGCGATCAGGGCCGCGAGGCTTCCGGTGCCGCACCCGATGTCCAGGACGCGGTGGCCGGGTGCGATCTCCGCGAGCTCGACCATGCGTCGCCGCGCTGCGTCGCCTCCGAGCAGGCGTTGCAGCGGGTCGTAGAGGGGCAGGAGCCAGTCGTGCCCCGCGGCGGGAGCGAAGTGGCGCGGATGGTCCGTCATCGCTTCTTCTATCTCCACGGGCGTCGCATCCCATCCCGTCTCAGCTCCAGAGGGGCGACCGGGTCGACTGCCAGGCCTCGAGGGACTCGATCCTCGCATACCAGGTCGCGAAGGCGGGATGGGCGTCGAAGGGGAACCCGGCGCTCCGGAGGTAGGTCGCCATTCCCGCGACTCCGAGGTCGGCGATGGTGAGGGCGTCGCCGGCGAGGAAGGGCCGCCGCGCGAGGGATCCCTCGAGGAGCGCGAGCTGCGCGGCGAGGAGAGGATCGTCCCAGTCGGGTGGATCGGTAGGCGCCGGAAGGGTCTCCGGCAGCAGCCGATGACCGACGAAGGCGGACAGCACTGACGTGAGGGCCGGCTGCCAGTGGGCGGACTCCCAGAAGAGCCAGCTCGCGATCTCGGCCCGGGCGGCGGGCTCGCTGGACCAGAGCCGGTCCCGACCGTGGGCCTCGCAGAGGTAGAGCATGATCGCGTTCGACTCGAAGAGTGCGTGCTCGCCGTCGACGAGCGTCGGGATCCGGCCCGAGGGATTGATCGCCAGGTACTCCGGCCTGCGACCCTCGCCCCGGTACACGTTCACCAGACGGACCTCCGGGTCGAGGCCCAGATGCCGGCACACCGCGAGGGGCTTGCGTCCATTCGCCGAGAGGGGGCTCGTGTAGAGGGTGAGCATCGCTCCGCCGGCGTCGCGGATTCGGCGGGCTACTCGGGCGCGCTCGGAGCGAGGCGCCGGGCCGCTTCGAGGAGCTTCTCGTTGTCCGGGCGGATCTTGTAGTCCGGGTTCGAGTACACCCAGCGAATCGTGCCGCCCGCCTCGACGAGGAACACGCTCGGGACCGGTAGCTGGTGATGATCGCGGCCGGACGCCGCCTCGAGATCGATCCCGTAGCCCGTGTAGGCCTTCAGCGTTTCTGCGTCGAGCTCGAAGGCGATTCCGAAGGCGCGCGCCGCGGCCATGGTGCTGTCGGAGAGGAGCGTGTAGCCGAGGTCCTCCACCTCGAGGCTCTGGGCCATCTTCTCCCAGCGATCCGGGCTGACGGCGATCACCCGGAAGCCGAGGGCTTCGATCTCGTCTTCGATCTTGCGCAGCTCGCCGAGCTGCGTGTTGCAGTAGGGTCACCAGCCGCCGCGGTAGAAGACGAGGAGCGCGCCGCGATCGCGGACGAGATCGGCCAGGTCCACCGGCTCGCCCCCTGCCGTCTCGACGCGGGTCGAGGGCACCGCGGTCCCGGGCGTCAGCGGTCGTACCGCCTCGGGCGAGGGGTAGGCCCGCTCGTCTGCCGGGCTGGCCGAGGCCAGCAGCAGCACGGCGGCGGCAAAGAGGGACGTTGCGCCTCGCAGCCTCGGCATCGCGCCCAGGCTAGCAGGGTCTCAGGAGCTCCGGGGCTCGGCCCGCTCGTAGGTGAGGAAGGCGAAGTTTCCCTGGCTCTCCAGCCGCGGCTCACCGCTCCAGAACGGATGGATGGCCGCGGCGAACTCCGCCGCCGAACGCGGCGGCGCAACCTCGCCGGCGCGGTGCAGGAGCCTCAGGTAGGCGTCTCCGAAGGCCCGACCGCGCACGAGACTCGTGACGAAGAGGGATCCACCGGGCGCCAGCACCCGGACCCACTCGGTGCAGACGGGTTCCGGCGCTTCGAAGACGTGGAAGGCGCCGTGGCAGAGGACCGTCGACATCGAGTCCGTGCGGAGGGGGAGGGCGTTGGCATCTCCCTGGAGGAAGACCACGTTCTCGGGAACGTGGCCGGCGATGCGACGCAGGCGCGCGATCCCGAGGCGAAGCATGACGATCGAGCGATCCAGCACGAGGATGGGTCGGGAGCATCCGACGTAGGCCTCGGCGGATGCGACACAGGAGCCGGCGGCGACGTCGGCGACCCAGCCCGTGCTCCTGGAGGCCAGGGCGTCTTCGATGTAGCGCGTGAACCTTTCGGGGACGATGCCCCAGGCGAGGCGCGAGTAGATTCGCGAGGCGGCTAGGCGGTCGTAGGCAGCGGCCTTGTCGTCGTAGTGCGCCACCTCGCCCTCGGGTTCGAGGACGGAGAAGAGATCGGGCTCGAGCTCGCGCAGGCGCGTGCCGGGCTCGAGGACCGCGTCCAGCGCCGCCACCGCCGGTTCGATCGAGTCGGTCATGCCGAGCCCCCGCGTGCCGGTCGAAGGGCGGGAGGATCCCGCTGCGGGGACCGAGCATACCGTGGGCGTCAGGCGGGAGCTGCCGAGGCCTCGAGGCGTTCGCGGACGGCGGGCTGGTTCGGATCGAGCTCGAGGGAGCGTCGCCAGCTCTCGGTGCCTTCCTCTCTCCAGTCGAGGGCATCGGTGAGGAGTGCGCCGCGGCGGGCGAGCAGCTGGGCGCGATCTCCCGGTGCGCTCGCTGCGCTCGTCGCGAGCTCGAGGAGGTCGAGCTGGCGCAGGGCCCCCCCGGTGAGCTCTGCGCAGCGCAGTGCACGGTCGAGGACGTCCTCCTCCGCCGGGTCGAGCGCCACCGCTCGCCGCCAGTGGACGAAGGCCGCGTCGGGATCGCCCAGGCTCGTCTCGAGGAGCGTCGCCGCCTCGACGTGGAGCGGCGCCTCGTGGCCGGGCTCGATGCGATGGAGCACCCGCCGCAGCAGCGCGAGGAGCGGACGCGCCTCGCCGCGACTGCGATGGAGATCGAGCAGGGCGCTCTCGGCTTCGGCATCCCCGGGGCACTCGTCGAGGAGCGCGCCGTAGAGCTCGACGGCGGCGTCGGCACAGCCGTCGGCCAGTGCGGACCGGGCCCCGAGCCGTTGCCAGTCGGCGCGTTCACGGGGATCGGACCCGAGCGTCGCCATGCGGCGCGCCAGGGTCACCAGGGCCTTGTGCCGCTGCGCCTGCTCGTAGAGGCGCCGAAGTGGAAGGGCCACGTCGCGCAGGGCCGACTCGCTTTCGAGGCAGGGCTCGAGCACTTCGATCGCCTGGGACAGATCGGCGCTGGCCCCGACGACGGGCTCGGCCAGTCGCAGTCTCAGCCGCACCGCGCTTGGAGAGGTGCCCTCGCCGTTGGCTTCGAGCTCGGCGATCGACCGGGCGAGGAGGGTCCGTGCATCGGGCTCCTGTGCGTCGTCGGTGTCGGTCGACTCGTTCTCGTCGGGGGAAGGCGCTTGCTCCTCGCCCGAGGCGATGCGCGCCTGTCCTGCCTGGGCGGCTTCGCACCCGGGATCGATCTCCAGGGCCTGTTCATAGGCGGTCTTCGCCTGGGTGGTCTGGCCGAGGTGGCGGGCACGGAGGTCGCCGAGCTCGCACAGCAGCGCGACCCGGAGCACGGCGTCGGTGTGGGCGATGCGCGCCTCGAGGAGCATCGCCAGCGCGTCCCAGGTCTCGTGGGTCCGATACACCCGAGCCAGGGCGGTGCCCACTGCTTCGTTCGTCGGATCCGTACCGAAGGCGCGCTCGTAGGCGCTGCGCGCCGCGTCGAGGTCGCCGAGCGACTGCTCGTTGAGGACGCCGAGCTGCGTCAGCACGGCGGCGCGTGTCGATGCGTCTGTGGTGGCAGCCGCGCGCTGGGAGAGCACGTCGGGCATCGCCTCGGTTCGGCCGGCGCGCTCCAGGACGGAGAGCAGCATGTCGAGGGCCTCGACCTCGTTCGGGTCGAGTGCGATCCGCTCCTGCAGCACGGCGACCGCAGCGTCGGTGTCGCCTTCGGTGGCGAGTCGCCAGGCGCGCTCCACGGTGGCCGGCTCGGCAGCTTCCGGGGCCGTCGCCGGACCGGCCGGCGCCGCCGGGTCGCCTTCCTCGAGACGGGCGCGTCCGTGGAGCTGTTCGGCCTGCTCCGGATCTCCGAGCTCATGCTCCCAGATGTCACCCATCTCGCGGAAGAGCCGCGCGCGCTCGACCGGATCTCGGACCTCCTCCACCTCCAGCTCTGCGACCTGGAGCACGGTCCCCCAGCTCCGGCGTCGCGTGTAGAGGCGGCGCAGCCGCTCGAAGGCCCGGCGGCGGCCCGGTGCCAGGGCCGCGGCCTCGCTGTAGCTGGCGATCGCGGCCTCTTCGTCTCCGATCCGCTCCTCGAAGATCCGCCCTCGGCGGATGTGCAGCCGCGCGCGCTCCCGCGGGTCGTCGGCGAGCCCCGGGTCGTCGATGCGCGCCCGGTACAGGGCGACCAGATCGTCCCATTCCCCGCTGTGGAAGTAGTGCTCCTCGAAGAGCTCGAAGGAGGGTCGCGACTGCGGATCGGGCCGTGCAGACGAGGTCGGATCGGCGGACATGGATCTCCCGGGGCTGCGGTGGGGGCCACCGCAGCTCGTCTCCGACTCATCGGCGTCGCGGGAGGGCCCCTTGACCCGCTGCCCGGCGCCGCCGGGAGGGCCCCTCGACCCGGTGCCCGGCGCCGCTGGGAGGGCCCCTCGACCCGCTGCCCGGCGCCGCTGGGAGGGCCCCTTGACCCGCTGCCCGGCGCCGCCGGGAAGGCCCCTCGACCCGGTGCCCGGCGCTGCTCGAAGGCCCCGGGGGCGCTCTGGATTCCGCGGCGGACGCGGATAGAATAGGGCGCCCACGGGACCGGCTGCGGTCCGTGGCTCGATCGCGGCGGACCTGAACCGTTCGCCCAGCGCGGACCCGCCATTTTGGCGTCGCGTGTCCTCGCTCGAAGCTCACTCGAAGTGATGGGGAGGCTCTCTTGGCCCACGAGTTCGTCTACACCATGCAGGACCTGCGAAAAGTCGTGCCGCCGGACCGGGTGATCCTCCAGGACATCACCCTGGCGTTCCTGCCCGGCGCGAAGATCGGCGTCCTCGGCGCGAACGGCGCGGGCAAGAGCTCGCTGCTCAGGATCATGGCGGGTGTGGATACCGACATCCTGGGCGAGGCGCGGCTCACCCCCGGTCTGAAGGTCGGCTACCTGCCCCAGGAGCCCGAGCTCGATCCGAAGAAGAACGTGCTCGGCAACGTCGAAGAGGGCGTCGCCGAGACGAAGGCCCTGCTCCAGCGCTTCGAAGAGATGAGCGCGAAGTTCGCAGAGCCCCTCGAGGACGACGAGATGAACAGCCTGCTCGAGAAGCAGGCGAAGCTCCAGGACGCGATCGATGCGGCGGGCGCCTGGGAGCTCGACCGCACCCTCGAGGTCGCGATGGATGCGCTCCGGCTTCCCCCGGGAGACGCCGACGTGAGCGTGCTCTCGGGCGGTGAGCGCCGTCGGGTGGCGCTGTGTCGCCTGCTGCTCACGAAGCCCGACCTGCTGCTGCTCGACGAGCCCACGAACCACCTCGATGCGGAGTCCGTGGCCTGGCTCGAGCGCTTCCTCCAGGAGTATCCGGGCACCGTCGTTGCGATCACCCACGATCGCTACTTCCTCGACAACGTCGCCGGCTGGATCCTCGAGCTCGATCGCGGGCGCGGGATCCCGTGGCAGGGAAACTACTCCTCCTGGCTCGAGCAGAAGGAGCAGCGCCTGGCCCTCGAGGAGAAGCACGCCGGCACGAGGCGTCGCACGCTCGAGCGCGAGCTCGAGTGGATCCGCATGTCGCCGCGCGCCAGGCAGGCGAAGGGCAAGGCGCGGATCAACGCCTTCGAGGCCCTGCGGGCCGAGGAGGAGAATCGGGCGCCGGATTCGGTGGAGATCCTGATCCCGCCGGGGCCGCGCCTCGGCGACGTGGTGATCGAGGCGAAGGGGATCTCCAAGGCCTACGGCGACAAGCTGCTGATCGACGATCTCAGCTTCTCCCTGCCGCCGGGCGGGATCGTCGGCGTGATCGGTGCCAACGGCGCCGGCAAGACGACGCTCTTTCGCATGATCGTCGGCGAGGATCAGCCTGACGCCGGAGAGCTGAAGCTCGGTGAGACGGTGAAGCTTGCCTATGTCGACCAGTCACGGGATGCGCTCGACGCCGAGAAGAACATCTGGGAAGAGATCAGCGGCGGGGCCGAGCGCATCAAGATCGGATCTCGCGAGCTCAACTCCCGCGCCTACGTCGGCTCCTTCAACTTCAAGGGCGCCGATCAGCAGAAGAAGGTGGGGACCCTCTCGGGCGGTGAGCGCAACCGCGTCCTGCTCGCCAAGACCCTCCAGACCGGCGGCAATGTGCTGCTCCTCGACGAGCCGACCAACGACCTCGACGTCGACACCCTGCGCGCCCTGGAAGAGGCTCTCCTCGGCTTCGCCGGCTGCGTGGTCGTGATCTCCCACGACCGCTGGTTCCTCGACCGCATCGCGACCCACATCCTCGCCTTCGAGGGCGACAGCCACGTCGAGTGGTTCGAGGGCAACTATCAGGACTACGACAAGGACTACCACCGCCGCAAGGGCGCCGACGCGGACCAGCCGCACCGGATCAAGTACCGGCGCATCGACGCCTGAGGGCTTTCCGCTTCCGCTCTACTCCCGGAAGCAGGCGTCCGCGGGGGGCACATCCTCCATGGCGCACACCAGCCAGCGGACCATGTCCGGCATTGCGGCGGTCAGGGAGTCGCCGCCGCACTGGCCCGCGAGGTCGAGCACCCACATCTCGCCCTGCGTCGCGGAATCCTGCACGGACTGCATGTCGGCGATCGGGGAGAGCTGCGGGGTGTCTATGTTCCGAAGTCGACCGGAAGCGACTTGATGCGATCGAGGATTCCGAATCCGCCCCAGCGAATCTGATCTTCCTGCAGGTGCGCGTGCTCGGGCAGGAACTCGAGGGCGGCGTCGAGCATCAGGCGAAGCTCGCTCCTCGCCACGTTGGCGCCGACGCAGTGATGGTGACCGTGGCCGAAGGCGATGAGGTTCTTCGTTTCGCGTCGCAGGTCGAGGTGGTCGGGCCGATCGAAGGCGCGCGGGTCGCGATGCGCCCCCATGAAGCTCAGTACGACGAGCTGACCCTTGCGAAGGAATCGACCGCGTAGCTCGAGATCCTCGAGGACGTAGCGTGGCATGCCGAGCAGGCCCATGTCGTAGCGGAGAAGCTCCTCGACGGCGCCGGGAAGGAGTTCGCGGCTGCGGCGGAGCTGGGCCAGGTGATCGGGATGCTGAAGCAGGGTTCGGAGGGCACGAGTCGCGGCCAGGGTGATCGTCTCCGTGCCGGCCGAGACCAGGCCGGAGATGATCTGCACGCTCGCTTCGGAAGAGATGCCCTGAGCGTCGCACCTCTGCACGAGATCCGAGATCAGGTCTTTGCGCGGGCGTTCCCGGCGTTCGTGGACGAGCTCGAGCAGGTATTCGCAGATCTCGATGGTGGCCCGCTCCGTCTTGCGTCGCTTCTTCTCGGTCAGGATCGGATTCACGGATCGCACCATGTGCCGTGAGAGCTTGTGGAATCGGGCCTCGTCCTCGCTCTTCGGAGGCACCCCCAGGATGCGGCCGATTACGGCGCCGGGAATCGGTTTCGTGAACTCCGCCACGAGGTCGATGATGCCCGTGCGCTTGCGCAGGCGTGCGGCGAACTGCTCGACGACGCTCCCGATCCCGCGTTCCATGGCCGCGACGGCCCGCGGGCTCAGGGCGGGCGCCACCAGCCGCCGAGCGCGGCTCGGCGTACCGGGCTTCGACGCGATGAAGGGCGGATCCGCCAGCCATCGTTCGGCGCCCGGCTCGGTGGGGGCGACGTAGCGCTCGTAGCAACGCGGGTCGGCGGTCACTCGTGGATCCGCGAACAGCCGCTTCACGTCTTCGTGGCGCGTCACGAACCACACGTCGAGGCCGGGAATCCAGTGCACCGGATCCTGCTCGCGGAGACCTGCGATGATCTGCGACGAGTCGGGCGAGGTCTGTCCGAAGAGAGGAGACGCGGAAGGGTCTTCGCCTTCGACTCCGCCGAGTCCAGGAGTCGAGTCGGGCATACCCATCACTGATCGGCAACAGGGGCGCCGCGGTTGAGGTCGGCCTGCGTCGATCGGGGGACGCTCGCCGGATGCGCAGGCGAGCCGATAACTAGCTGATCTTCGGTCGCTTTCGAGGCGCATCCTCCAGGGCCGGGGCCCAGTGCGCCGTCCTCCTGGAGCGTCGCATCGCGGATGGCGGCCAGCGACACCGGGAGAGCGCGAGGGGCCACTTCCCAAATGCCTCGGTGAAAGCCGGATGGCCGTTCCGCGGCCCGGATTGGTCGTGCGTCCGGGAAGTCCTCGATTGGTCGCTCGTTTCGGATACTTTGGATGGCGACGGCGAGTGTTCGTAGCACATCGCGTCTTCGAGAACCTCTCCAGCGAGGAACCCCGTTATGAGCACTCCCAGCCAGGTCTCGCTCTTGCGCTTTGCGGTTCAATCGCTCCTGGCATTGGCCCTGCTTCCCGCCGCATCCAGCGCTGTCGAGCCGTCGACGGATCACGATGTCGTGATCGTCGGAGCCGGCGCCGCGGGACTGTACGCGGCCTACACCCTCGACAATCTCGGCTACGACGTGATCGTTCTGGAGGCCACGAACTTCCATGGTGGCCGTATCTGGTCGATGAACCTCGGCGACGTGCGCATCGAGAACGGCGCCGAGGAGCTCTACGGCATGACGAACAACTTCGTGTTCAACGACATCAAGGCCGAGTACGGCGCCCAGGCACAGGTCAAGATCTTCCAGGAGACCCCCCAGCAGGACACGCTGATCGTGATGGACGCGGACGGCCTGGGCGGCGGGAACACCTGTTGGTCCGAGACCGGGAACTGCGATGCGGACGCCGACATCAACGACTACTGGGACTTCTACTACGCCACCGGAAATTACGACAACCACCCTACGGATGAGCTGCTGTCCGACTTCCTGGACACGACCTGGGGCGTGCCCTCCACGAGCCGCGGCTACCACCTCTACGAAGCCGGCTCTCCCGGCGGCGAGTACGGAACGACCGTCGAGCGTCTGGGGGTCCGCTCTCTATCTCGGGAATGGAACAGCTTCTCGCTGACGGACACCGTGTACGGGCTGTCGCCGACGGGATATCGCGACGCACTCGACACTCTGTACTTCGATCAGGTCCTTCCCTTCGTCACCTACAACAGTCCGGTCACGGCCATCGACACCAGTGGCATCAAGCCCGTCGCGATCGACGCCAACGGCGTCTACCACTATGCCGACGCGATCATCGTGACCGTGTCCGTCGGCGTGCTCAAGGCCGGGATCATCGACTTCGTCCCCGACCTTCCGGCGAACAAGCTCGACGCGATCAGTACGATCGGCATGGGCAACGGCATGAAGATCTCGCTGCGATTCAGCAGCCAGATCTGGGAAGACAAGATGATGACCGTGCTCCTCGATGGCCCCCTCGGAGAGTGTTGGCCCCCCAAGGTCTATCAGCCGAGCGCCACGGATCACGTATTGACTTGCTTCTCGATGGGGAAGAACGCGGAAGCCATGGCGGCGCTACCCGATGACACGGCGCGGCTCAATCGGGCGCTCGTCGATCTCGATGCGGCGTTTGGCGGCGGCGCGGCATCGACGGCGTTCGTCGAGGGCATCGTGATCAACTGGAACAACTGGCAGTACGTGCGGGGAACCTACTCCTACCCCGCGCCCGGCACCCGCCCGACCTCGGGACCCACCATGCGCGAGGTGCTCGCACAGCCGGTCGGATCGACACTCTATTTCGCTGGCGAGGCGACCCACAATACGGCGGCGTCCACGGTGCCCGGCGCGCTCCAGTCCGGGGAGCGGGCCGGGGGAGAGGTCGATACCCAGCTCGGAGGGCCGCCCGCGGCGGGGACTCCGACGGCCGACTTCTCGGCGGCGGACGTCGCCGGTGTCGCGCCCCTCGACGTCTCGTTCAGCGATCTGTCGACGGATACGCCGACGGGCTGGTCCTGGGACTTCGGCGACACAGGAAGCTCGAGCGATCAGAATCCCAGCCACCAGTACACGGTGCCCGGGACGTACACCGTCAGCCTCACGGCGACGAACGCGAATGGCTCCCACACCCGGGTTCAGCCGAGCTTGATCGCCGTTCCGGAACCCTCCGCGACCGCGATGCTGGGCAGCGGCGTCATCGCGCTGCTGGGGCTCCACGCCCGCCGACGGGCTCGCGTGCGGGTCGGGTAGCCCCCGCACGAGTGGTCGCAGCGGGCGGCTGGCTATGCTGCCGCGGTGAGCTCACCCGGTTCTCGCCACGTCCTGGCTCTCCTCCTCTCTGGGCTCGTGGGCGCGGTCGCTCTCGGGTGCGAAGGGGAGCCGGACGCCGGGAAGGGTGAGGCCTTTGCCGAGGCGACCCTCGCGACCTCGGCCCCTCGAGGCGAGGCGGAGCTGATCGAGGAGCTGAGCGCCATCGGCTACCTCGCCGGGTCGGAGCCCGCGCAAGGGGTCCAGGGTGTCATCCGCAACGACCCCCTGCGTGCCGCGCCCGGACTGAACCTGATCACATCGGGCCATGGCCCGGTGGCGCTGCTGATGGACATGGAAGGGGAGGTCCTTCACGAGTGGCGAGCGGAGTTCGAGCGGGTGTTTCCGGATCATCCCCAGCGGGAGAGGGCGAAGGAGTGCCGGCGGAATTTCTGGCGAGACGTTCTGCTGCTCCCGAACGGCGACATCGTGGTCATCTGGGAGCTGCTCGGGCTCTTCAGGCTCGACCGGGACTCGCGCGTCGTGTGGGCGGTACCGGAGCCGGCGCATCACGCGCTTCAGCTCAACGCCGCGGGAGAGATCGTTCATCTCCAGGCCAAGCGGAGGATGATCCGGGGAATCCCGGAGAAGCCCGCGATCGAGGACTTCATCGTCGTTCGAGACGGTCGTGGAAGGGAGCTGCGAAGGGTCGCCATGTCCGACGCGATGCAGAACGCCGATTGGTTGAGTCTGCGTCGGGCGTTCTGGGCTCGCGGCCAGGCGCGAGGCTACGAGCTCAGCTCGCGGGGCTTCTACGACCCCTTTCACACGAACGCCCTGTGGCTGCTGAGCCCGAGCGAGGCAGATCGTCTGGGTGACCCGTTTCGGGCCGGCGACGCCCTCGTGTCGATGGCGATGCTGGATAGCATCGCGGTTATCGACATGGAGACGGGGTCGGCTCGCTGGTGGCAGCAGGGTCCGTTCGGCATGCAGCACGAGCCGCGTCCCACCCCTGACGGGGACATCATCCTCTTCAACAACTTTCACACGGCCGACACCTCGAGCGTGCTCAGTCTCGATCCGAGGACGCGTCGCGTTACGAGCGAGTACACCGGGCCTAGCGCCGATCCGCTCTACTCGCGAAGATCCGGGCGTGTGCAGGTGCTTCCGAACGGGAACACCCTGGTCGTCGAGACGGACGGGGGACGGGCCCTGGAGCTGACGGGAGACGGCGAGGTCGTCTGGGAGTTCCATAGCCCCTACCGGGTGTGCGAGCGACGAGACCGGGTTGCCCACCTCTACTCGCTGGAGCGGGTGGGTCCGGAGCTGACGGGCTGGCTCGAGGCGAGCGAGTAGCCGGGCCGGCGGCGACGATGGGCGAGGTCGACGTGACAGGGGGTGTGCCGTAGTGGAAGCAGTCGGCGGGATGCTGGTGTCCCTGGGCGTCATCTTCCTGGCGGCCCTCGTCTTCGACGCGGTCGGGCGCAGGACGCCGCTCCCTCGCGTGACGCTCCTCATGCTCTTCGGCTTCGTGGCGGGGCCCTCCGTTCTGGGCTTCCTGCCCGACATCACGAAGGCCTGGTTCCCGGTCGTCGCCGACATGGCCCTCGTCATGGTCGGCTTCCTCCTGGGCGGCCAGCTGACTGTCGGCGAGCTCCGGCAGCGCGGGGGCCCGGTGATCCGGATCTCCCTCGCCGTGGCCGGTACGAGCTTCGCCCTGGTCGGTCTCGGGCTCTTTGCACTCGGGGTTCCCGGCCCGGTCGCCCTGGTGCTGGGGGCCGTGGCGACGGCGACGGCTCCGGCGGCGACGGCCGACGTGGTGCACGAGACCGGCGCGGATACCCCCTTCGCGCGGACCCTCCTCGACATCGTGGCCGTCGACGACGTCTGGGGACTGGTTCTCTTCAGCATCGCCCTGGCCCTCTGCAACCTCGTCGCCGGCGATGGAGCGGGCGCGGTGCTGCTGCACGGGGTACGAGATCTCGGCGGCGCGCTGTTGCTCGGCGCCGCCCTGGGCGTCCCCATGGCGTACCTGACCGGGCGCATCGAGCCGGGGGAGCCGACGCTCTACGAGGCGCTCGGGCTGGTCTTCCTGTGTGGCGGAATCGCGCAGCTCCTGAACGTGTCGTTTCTCCTGGCCTCCATGACGATGGGTGTCGTCGTCGCGAACCTGGCGCGGCACCACACACGTCCCTTCCACGCCATCGAGGGCATCGAGTGGCCCTTCATCGTCGTCTTCTTCGTGCTCGCGGGAGCCTCGCTCGAGGTGGAGGTCCTCGCCCACGCCGGGAGCTGGCTCGCCGCCTACGTCGTGCTGCGCATCGCGGGGCGCGTCCTCGGCGGCTGGCTCGGCGGATCCCTGCCCGACGGTCCAGACGTCCGGCCCTGGATGGGATTGGCGTTGCTTCCCCAGGCCGGCGTCGCTCTCGGGATGGCGCTGGTCGCCGCCCAGCACCTGCCCGAGATCGGAGAGTCGATCCTCCCCGTCGTGGTCGCCGCGACGGTGATCTTCGAGCTGATCGGACCCATCGCGACGCGCGCCGCCCTGTGGCGCACAGCACGAGCCTGATCCTCGAGCGGATGCGGCTCGGCCGGGTCAGTCGGCGCGGCGGGCGGGGTCCGGGGACTCGCTGCGCATCGCCTCGTAGCGGCTTCGGGTCGCGACCACGACCGGGTGACTCGCTTCGAGCTGCCGCTGGAGGATGCCGAGGGAGCGCCGGAACGTGCGCGCGGCATCGTCGCGTCGCCCCTGGGCGAGCTGGGCCTCGGCCAGGTGACTCAGGGTAACCCCCAGATCGACGCCCTTCGCGTCCGTGGCCTCGCCGATCGTGACGGCGCGCACCAGGAGAGCCTCCGCGCCGCCGGGATCGTTCTGGAGGAGCATGACGACCGCGAGGCCGTCGAGGGTGAGGGCGACGTCCGAATGGTCGGCGCCCAGGGCCCGCTCGCGCGTCGCGAGAGCGCGCTCGTAGCGGTCGCGGCTCTCGGGCAGGTGGCCGACCCGAGCGTGGGACACCGCCGCCTCGTGGAGCAGCTGTCCCGCGAGGGCCGGGCTGCTTCCATCAGCGCGATCGAGCTCCTCGAGCGCCGCTGCGAAGAGGGGAAGTGCCTCCTCGTCGCGGCCCTGGGCCCCGTACACCATGGCCAGATTCGAGAGGAGCGCGGCTCGTTCCCGCGGGTCCGCATCGTCATCTCCCTCGAGCAGCTCGATCGCCCGCGCGTAGTGGGGCGCGGCTTCTGCGAGCCGCTGCTGTCGCACGAGGGTGTCGGCCAGGCTGCCGAGGGCGAAGGCGAGGGCCCGCGTCTCAAGGGGCTCCGTCCGTCCCAGCAATCGGGCGGCACGCTCGTAGTGCGGCTCCGCCCGATCGAAGCGTCCCAGGGCCACGTTCGCTGCGGCGAGTCCGATCAGCGGCTTCGACAGGGCCGGGTCGCTGCGTCCGCGCAGGATTTCCTCCTGCTCGAGAAGCCGGGCGTAGGCCTGGATGGCGGCCTCGTAGTCGCCTCCCGACGCGAGGGTCGCGGCTCGATTCAGCTTCGCCCGGGCGACGATCGGATCCGTCGGCCCGAGCTCCCGCTCGAAGAGGGGGATGGTCCGATCGAGGAGAGCGGTGGCCTCCCCGTGGCGACCCTGAGAGTTCCGAATCAGCGCCAGGTTCCCGAGGGTCTCGGCGATGGCGAGGTCGTTTCGCCGGGGCGCGCCCTCGAAGAGCTCGATTGCCTGGAGCAGGCGATCCGCGGCCTCGTCGTAGCGGCCGCTCGCGGCGGCGACCATTCCGAGGACGGTCAGGGTGTCGGCATTGCGGGGGTGGGTCGGGCCGAAGGCGCGCTGCTTCGAGCGGAGTGACCGTGCGGCGAGGATCTCCGCCTCGGCGGGATCGCCCGACTTGGCGATCAGCTCGGCGAGATTGTGCAGCGCCATGGCCGTTTCCGGGTGATCCGGTCCGAGCTGGTCCTCGAAGATCTCTGCCGCGAAGCGCAGCGATGTCTCCGCCTCCTCGGACTTGCCCATGTGTCGGTAGAGCAGTCCGAGGTTGTTGTGGATCGACGCGACCTTGCGGTGCTTCCCTCCGAGCTCCTGCTTGCGGATGCGCAGGGCCCGGTGGAAGAGCTCCTCCGCCGTCTCGAAGTCGCGCTGCATCTGGTAGGTCAGGGCGAGGTTGTTGAAGCTGGAGGCCACCGGCCCCGTGTCGTCGCCGTAGTGGCGGCGCCGGATCTCGAGCACGTCTCGGTGCAGCTTCACCGCTTCGTCGATGCGTCCCTGGTCGGCGTAGACGGCCGCGATCTGGTTCAGCGTGCCGGTCGCTTCGATATCGTCCCGAACTCCGCGGGCCTCGTGCATGGCCCGGGCTCGCTCGAGATGCAGAAGCGCTTCCTGGTGTCGACCGAGGGTGCGCAGCAGGCTGCCGTAGTTGGTGAACACCGTGGAAGCGAGCACGTCGTCGCGGTTCTCGGCCTCGAGGATCTGGAGGGCGCGATGGTAGAAGTGCTCCGCCTCGAGGTAGTGGCCGCGATCGTGCTGCACGACGGCGAAGCCGTGGAGGCTCTCGGGGAGGGTCTCGTCGAACTCGCCGAGGGCACGCGAGCGGATCTCGACCGCGCGCTCGTAGAGCGGCGTCGCGAGGGCCCGCTGTCCGTTCGCGTCGTAGCAGTTCGCTAGCCGCTCGAGGGTCTCGGCCAGGTCCATCTCCCCCGCGCCGTCCTCCTCCCGAACCCGAAGGGCCCGGTGGTAGTAGCGGATGGCCGGATCGAGGCTGCCCTCGACGAGGTGGATGCCCGCGATCGTCTCCAATCCGTCGGCGAATGCCGGGCCCGTGACCTCGCCCCGGCGCTCGACCGCGGCGAGCCAGCGCTCCATCACCGGCTTCGCTTCTTCGAAGCGCCCGGTGTTGACGTAGAGGTTCCCGAGCATGCGCAGGCTCTGGACGTACCGCGGATCGTCCTCGCCGAACTGCTCGGACTGCCCGAGGGCCTCGAGCCAGACGAGCTCTGCGTCCTCGTAGCGCCCGTCGTGGTACGCGTCGAGACCTTCGCGCCAGCCGTCCTGCTGCTGCGGCGTGGTGCAGGCGCCCAGGGTGATGGCGACCGCGAAGAGGGCGGTGGCCATCCCGAGAGAGAGCGGGCGCGACGTTCCAGGGCGGCGTTCCATGGGTTCCACCTCGAGCGGAATCTTCGACGTGACGCGCACCCCTCGCGCGCGCCGCGTCAGACGGACTCATCGACCAGGCGCCAGGAGTTATTGAGCCCCGGCGCGACCTTCGAAGAGGGCGCGGCTCGTGGCCGCGCCGGGTCTAGAGGTCTCGGGCGAGCCGGAGGCCGCTGAGCTGCCAGCGTGCGTCCGGGTAGAAGAAGTTCCGGTAGGTGGAGCGGATGTGGGTGGCGGGGGTCGCGCAGGATCCGCCGCGCAGCACGAGCTGATTGCTCATGAACTTCCCGTTGTACTCCCCGAGCGCTCCCTCGGCGGTGCGAAAGCCCGGGTAGGGCACGTAGGGGCTCTGGGTCCACTCCCAGATGTCGCCAAAGAGCTGGCGGAGCCCGGGGCCGTGTGGGGCCGGCGCGGGATGGAGGCGCTCGGACTCGACGAAGTGGCCTTCGCGCGGGCTGTCTCGTGCGGCGCTCTCCCACTCGGCCTCGGTGGGCAGCCGGGCGCCCACGAAGCGCGCGTAGGCGTCGGCCTCGTAGTAGCTGACGTGGCAGACCGGCTCCCCCGGGTCGAGCTCGCGGAGTCCGCCCAGGGTGAAGGTGAGCCACTCTCCCGCGTCTCCGCGCTGCCAGTAGAGCGGGGCGTCCCAGCGCGCGCGCCGGGCCGTGGCCCAGCCGTCCGACAGCCAGTGCTCAGGCTCCCGGTAGCCGCCTGCGTCGATGAATCCCACCCACTCGGCGTTGGTCACCGGCCGCGATGCGAGCTCGTAGGGCTCGAGGTAGACGCGATGGGCGGGCCGCTCGTTGTCGAAGGTGAAACCGGTCTCGCCGGCTCCGATCACTCGCAGTCCGCCACTGGCGCGCACCCAGTCGAGAGGCGTTGCCTCGGAGGCGGGCGCCGTGGTCGACTCCCGGTAGACGGGATGCATCGGGTTCATGGAGAGGGCGTGCTTCAGGTCCGTGAGGATCAGCTCCTGGTGCTGCTGCTCGTGATGGAGCCCGACCACGATCACTTCGCGCAGGCAGACGTCGAGATCCGGCCCCTTCGAGAGCAGTCCCGCCATGTGGCGGTCGACGTGTCTCCGATAGGCGAGCACCTCTTCGAGGGAGGGGCGCGAGAGCAGGCCGCGCTGGGGGCGGGCGTACTGCTCCCCGATACCGTTGTAGTAGGAGTTGAAGAGGATCCGGAAGTGGGGGTCGAAGGGGGTGTAGCCCGGGACCGCACCTTCCAGCACGAAGGTCTCGAAGTACCAGCTCGTGTGGGCGAGGTGCCACTTCGTCGGGCTCGCGTCCTCCATGGACTGGATGCCGCAGTCCTCGGCGGAGAGGGGGGCCGCGAGTCGTTCGCTCGCCTGACGCACGGCTTCGTAGCGCTCGGTCAGGGACGTCACGGCCCGGACGCTACGACTTCGCCCAGCCTCCCGCAAACCGCGAGAGCGGCGCTCGAGCGTGGAGAAGGCCGGCTCTACCAGCCCTCGCTGCCGGGCTCTCCCTTGAACGGGCCCGTCAGGTCGCGTGTGATCCAGCCACCGTAGTAGTCGCCGGGCTGGGGCCGCACCCGCTCGTCGTCGATGAGGCAGGCCTCGACGCGGCCCGGGAAGAAGGCGATGTAGTCGCGCAGCGTCTCGTAGCTCTCGAAGGGCTCCGGGTAGGTCCAGGCGGCCCGCTTCGCTCGCAGGCCTCCGACTTGCGCGTCGAGGTACTGAGCGTGGCCCTTCCACTCGCACAGGGTCGAGCCCGGTGTGCGCTCGAGGAGGTCTGTGCGAACCGAGCGGAGCGGTAGATAGACCGTGGGAGGGCTTGCGGTCTCGCATACCCGGAGGGCGTGAGTCGTCTCGGCGAGGGCGATGCCACCGAGTTCGACGCGCACCCGGGCGTCCAGGCGCTCGATTCGCGGCGGGCGTGGATAGTCCCAGACCGACTCCTGCCCCGGTTTCGGCATCTCGATTCGCGCCGGCCGCTGCCGCGGCGCGCTGCGCCAGCGCTCGACCTCGCGTCGCGTTCTCTCGTCTGCTCGATCTCGCATCGGGCCACCCGGTCGATCGCCGCCCCAGCCGCTATTCTCTCCCGCCAGATGGCGCCGCGCATTCCCATCGTCGATCTCGCAGCCGAGTATGCGGAAGTCGGGGACGCCGTCGAGGCGGCGGTCCTGAACGTACTGCGTTCGGGCCGCTACGTGCTCGGTCCCGAGACCGAGGCCTTCGAGGAGGAGCTGGCGGCCCTGGTCGGCGTGCGACACGCCGTCGGCGTCGGGTCGGGCACCGAGGCGCTCCAGCTGGCACTCGAGGCTTGCGGCGTCGGAGCCGGCGACGAGGTGATCACCACGCCGCTCACCTACTTCGCGACCGTAGAGGCGATCGTCCGCGCCGGTGCGCGACCCGTCTACGTCGACGTCGAGGCCGACGGCTTCAACCTGGATCCGGCGGGTCTCGAGGCGGCGCGCTCGCCCCGGTCCCGGGCCATCGTTCCCGTTCACCTCTTCGGGC
>CALDCK010000166.1 GCA_937937315.1 uncultured bacterium
CTGAATCCGACCCAGGCGAACGCAGACCCCCCTGGCGGCCAGCGTGTCTATTGCGACACCTCGGAGAGCACGGGGGAGAGGTCGACCACGGTCGGGGTCCGAAGCAGGGGCAGGGCGTCCGAGAGATGAGAGAGCATCTCCAGGGCGGGACTGTGCAGCAGCAGGACCGCCGCCGGGTACTGGTAGGTCAGCTTCGCCTTGAAGCTGTCGACCCGGTGGGGTCGATCGCCGACCCCGTCTCCGTCCTGGTCCCAGCCCACGTAGTCGCCCCAGTAGTTGCCCCGCGCGGACTCGCCCCAGACCTGGTCTTCTGCGCCGACGTAGAACACCTGCTGGCGGTTGCCGACGATCCAGTTCTCCTCGACGACGTTCCGCCGGGTCCCCGCCCAGATCTTCAGCCCCACCTCGTTGTGGGCGATCCGGTTGGCCCGGATCGAGTTCTCCGTGCTCGAGAAGAAGAACATGCCGATTCCGTTGCGCTCCATGCGGTTGCGGTGGATCTCGGAGAACTGGACGTCCCGGAAGAGGATGCCGTTTCGCTCGTTGCCGAGGGCCTCGTTCTCCTCGACCACGAGGTGGAGGCTCTCCATCAGGGCCATGCCGACGACGTTGTTCCGGGTCTCGTTGCCCCGCAGCGTGTTTCGGTAGGAATACATGTAGTGGATTCCGAAGCGCTGGTCCTCGGTGAGGTTTCCCTCGATCAGGCTGTCCTCGGTCGCCGAGACGTAGATGCCGTCTCGGGCCCGGGAGATCCGGTTCCCCCGCACCACCAGCCCGCTAGCGTCGAAGAGGTGGATGCCGTTGCCCCGATCGGCCACGCGGAGCTCCGTGTGGCCCTCGATCCGGTTGTCGAGCAGCTGGACGTCCCGGGTCTGGTGGACCCAGATTCCGAAGGTGCAGCCCCGCATCGTGCTGTCGCGGACCAGGGCGCCGGTCGCCCGCTCGGTGATGAAGATGCAGGCGTCCGGGGCGCCCACGTCGTCGCCGCCGTTCGCGAGCTCGAGGCCCTCGATCCGGGCGCCGGGTGCGTCGACGACCAGGACCGTCCCCACGCCGCCACCGTCGAGGACGCCGCCGCGGCCGCGCAGGGTGAGGGCCTTGTCGAGACGGACCGGGCCCGGCCAGGTCCCCGGGGGCAGCTCGACGACGTCCCCCTCCCGGGCCTGGGCGATCGCCGCCTGGGGAGTCGGTGCGTCCACACCGACCCGGATGACCGCCGCCGAGGCGGAGGTCAGTGGAAGCGCCGCGATCAGGGCGGCGCGCGCGCCCGCCCTGCGCAGCGTCCTTCGCATCAGGCGTCCTCCAGCTCGTGCTTCAGCTGGTCGAGCTTCTGCTGCTGCCTGGGCGCCAGGGTCTCCTGGGCCCCCAGGCGTCGGACGCCCATGAGCGGCGGACAGATGCTGTCGTCCCGGTAGTTCGCCTCGCACTCCATGCAGGACAGGCACTCCCGGGGGTCGATCGTACCGTCGACCCGGATGGCTCGGGGCTCGCAGCCCCGGGTGCAGATCTGGCAGCTCGAGCAGAAGCGCCGCCGACGGGGACCCGAAACGCGGGCGCTGCCGAAGAGGGCGAGACCCGCGCCGAGGGGACAGAGATAGCGACAGAAAGGACGATACATGAAGAGCGATAGCGTGAGGAGGATCAGCCACCAGCCGAGGAATCCCCCGCTCCGCTGCCAGGCGGGCACGAGGAAGGTGGATTTGAAGGGCTCGACCTCTGCGAGCTGCTCGCCGAGCACGCTGTCCCAGAAGTAGGCCACGATCAGGACGCCGAGCACGGCGTAGCGCAGATACCGCAGCTTCGAGTGCCACGCGTCGGGCAGCTCGTAGTCCTTCACGCCGAGCTTCGCCCCGGCCTTGAAGAGCAGCTCCGTCATCGCGCCGTAGGGGCAGACCCAACCGCAGAAGACGCCTCGGCCCCAGATCACCGACACGCCGCCGATGAACAGCCAGGAGATGAAGATCAGGGGCTCGCTCAGGAAGAGCTCCCACCGCCATTCCCCGACCGCGGACTCGAGGAGGGTCAGGATCTGTGTGACGGAAGGCTGCGCGCCCATGTAGACGCCGACCAGGAGGAAGCTCACGACCATGGTCGCGATGTGGATGCGCTCGATGCGGGCCGGAGATGCCGTGGTGAAGCGGCGCGCCGAGAAGACGCCGATCACGAAGAGAAGGAAACCCGTCAGGACGATGGCGTCGATCTGGCGGTTGACCCAGGCCTGCTGCCAGACCCCGAGGGCGGCCGGCGCATCCAGCTGGTAGATGCGCTCGGGCAGGGTGTGGGACGCGCGGAACTCGCGAAAGTCCCGACTGAAGGCGCTCTTGCGGTCGTAGCGGCTCCCGAGGAAGACCAGGTCGTAGGAGGCGCCCGGATCAAGAACGCCGTCGCGGGCGACGAAGACGGCGCCCTCGGTGAACTCCGGCGCGCCCTCCAGGGGAGTGTCCGAGAGGTTGTAGTAGTCGCTGTCGTGAAAGACGATCTCGCGCAGGCCCTGCTCGAGACGGACGCGATCGAAGACGCCGCCTCTCACGAACCCGGATCCCTTGAACGATCCGCTGCCCCTGCCCAGGACGACCACCAGGTGCTCGCCCTCCTGGAGCTTGCCCATGTAGTGGTCGTAATCACCCTTGCGGATCATGGCGCGGCCGATGTGCGGCGCGTCGGCGATCACGAAGAACAGGTCGACGAAGGGGGCGTCGGACTCGGAGACCCCCATGTCCTCTTCGGACACGGTCAGGCGTCCGAAGGCGTCGTTCTCGATCATCTCCTGGAAGGTCCACGGCTCCGGCTCGTGGACGAAGTGGCCCGGAGTGATGGATGCCGCGTCGATGACGCCGACCTGGACGCCGAGCTTGCGGGCGACCTCCAGGATCGTGTGGTTCTGGGCGAGCACGGTGACGGTGGCCCCCGAGACGGCGTCGAGGGTGATCGTGTCCGGTTGCAGCGACCGGCCCACCACGATCCGCTGAGTGGCGCGCTTCCCGGCGTAGTGCTCCACGAAGTCCGTGAGCGCCGACTCGGGAATGCCGATCAGCAGGATCGGCTCCGAGTGATGGAGAACCTTCGCGCCGGTGATCACGCCGTTCGGGTCGAGCCCCACGAGCGTGATGAGGGGCTTGCCCGAGTAGGCCTTGATGTCGACGAAGTCCGTGGAGAGCGCCACCCAGCCGACCGGCTCGCCTTCGCCGTCGAGGCCGATCCACTGGTCGCCGTCCTCGGCGGGTCGGAAGTCGGCCGCCTCCGGCAGGACCTCCGCACACGGCAGGATCGCGCAGTCGAGCTCCGTGGGAGGCTCGACCGCAGCCTGTGCAGGGCATGCGAGAAGGAGGCCCCACACGGCTCCCACGAGCAGGAGTCGGTGGGGCCACCGGAGCTTCTTCGACAGAACTACCCCTCGACGATCATCCGCCCCCGCATCTCGAGATGCAGGGCGTGGCAGAACCAGGGGCAGTAGTACCAGTACACGCCGGGTGCCCCTGCGGTGAACGTGAAGCTCTTCGTGTCTCGGGGATTGGTCAGGAAGTTGACGTCGTGCTTCGAGACGCACATGCCATGGGAGAGGTCCTCGACGCTGTCGAGGTTGGTGATGACGAGCTGGACCTCGTCGCCGCTCTTCACCCTGAACTCGGTCATCGAGAAGGCCGGCGCCGCACTCACCATGTAGATGCGAACCTGTTTCGGGCCCTTTCGGATGACCTGGCTCGCCTTCATCAGGTCGACGCCGTCCTCCTTCGCCATCTGCTCGTAGAGGGCGAAGCGGTCGCCGTCTCGCACCGTGATCTTCGACGGGTGGATGAGGTCCCGGGCGACCACGACTGCGTCGTGGGGCTCCGGCCAGGTGGGTCCGTCGTG
>CALDCK010000167.1 GCA_937937315.1 uncultured bacterium
GGACCTGCTGGTGGTAGCCCCGGCGACGGCGAATCTCCTGGCGAAGCTCGCTCAGGGCCTGGCCGACGATCTGGTCTCCACCCTGGCCCTCGCGACCCGGGCGCCCCTGCTCGTCGCACCCGCTATGAACGTGAACATGTGGAGGCACCCGGCCACGCGGGCGAACGTCGAGACCCTGCGCGAACGCGGGGCCCGCTTCGTCGGCCCCGAGGCCGGAGAGCTGGCCTGCGGGTGGGAGGGCGAGGGCCGGATGGCCGAGCCCGCCGACATCTTCGCCGAGGCGCTCCGGCATCTGGGTCCGAAGGATCTCGAGGGAATGCGTCTTCTGGTTACCGCCGGGGGCACCCGTGAGCCCGTGGATGGGGTGCGCTACCTGGCCAACCGCTCCTCGGGGAAGATGGGATTCGCTATTGCCGCCGAAGGGGCGCGGCGCGGCGCGGACAGCGTGCTCGTGACCGGCCCGAGCGCGCTCGCGACACCCGCTGGGGTGCGCCGCGTCGACGTGGAGACCGCTCTCGAGATGCGCGAGGCAGTGCTTCGCGAGCTTCCGAAGGCGGACGTGGTGGTGAAGGCCGCCGCCGTCGGCGACTTCCGCGCGGCTCGGCGCGAGGAGCGGAAGATCAAGAAGGACGACCTCGACGCCGGAGCGGGTCTCTCCCTCGAGCTCGTGCGCAATCCCGACATCCTCGAAGAGGTGAGCCGCGAGAAAGGGCAGCGAATCGTGGTCGGCTTCGCGGCCGAGAGCCACGACGTGCTCGACTCGGCGCGGCGCAAGATCCAACGCAAGGGCTGCGACCTGATCGTGGCGAACGATGTGTCGAGCGAGTCCTCCGGCTTCGACGTGGACACCAACACGGTGAGCTTCGTCTGGCCGAGCGGCGAAGCCGAGTCGCTGCCGCCTCTTCCGAAGTCGGAGGTGGCGACGCGTCTGCTCGACCGGGTGCGCGCACTGCGCGAGGAGCGCTCGTGAGCAGTTTGCGGCAGATGCTGGCGGGCGCGATCGCCCTCGCCCTGGCCCTCGTGCCCGCGACGGCACTCGCCGAGCACATCAATCTGATTCGCATCGACGGGTCGGTGAATCCCGCCTCCTCGGACTTCCTCCAGGACGCAGTGGCGCAGAGCGAGGAAGACGGAGCTCTCGCGCTCATCATCGAGCTCGACACGCCGGGCGGGCTCCTCGCCGCCACCAAGGACATGGTCCAGGCGATGCTGAACGCCCGGGTTCCGGTGGTGGTCTTCATCTCGCCCCAGGGTGCCTGGGCGGCTTCGGCGGGGGCATTCATCACCATGGCGGCCCACGTCGCGGCCATGGCGCCGGGTACGAGCATCGGGGCCGCATCTCCGATCAGCGCCACGGGTGGGGGCGGCGAACGCAACGAAGAGGCGGAGCGTCAGGAGGTCGGGGCGGAGAAGGCGGAGAAGTTCACGGCGGCCTTCATCGAGGCCATCGCCTCGGCACGCGATCGCAACGTCGAGTGGGCGCGCAAGGCGGTGCGAGAGGCCGACGCGGTCACCGCGGACGAGGCCCTGGAGCTCGGTGTGATCGATCTGGTGGTTCCGAACCGCGCAGCTCTCCTCGAGGCGATCGAGGGCCGCGAGGTGACGATCGAAGGGGAGGTGGTCGTCCTGGCCCTGGCCGGGGCCGAGATCCGCGTGATCGAGATGAGCTTCACCACGCAGTTGTTCGACTTCCTCTCGAGCCCGACGGTGGCCTTCCTGCTGCTCATGGCCGGCATGCTGGGCCTCTACACCGAGTTCAATCAGCCCGGGCTCCTCCTGCCCGGAATCGCCGGCGCCGTCTGCCTCCTGCTCGCCGGAATCGCCTTCCAGATCCTGCCCTTCTCCTGGGTCGGCCTGCTCGTCCTCCTGCTGGGGGTGGGTCTCATGACGGCGGAGATCTTCGTGAGCGCCTTCGGCCTGCTCTTCGCCCTGGGGCTCGCGTGTATGCTCCTCGGCGGGAGCCTGCTCTTCGACATGCCCGAAGTGAGCGATCTCGGAATTTCGTTCTGGACGGTGCTCGTCCCCGTCGTGGCCGGGTTCGGTGCATTTGCAGCCATCGTCATCGTGGCCGTCGGTCGTACGATCATGAGCGCCCAGACGGCTGGGGTCTCGGAGCTGATCGGAATGATCGGCAAGGCGTCGACGGTGCTCTCTCCGGATGGCAAGGTCTTCGTCCGCGGCGAGTACTGGAGCGCCAGCGCGGACGAGGAGATTGCCGCCGACGAGCCCGTCGAGGTGACGGCGGTCGAGGGCTTGAGAATTCGCGTTCGGCGGCCCAGCGCGCCGCATTGATCCGCTTCGGGCGGATCACAAGGAGGGATGATGGGACTCGGTGTAATCGTCGCGGTAGCGATCCCGGCGCTGCTGATCTTGATGGGGATCCGGATCCTCCCCGAATACGAGCGGGGGGTGGTGTTCCGATTCGGGCGCTTCGCCGGTGTGAAGCCAGCCGGCCTCCAGTGGATCATCCCCGGCGTGGACCGGATGGTGCGCATCGGCCTGCGGGAGATCGTGATGGACGTGCCGCCCCAGGAGGTGATCACCCGTGACAACGTCTCCGTGAAGGTGAACGCGGTGCTCTACTTCCGCGTGCTGCACCCGGAGAAGGCCGTCATCCAGGTGGAGAACTACCTCTACGGCACCTCCCAGCTCGCGCAGACCACGCTCCGCAGCGTCTGCGGCCAGGCGGAGCTCGACGATCTCCTCGCGGAACGCGAGGCGATCAACCAGAAGCTCCAGGAGATCATCGACCTCCAGACCGAGCCCTGGGGCGTAAAGGTTCGGGCGGTCGAGGTGAAGCAGATCGACCTCCCGGTGGAGATGCAGCGCGTGATAGCCCGGCAGGCGGAGGCCGAGCGCGAGAAGCGGGCCAAGGTGATCCACGCCGAGGGCGAGTTCCAGGCGGCCCAGCGGCTCGCGGACGCCGCCCAGGTGCTGTCCGGGCAGGAATCCGCCCTCCAGCTGCGGTATCTGCAGACGCTCGGCGAGATTGCCACCGAGGGAAACTCGACGACGATCTTCCCCATTCCGATCGACATCCTCCGCCCCTTCTATGACATCGCGAGACGCCAAGAGGAAGCCGCGAAGGGCGACGAGTAGCCGATGGCAGAGCCGGAGAACGCATCGACGGACGAGAGGGTTCGCCGCTCGGTTGCGCGCACTCTGGGCAACGGGCTCCTCCTCCTGATCGTCCTCGGAGTGCTGGCGGCCTGGGGGTCTCTCGGGGCCTTCACGCTCCAGCCGGGCCAGGCGGCGATCCTGCTTCGCCTCGGGGCCCACGCGGGCACGATCACCCAGGAGGGGTTCCACCTCGTCCTGCCGCCGCCGATCCAGACGCGTCAGATCGTGAACGTCACGGAGGTGCGGAGCGCGGACTTCGGCGTCGTGGGTGAGATCGACGACGAAACCACGCAGGCCAAGAAACTGCACGAGGCCGCGATGCAGACCAGCGACAACAACATCGTGCTGGTGAGCTACTCGGTGCAGTTTCGCATCAAGGATGCCTTCGCGGCTCACTACCGCCTCGCCGACCCCCTCCCCGTGGTGCGCGGCGCCGCTCAGGCGGCGATGCGGGAGGCGGTCGGTCGCATGACCGTCGATGGCGTGCTGCGCGAGCGCCGTGCCGCGCTCACCGCCGAGACCGGTGAGCTGCTCCAGGACATCCTGGACTCCTACGATTCCGGCCTCGACATCCAGCACGTCCAGCTCCAGGACGTCCAGCCGCCCTCGGCCGTGCGCGCCGCCTTCGACGACGTCGTCGAGGCCACCCAGGACGCGATTCGAGCGGTGAACGAAGCCCAGGGCTTCGAGAACGAGGTGATCCCGCGCGCCCGGGCCGAGGCGTCGGAGCTGCTCGCCGCCGCCCAGGGCTATCGCGAAGCACGCGTGGCGGAGTCCGTGGGCGCCGCAAGCCGCTTCGCCGCGCTTCGGGCCGAATACGACAAGGCCCCGGAGGTCACGAAACGGCGGCTCTACCTGGAGACCATGGAAGCCGTGCTGCCGGACGTCGAGAAGGTGATCGTCGAGCCGGGGGCGGCGCAGCTGCTGCCCCTGCTCCAGCTCGGCGGCCGGGACGCACCGGCGGGGGCGCAGCCGTGAGGCGCATCATCATTGCTCTGGTGCTCCTCGGGGCGATCTCCGTGGGGGCGATCTGGGCGGGCCAGCTCGGCCTGGGTCCCGTGGTCATCACGCGCGAAGGCGAGCAGAAGATCATCCTCTTCCTGGGAGAGGTGCGTCAGGTGACGACTCCGGGCGCCACCCTGCGGCTGCCCTTCGTCGAGAACGTCGAGACCTTCGACAGCCGCTGGCTCTACCTCAAGGCCGAGGCACTCCCGATCCAGACGAAGGATGGCGAGCTGCTCCAGGTCGACAACTACGTGATCTGGCGGATCGGGGACGACGTGAAGTTCAAGAAGTCGTTCCCGGCCGGAATGGCCACGGCCTACGATCGCATCGACCGCATCGTCCGCGACGACGTGCGCGAGGTGATCGGTCGTCACACGCTGACCGAGGTCCTCAAGGGCGAGCGCGAGGCCATCATGACCGACATCGCGTCGAAGACCCGTGAGAAGGTCGCGGAGTACGGAATCGCGATCGCCGACATTCGCATCAACCGCACCGAGCTTCCGCCGGGAACCGAAGAGAGCGTCTACGCGAGGATGAAGACCGAGCGCCAGCGTCTGGCCCGGAAGAACCGCGCCGAGGGCGAGGAGCGGGGGCGGAAGATCCGCGCGGAGGCCGAGCGAGACGCGCGGGTGATCGTGGCCAACGCGAAGCGCGACGCGGAGATCCTGCGCGGCGAGGGCGACGCGGAGGCGACGCGCATCTACGCCGAGGCCTTCTCGCCGGATCCCGAGTTCTACGACTTCGTGCGCAGCCTCGAGGCCTATCGGAAGACCATCGGGGGAGGGACGACCCTCGTGCTTTCGCCCGATGCGGAGTTCTTCCGCTTCTTCGATCGGATCGATGGCGAGTCCAGACCGGGCGCCCCGTAGCGCGACGGCCCTTTCCGGCCCTCATTCCCCAGGCAGGTCTTCCGGGCGGAGCGCGTAGGCGGATCGGCGCTCGGTGCGGTGGATGGGCGCCAGGCCCGAGGCGTCGCGAGCCTCGCGATCGAGGCGACGCAGCGGCGCCTCCTTCTGGTGCCTGCGCTCTGGCGGCAGCTCGAGCACGGCCGTGGTGAATCCCAGCTCGGCGAGCTCTCGGATCGATTCGGGCTCGGTGAGCCGTCTGCCGAGAGCTGCCAGGCGTGCGCGGCCCGGTGGCCTGTAGGAGCCGAAGCACGCCGAGGTGCGCCGCCCGTGGTAGGCGTTGAGCAGGATCCTCCGCGTCGATATCCGGACACGAGAAGGCCCGGACCGGAGGGGCAGCTCGAGGATGGGGCCGTCGTTGCCCTGTCGCTCGAGCTCGCCGAAGAACGCCAGCGCTTCCGGGTCGGGCGCGATGCTCTCGTAGCTCCAGGCGTAGGTCCGATGCAGGCCCGCTGCCGGAGCTCGCAATACGTCGAATCCGGCGACGAGCACGAGCACCGCGCCGAGAACCGGCGCCGCCCGCCCGGACGCGCGGATGAGAGCTGCGGCGCGGAGGCCCGCCAGGAGCGAGAGCACCAGGTGGGGCCCCTGGCCGAGACGGAACACGCCCCGCACCGCGTCGAGGCCCGGGAGGAAGCCGGAGAAGAAGCCGTAGAGGTCGACCGGGAGCCATTCCGGTCCCAGCTTCGGTCCTGCGGCGACGAGCGCTACGAGCACGGCGCCGGCGAGGAGGGGCCCTCGGGGGTCCCCGACGATGCGTGCACAGGTCCGGGCGCGTCCGGCGAGGAGTGCGACTCCGGCGAGTGCCAGCACCGCGACTCCCGGGAAGAGGCGCTTGCCGGGGAGGTACTGTCGAAGGGGCGCGAAGGCGAAGCGATCGCGTTGCATGGGGCCGGTGTCGGTCTCGACACCGAGGTAGGGGCCGAGGACGAAGGCCGCCGCGGCACCCGTCATCGCGAGGACGAAGCCCAGCTGCAGGGGCGAGGCGCTGCGCAGGCGATCCCGGAGCAGGAGCCAAAGCCCGAAGGGCGCCGCCGTGAAGACCGCAGCCAGCAGCGGGTAGAAGCTCGCGCCGATCTGGAGGGCGATGGCCGCGGCGAGCCCGATGGCATCGCGCCAGCGGCCCTTTGCGAGCAGGCGCTCGGCGAAGAAGAGTGCGAAGACGGTCCAGCTCGCGTCCCACACGCTCGGATGGGTGATGTCCGAGAGCCGGATCGGGTGGAACGCGAAGAGGAGGCCGGCGGCGATGCCCGCTGCGGGGACGCCGGTCCAGGACGCGACGAGCAGATACATCGCGAAGGCGGCGATCCCGGTGAGGAGGACGAGCGTCGAGTTGTAGGTGAGGATCGGGTTGCCGCTCGCGTACCACGAGGGAATCGCGAGCGCCCCCATGGTGATCATCGGAATCCCGAAGGCGAGGGCGTTCTCCGACGGTGCGCAGTGCGGCGCATCGAAGAGGCGGTGGGGCGCCGTCGTCAGCGCTCGCGCGTTGCGAGACACGAGCCATGCCTCGAAGCGGACATCCGCGATCTTGACCAGCTCCGCACCGGTGCCCCGAGCGCGCAGCGCGCTCTCGCTGCTCGCGACCGTATGGTCCGCTCCACGCTCCCAGAGCTCGCCGAAGACCGCGATGCTCGCGAGTGCAAACACGGCGATTGCGGCCACCGGACCCGCCGCGCGCTGGAGCGCGGGCCTCACTAGGCGGGAACGCGCGCGAAGCGCCAGCTTCCCCAGACCCCGAAGGCCACGAGGAGGATCCAGGGCCCGGTGATGGCCGCAGCGACCCCCTCCGAGGCGACGATCGCCGCGACCGTCTGGAGGGTGTAGAACACGCCGATCAGGGCAATGCCCCGGACCGCAGCCGTGGCGAGACTGCGAGATTGTTCGACGGCGAGGGCGAGGGGGATCGCGAGGAGCGCGAAGAGGAGCACCGTCAAGGGCTCTGCCAGGCGCGAGTGGAAGAGCGCGCGGTAGCGGGTCGGGTCGCGACCGTCGGCGGTGATGGCCTCGATGTACTCGATCAGTCGGGGCAGGGAGAGGGTCGAGGCGTTGGCCTGGAGCAGGGCCAGCTCGCGCTCCGAGGACATCTCGAGGATCGCGTTCTGCTCCCGGCGGACCGTCGGCGGGGCGCTGGGGTCGTCCGGCTCGAAGCTGCGAAAGACGGCGTCCTGCAGGTGCCAGCGGTTGTCCTCGGCGATCCGTGCGCTGGCGGCCACGATGGTGCGGAGCAGGCGACCGTCCGTTCCCCGCTCGTAGACCCGGACGTCCTGGAGGGTCCGCGTCGCGCTGTCGGCCTCCTGCACCCTGTAGAGGTAGGGCCCGCGGCTGTACCAGAAGGCGCTGCGGGCTGCGAAGATCTCGTCCTCCTTGTCGCCGTGCTTCCAGCTCTCGAAGCGGTTGGAGCTCTCGAGGACCAGGGTTTCGTTCAGCGCGAGGGTGAGGATTGCCAGGCTTCCCGCTGCGAGGAGCACGGGCAGGCAGAGGCGCTGCGGCGCGATGCCACCGGCCTTGATCGCGACGATCTCCTGTGACCGGGCGGGCAGGCCGAGGCAGAGGAATGCCGCCACGAAGGAGCTCACCGGGATGAGATAGGGGAGATAGTAGGATGGAAGGCGCAGGAAGAGGTAGATTCCGATGCCGGCCAGACCCCGGCTAGACTCCAGTGCGTCGTCGAGATTGAGCATCATCTCGATGACACCGACGACGAGGAGCGAGGCGGCGAGGGTCGCGAAGTAGAGAGTCAGGTAGCTCGCGAGGAACTGCCGCGAGAGGATCTGCACGGGCGGGAGCTTAGCATTGCGTTACATCGCAGGGAGCGCGGCACTCGACGAGCCGCTCACCCGTCCGATCATCACGATCGGGAACTTCGACGGTGTTCATCTCGGACATCGCGCCATCCTCGAGACGGTCGTCGGCCGTGCGAGGGACCTCGATGGAGTGGCCGTCGTCTACACCTTCGATCCCCATCCGCGAAAGGTGCTGCGACCGGCGAACGCTCCGGGGCTGCTGACGACCCTCGATCAGAAGGTGGAGCTTCTCGAGGAGGCGGGGGTGGACGTGGTCGTCGTCGAGCCCTTCACCCCTGAGTTCGCACAGACCCAGGCGAACGAGTTCATTCAGCGCTGTCTGCACGAGAGGCTCCGGCCTGTCGAGGTCTACGTCGGCTACGACTTCCACTTCGGGCGCGATCGAGAGGGGTCGATGCGGATGCTCACCGAGCAGGGGCCCAGACTGGGATTCTCGGTGACGATCATCCCGGAAGTGACGATGGACGACGGGGACGTGAACTCGACGCGCATCCGAGAGCTCCTCGCCGAAGGGCGACCGGAGCGCGCGGCGCGGATGCTGGGACGCCCCTTTACGGTGCGCGGAACGGTCGTGCGGGGAGACCAGCGCGGCCGGACCCTCGGGTTTCCGACGGCGAACCTCGCGCCCGAGAACGAGGTGCTGCCCGCCAGCGGAGTGTATGCGGGCCACCTCCAACTTCTCGACGAGGGGAACCCTCCGCGGAGCGATCGACTGCCGGCCGTCATGAATGTGGGGAGGCGGCCGACCTTCGCCGGAGAAGAGACGAGGGCCGAGGCCCACGTCCTCGACTTCGACGGGGACCTCTACGGCCGGCGCGTCGAAATCTCCTTCTCCCTGCGACTCCGCTCCGAGCAGAAGTTCGAGAGCGTCGAGGCCCTGAAGCAGCAGATCGGTGAGGACGTGGAGCAGGGGCGCCGGAAGCTGGAGGCGCTCTGAGCTCGGAAGCCAGGTCTCGGGCCCGGGAGGGGGGAGGCGCGCGCCGCGCCTGGCGACGTCTACGAGATCCCCGGGTCTGGCTGGGCCTCGCGGTCACGGTCGTTGCGATGGGCTTTGCCCTGCGCGACGTCGAGCTGGACGCCGTCGTCGCCGAGTTTCGCCGGGCCAATCTCCTGCTTCTCTTCGGCCTCTCGGTCCCGGCCTATCTGCTCGTCGTGTGGCTTCGCGCCCTGCGCTGGCGACACCTGACGGACCCGATCCAGCCGATGTCCCGGGCGGCGCTCTTCCGCGCCGTGGCGGTCGGCTTCATGGCCAACAACGTCTTCCCCTTGCGGATGGGGGAGTTCGTTCGCGCCTGGTATCTGGGGCGCGAGTGCGATGTGAGCCCGGCGGCGATCTTCGGCAGTGTGATCCTGGAGCGGGTCATCGACACCGTGATGGTGATCGTCCTGGCGCTCTCGGTGCTGTCCTTCCTGGGGGCCGACGACTCCGGGGTCTGGCGGCAGGGGCTCTTCTGGCTGCTTCCGGTCGCCTTCGTTCCCCTCGCGGGACTGGCCTGGCTGCGAGCCGCCCCGGCGACCGTGCTCGGCCTTGCGCGGGTGGTGACCCGTCCGCTGCCCACCAAGGTCCAGAGCGGCCTGCTGGATCAGCTCGAGCGCTTCGCCGAGGGGCTCGGAGCCCTGCGGGGAGGCGTTCACCTCTTCTGGATCGGATTCCACACACTGTCGATCTGGCTGGTGTCCTCCACCATTCCGATGATCGCCGGCTTCATGGCGCTGCAGATCGATTTCGGCTCCCCCCTCGCCGACCTCATGGCCGGCTGGATGACCCTGGCTGCCGTGGGGATCGCCGTGGCCCTCCCTTCGGCGCCGGGCTTCTTCGGCCTCTACCACTCGGCGTGCAGGCTGGTGCTCGAACGCTTCGGAATGGAACCGGAAATCGCCGTGGCGGTGGGGACCCTGCTCCACGCCGTCTTCTGGATCACCCTCACCGTTCTGGGTCTCGTGGTGCTCCGGCTGCGACGAACGCCCCTCGAGGAGCTCGACCGCGCGGTCGAAGGAGAATCCCCCCGGTAAAGCTCCCTCCTCGGGGCGCCGATATTCCGGCGGGATCTCAGCGGGTTGCACGTCGACACGCGCGTGTGTTCGAGGGGCTCCGCTGTGGTCGGAAGACCACGGGTAAGTGTCGGAGGCAGGGGTGAACGAGCGGATCGGCGAGCTTCTCGTCAAGGAGAACCTGCTCACAGCGGAGCAGCTGAAGGAGGCGCGCTCGGAAGCGCGCGCCCATGGCGCTCGTCTCGGGGCCCAGATCACCCAGCTGGGCTACCTCGACGAGTCCGAGCTCACCGACTTCGTCGCGAAGCAGTACGGCGTGCCCTCGATCAATCTCGAGGAGTTCGAGATCGACCGGGCCGTGATCGAGCTCATCCCGGAGGAGGTCGCGACGAAGCACAACGTGGTCCCGGTCAACCGAGCCGGATCCACGCTGATCCTCGCAACCGCCGATCCGTCGAATATCTTCGCCCTCGACGACATCAAGTTCCTCACGGGATACAACATCCAGCCCGTCGTCGCGGCGGAAGACGCGATCCGCCGCACCATCGACGCCTTCTACGACCAGACGTCGTCCCTCGAAGACGTCATGGGCGACTTCGACGACTCCGATATCGACATCATCCAGGACGTCGACGACGTCGATGCCGACGAACTCGCAAAGGCGTCCGAAGACGCCCCGGTCGTCAAGCTCGTCAACCTGATCCTCACTGATGCGGTGAAGAAGACCGCATCGGACATCCACATCGAGCCCTACGAGAAGTCCTTCCGCGTCCGCTATCGGATCGATGGCGTCCTCTACGAGGTAATGAAGCCCCCGCTCAAGCTCAAGAACGCGATCACTTCGCGGATCAAGATCATGTCGGAGCTCGACATCGCTGAACGGCGCCTGCCCCAGGACGGTCGCATCAAGCTGAAGATGGGGCGGGGGAAGGAGATGGACTTCCGCGTCTCCGTCCTGCCGACGCTCTTCGGCGAAAAGATCGTGATGCGCCTCCTCGACAAGTCGAATCTCCAGCTCGACATGACGAAGCTCGGATTCGAGGAAGAGCAGCTCTCCTACTTCAAGAACTCCATCCACCAGCCCTTCGGAATGGTTCTGGTGACCGGGCCCACCGGCTCCGGAAAGACCACGACCCTCTACTCGGCGTTGTCCGAGCTGAACAAGGTCGGGGAGAACCTCTCCACGGCGGAGGATCCGGTGGAGTTCAACCTCGCCGGGATCAATCAGGTCCAGATGCACGACGACATCGGCCCGAACTTCGCCGCGGCGCTCCGCTCCTTTCTCCGGCAGGACCCGGACATCATCATGGTCGGCGAGATCCGCGACTTCGAGACCGCCGAGATCGCAGTGAAGGCCGCGCTCACGGGCCATATGGTGCTCTCCACCCTGCACACGAACGACGCCCCCTCAACGGTGAATCGTCTGCTCAACATGGGCATCGAGCCCTTCCTGGTGTCGTCCTCGGTCAACTGCATCGTGGCCCAGCGGCTCGCGCGCCGGGTGTGCGAGGAGTGCAAGGAGCCCGATCCCGAGGTGATCGCCGAAGCCCTGATCGAGGCCGGGATGGAGGAGTCACTGGCCCGGGGAACCGCTCCGGTGAAGGGCCGTGGGTGCCGCAACTGCTCCGACACGGGCTTCCGAGGCCGGGTCGCGATCTATGAAGTGATGGAGCTCCGTGAGGAGCTCAAGGAATTCGTGCTGAATGGCGCGTCGTCCCTGGAGCTGAAGCGCGAGGCCATCCGCCTGGGGATGAAGACCTTGCGTCAGTGCGCACTCTCGAAGCTCGCCGATGGCGTGACCACGCTCGGCGAGGTGTTCCGCGTATCGACCGCGGACCAATAGGAGCGTTCTTCCGAATGGCGAACATGCATCAGCTGCTGAAGGCGATGATCGAGAAGGGCGCCAGCGACCTTCACATCACCACCGGCACCGCGCCTCAGCTTCGAATCGACGGGAAGCTCCATCCGCTCAGGATGCCGCCGCTCTCGCCTCCGGAGACGAAACAGCTCTGCTACTCGGTCCTGACCGACGCGCAGAAGCATCGCTTCGAGGAGACCAGCGAGCTCGATCTCTCGTTCAGTGTCCAGAAGCTCTCTCGCTTCCGAGGGAACATCTTCGTACAGCGCGGAAACGTCTCCGGGGTGTTTCGGGCGATCCCCTTCAAGATCAAGAGCTTCGATGAGCTCGGTCTGCCGAAGATCGTGACGGAGCTCGCCCAGAAGCCGCGAGGCTTGATCCTGGTGACCGGCCCGACGGGTTCGGGAAAGTCCACCACGCTCGCGACGATGATCGACAAGATCAACACCGAGCGAAACGAGCATATCGTCACGATCGAGGACCCGATCGAGTATCTGCATCACCACAAGGGCTGTGTAGTCAATCAGCGCGAGGTGGGAGCCGACACCGAGGGCTTCAAGAACGCCCTGAAGTACATCCTGCGCCAGGACCCGGACGTGGTGCTGATCGGTGAGATGCGCGACCTGGAGACCATCGAGGCGGCGCTCACCGTCGCAGAGACAGGTCACCTGGCCTTTGCCACCTTGCACACCAACTCAGCGGTGCAGACGATCAACCGTATCGTCGACGTGTTTCCGCCCTATCAGCAGGCGCAGGTCCGCGCGCAGCTCTCCTTCGTGCTCGAGGGCGTGATGTGTCAGACGCTGCTGCCGCGGGCGAACGGTCCGGGGCGGGCGATGGCACTCGAGATCATGGTGCCGAACGCGGCCATCCGGAACCTCATTCGCGAGGACAAGATCCACCAGATCTACTCGTCGATGCAGGTCGGACAGGAGAAGTTCGGAATGCAGACGATGAATCAGTCCCTCGCGAGCCTGCATCAGCGCCGCATGATCACCCTCGACGATGCGCTCGGGCGCAGCTCGGACCCGGATGAGCTGCGGAACATCATCGGTCGGGGCAGCGCGCCGCCGGCGCAGGGCAACATGAGGGCCTCGGGCAAGGCCTAGGGATTTCGATCTGCGCTCGTTTGGCGAGCGAAGAGGAGCGAGAAGATGCCGATCTACCAATGGAAAGGGCGAACCCGGCAGGGGGGCCTGAAGAAGGGGGAGATCGAGGCGGTCAACGAGGCTGCGGTGATGGCGCAGCTGCGCGCGCAGACGCTGTCACCGGTCTCCGTCAAGGAGAAGGCGAAGGACGTCTCCGAGTATCTTGCGTTCTTGAAGCAGAAGATCACCACGCGTGAGCTCGTGATCTTCACGCGGCAGTTTGCCACGATGATCGATGCGGGTCTTCCGCTGGTGCAGTGCCTGGAGATCCTGGGCGACCAGCAGCCGAACAAGACTTTCAAGGCGATCACGCGAGAGATCAAGGCAGACGTAGAGCAGGGCTCTACCTTCGCGGATGCGCTCGGGAAGCATCCGAAGCCCTTCGACTCGCTCTACGTGAACCTGGTGCAGGCCGGCGAGGTGGGCGGGATCCTCGACACGATCCTGAACCGTCTGGCCGTCTACCTGGAGAAGGCGGACGCCCTCGCTCGCAAGGTGAAGGGCGCGATGGTCTATCCGAGCACGGTGATGGTGGTCGCTATCGGCGTCGTCGTACTGATGCTGGTGAAGGTGATCCCGACCTTCGAGAAGATGTTCGCGGACTTCGGAGGAGAGCTTCCCGCGCCGACCCAGCTGGTCGTGAACCTCAGCCACTTCATGCAGGAGTGGGTAGGCCTCTTCATGGGAGCCCTGTTCCTGGGCTTCATGGCCTTCTTCCAGGCGCGACGGCGGAGCCCGCGGTTTCGCCGCGCTACGGATGCTTTGGCGCTGAAGCTTCCGGTCTTCGGGGGCCTCCTCCAGAAGGTGGCCGTCGCGCGCTTCACCCGGACCCTCGGGACGATGATCGCCAGTGGCGTGCCCATTCTCGACGGGCTCGACATCGTCGCGAAGACCGCGGGAAACATGGTGATCGAGGATGCGCTGATGGACGTGCGCTCCGCGATCTCCGAAGGGAAGACGATCGCGGAGCCCCTCCAGGAGGCCGAGGTCTTTCCGGGCATGGTGACCCAGATGATCGCGGTGGGTGAGGAGACCGGCGCGATGGAGACGATGCTGAGCAAGATCGCCGACTTCTACGACGAGGAGGTCGACCAGGCGGTCGAGGCGCTCACGTCGCTGCTCGAGCCGGTGATGATGGTGTTCCTCGGCGGCGCCGTCGGCGGTCTCCTGATCGCGATGTACCTGCCGATCTTCAAGATCGCCGAGACGATCGGCTAGCACAGCGGTCGCGGCGGATTCGCTCTGCGCGGGTTCGCACCAAAGGAGAGCGCGCTGGAGACGGTCCGCCCGGATCCCCCCGGGTCGCGATTCGCGAGGACGCGGGTCGAGCGCCACCTCCTCGTCCTGATGGCATCGAGGCTCGCGCTCTCCATCGCGGGCCTGGTGATTGCCCTGGGGCTGGACTCCCTCGGCGGAAACATCACGGTGACCGAGTGGAATGGCTTCTACGGAGCCGTGGTCGTCGCTTTCGTTGCGACGCTCGTCTACTGGCCGCTGGTGGGCCGCATCGAGCGAGTCGAGCCCTTCGCGATGGCGAACATCGCCCTGGATCTGGCCCTCGTGAGCGCGCTCGTGCTCTTCTCCGGTGGGAGCGAGTCGGTCTTCACCTTCCTCTACGTGGTGGTGCCGGTCTACGCGGCGGTCCTGCTCTCGGGCCGGGGCGCCGTGGTGAGCTCGGCCCTGGCCGGGGGCGCCTACGCGGGAATCCTGCTGGTGGAGCGCGAAGGCTGGCTCGGCCTGCCCGTAGAATCCGCTCCGGATGCAGTGCTGGTGATGAGCTGGACGGTGCACACCGGGGGACTCGTGCTCGTAGCTGCACTGGCGAGCTTCCTGGTGCGGGAGATCGAGCGAGCCGGGCGTGCCCTCGACGAGCGGACTTCGGATCTCGCGAAGCTCCGGACCCTCCACGAGCGCACCGTCGAGAGTCTGGTGAGCGGGCTGCTGACCGTGGACGACGCGGGGCTCGTCACCTCCTTCAATCCCGAGGCGGAGCGGATCACCGGTCGGGCGCGTGGAGACGCGTGCGGTCAGCCCGTCGAGGCGATCCTGCCCGGCGTCGAGGCGATCGTCGATCCAACCGTCCTCGGGCCGAGCGGGGCTCGGGCTCGGCTGCCGTACACGAACCACAGGGGCGAGAGTCTCCACCTCGGCGTCGGGGCGTACATCCTTCGCGAGGACGGCGTTGGCGCCGGCGGGCGCGTGGTCATCTTCCAGGACGTTTCCGAAGTGGTCGAGATGGAGGACGAGCTGCGCCGCTCCGAGCGAATGGCGGCCATCGGCGCCCTGGCCGCCAGCATCGCCCACGAGATCCGGAACCCCCTCGCCGCGATCTCCGGATCGATCCAGATGCTCCAAGCGCGGAGCGGCCCGGAATCGTCGGAGCCGGCGCGTCTGATGGACATCGCGGTGCGCGAGGTCGACCGTCTGAACCACCTGATCAGCGACTTCCTGGGCTATGCCCGCCCCGCGCCCCTCCAGCCCGAGGCGGTAGAGGTGGGCACGCTGATCGGGGAGGTGATCGACCTGGCGCGGCCCTCCGCCGGGTCCCAGGTGCGCCTCGGCGCCGAAATCACGCCCGGGCTCCAGGTCCTGGCCGACCCGGAGCGGCTGCGTCAGGTGCTCTGGAACCTCGTCCTGAACGGGATCGAGGCCATGCCCGATGGCGGCACCCTCCAGGTGCGAACGAGTGACCCGGGTCCGGAGCACCGGGATCTCGGCGAGGTGGGAGGGCTGTCTCAAGGCGGCGATTCCCCCGGCCGAAGGGAGCCGGAGGGGAAGGGCGCCTGGGTGGAGGTCGAAGTGATGGACCAGGGCGTCGGGGTGGATTCGGAGATCGCCGAGCGGATCTTCGATCCCTTCTTCACCACCAAATCAGGCGGATCCGGGCTGGGGCTTCCCACGGTCCACCGCATCATCGAGGAGCACGGCGGATCGATCCGCATGGAGCGTTCGGCCGAAGGGTGGTCGACGGTCATGAAGATCCGACTGCCGAAGCCCGAGGGAGCCCGATGAGCACCAGGGCGCGCGTGCTGGTCGTCGACGACGAACGCAGCATGCAGGAGTTCCTCGATATCTTCCTGCGCAGTGAGGACTACGAGCCCGTCACGGCTTCGAACCTCCAGTCGGCACTGACGTATCTCGAGAACGACGAGTTCGATCTGGTCATCACGGACATCCAGATGCCAGGCGGGACTGGACTCGACCTCCTGCGCTCGGTCCAGAAGATCGCACCGGAGACGGTCGTGGTGATGATGACCGCCTACGCGAGCACCGAGACTGCGATCGCCGCAATGAAGGAAGGCGCCTACGACTACATCAGCAAGCCCTTCAAGGTCGACGAGATCCGGGTGGTCGTAGAGAAGGCGATCGAGAAGAAGCTCCTCGCCACGGAGAACCGCCGTCTGAAGAGCGAGCTTCGCAACCGCGGTCAGCGCCGATCGATCATCGGCACGAGCGCTCCGATCCAGCGCGTGCTGGACTTCGTCTCCCAGGTGGCGGATACGAAGGCGAACGTCCTGATCAGTGGAGAGAGCGGCACCGGCAAGGAGGTGGTCGCGAGGGCCATCCACGCCGGTGGCGACCGGCGAGACCTTCCCTTCGTCGCGGTCAACTGCGGCGCCATCCCCGAGAACCTGCTCGAGTCGGAGCTCTTCGGGCACGTGAAGGGGGCGTTCACCGGCGCCGTCCAGAACAAGGCCGGCCTCTTCGAAGTGGCTCGGGGTGGCACCGTGTTTCTCGACGAGATCGCAGAGCTTCCCCTGACCCTCCAGGTGAAGCTCCTGCGCGTGATCCAGGAGCGAACCTACCGGAGGGTGGGTGGAACGGCCGATCTGCGTTTCGACGCGCGGATCCTGACGGCGACCAATCGGGAGCTCCAGGCGGAAGTGGCCGAGGGCCGCTTCCGCGAAGATCTCTACTACCGACTCAACGTGATCGAGATCTCCCTGCCCCCGCTGAGAGACCGCCGGGACGACATCCCGCTGCTCGTACAGCATTTCGTCGAACGCTACGCGCGGGAGCTGGAGAAGCCCCCGATGGAGCTCTCCGACGACGCAATGCGCCGGCTCGTCGCATACGACTATCCCGGGAACGTCCGAGAGCTCGAGAACGTCGTGGAGCGCGCGGTGGCACTGTGCCGTGGGCAGACGATCGATTCGGAGGTCCTTCCGCCGACGGTACTCTCGCCTCGCGAGCCCGATCATCCCACGAGGATCCCGCCGGAGGGCGTCGATCTCGAAGCGATGATGAACGACTACGAGCGGTCTCTGCTCCGGGAGGCCCTCGAACAGGCGGGCGGCGTCAAGAAGCGCGCAGCGGGCCGGCTCGGCGTCTCGTTCCGATCCTTCCGCTACCGGCTCGAGAAGCTCGGAATGGGCGAGGACGAGGGCGACGACGCCTGACCGACCCACGGGGCGGCGCCCTCGATGTCGAGGGGCTCAGTCGGTGATGCCGAAGTCCTTGAGCTTGTAGAGCAGGGCCCGGTGGCTGATCTCAAGGAGCCTGGCCGCATGGGTGCGGTTCCCGCCGGTCCTGCGCAGAGCGCGGCGGATGAGGTCGATCTCCATCCGTCTCCGGGCGCCACGCAGGCCGAGTCCGGGATCGTCGGCCCAGTCCGGCGCATGGGACGTCTCGAGATGGGCCGGCAGATCGCGCTCAGTGAGGCTCTCGCTCCGCGCGAGCATGACTCCGTGCTCGATCACGTTGCGGAGCTCCCGTAGATTCCCGGGCCACGCGTAGGCGGTGAGCTGCTCGAGCGCTTCGTCGGTCACGTCCTGGAGCGGCTTGCCGAGCTCCCGGCAGCTGCGGGCGAAGAAGTGGTCGACCAGCAGGGGGATGTCCTCGGTGCGCTCACGCAGGGGCGGGACCTCGAGCTCGATGCCCGCGAGACGCTCGTGCAGAGCGGGGATCATCTCGCCCGCAGTCGTCCATGCGGCCAGATCCCGAGTCGTGGCGGAGATCACCCGGACGTCCACGGTCCAGGGCTTCGGGTCTACGCCCGTCGTGATCTGGCCGGTCTCGAGGGCTGCGAGCAGTCTCTCCTGGAGAGGCGCGGTCAGGGCGTCGACGCCGTCGAGATAGAGTGTGCCGCGATCGGCTTCCGCGAAGCGACCCCGGCGGGCGGGAGTCGGGCCCGCGGGGCGTCCGAAGAGCTCGCGTTCCACACTTCCCGGGTCGCCGGCGCCGCAATGGACCGGGATGAACGGGCCCGCTCGACGGGCCGACTGGGCGTGGGCGGCCCGGGCGAGGCCCTCCTTGCCGGTTCCCTGTTCGCCGCGGAGCATCAGGCACGAACGCACCCCGTTGGCGCGTTCCATGCCCTCGAGCACTGCGATCATACTCGACGAGGCTGCCACGATCGGTCGGTCACCCATGCCCTGACGAACCTCGGTCTCGAGGAGTCGCACCTGGCGGTGAAGGCGTGTGCGCTCCGCGGTTCGGTGGAGCATCAGCATGAGCCCGACGTCGTCCACGTCCTTCGAGAGGATGTCGTGGGCGCCGCGTCGGACGGCGCGCTCGGTCGCACTCGCGCGATCTCCGTCGTGGAGCAGGACCACGCAGGCATCGGGCGCGCGCCTGGCGGCGGCGCCAGGCCCGGGTACGTCCTCGTGGTCCGGGAAACCCCAGAGCACCAGGTCTGGGAACCACCGCTCGCAGCGTTCGAGTGAAAGCTCGGGCCCTGCGGTGCAGATCACCTCGCAACCGAGATCCACCATGCGCAGTTGAAGGAGCTCGAGGAGCTTGGAGTCAGAATCTGCGATGAGCACCCGTCGCGCCATACCCGCGTCGTATCGGCCGATCGCGGCCGGGGGCTGAGCGCCCCACGTCCCAGGGGAGCGGAGTTTTCGCGGATCGGCACCGGGGCTTCACGCCCTGGCAACGAAGCGAAGGGCACCCATCTCAAGTCCCCGTAACCGCTCGCCGATATTCACGAACGTCGGCCTGGAGTGTGCTGCACCGGGCGATCGTATGCAGAACAGAGGGGGGAATCGGTGCCGACCAACAACGTACAGCGCTTTCGCGAGGCGCTCATGATGAGCAAAGCCGAACTGGCTCGCAAAGCGGGGTTGTCCACGCTCACGATCGATCGCGTCGAAGCCGGTCGGCCGTGTCGCCTCGATACGAAGCGCAAGGTGCTCCTTGCGCTCGGCCTGCGAATTGGTGACCGGGATCGCGTCTTCGGTGCGCGAGACCAGAAGAACGCATCGGAAGTGCGGCCCTTCTAGGTGTCAGCCCAAACCATCCGAAGGGGGAGGCCCCGATCGTGAAGATCAACTTTCCGAAGCTGGGTGCGAAGTCGATCGTCGGACTCGACGTCGGTTCCTCGACCGTCAAGGCCGTCGAGCTGACC
>CALDCK010000168.1 GCA_937937315.1 uncultured bacterium
CTGGGTGCTGCCCGAGGAGGAAGTGATGGAACGGCTCGTGGTTTCCGGCGTCACCTATCGGCGCAACGAGGCGAAGATCCGGGTGCGGGGCGTGAAGGACGTACCGGGCATCGCGGCGAGGGTCTTCACGCCGCTCTCGGACGAGGGCATCGTGGTGGACATGATCATCCAGAATCTGTCCCAGGACGGCTCGACGGACATGACCTTCACCGTGCCGCGTGAGGACTACAAGCGCGCTCTCGAGATCACCCGCGGAACCTCGGAATCGCTGGGGGCGGCCGCGGTGGAGGGAGACGACGCCATCGCGAAGGTTTCGATCGTCGGGCTCGGAATGAAGGATCACGCGGCGGTGGCGGCGCGGATGTTCCAGGTGCTGGCCGACGAGGGCATCAACATTCAGCTCATCGCCACCAGCGAGATCAAGGTCTCGGTGGTGATGCAGGAGAAGTACACCGAGCTCGCAGTCCGCGCGCTTCACGCAGCCTTCGTCGACGCCGGTGCCGCGCAGCCCACCGAGGAGAGCTGAGAGTCCCATGGGACCCGCGGCGAAGGGCAGGGCGGGCTCGGGGGGCGCGCCGCCTCGGGCGCCGGCTGCCTCGGCGGCGCTGGCCCTGACGATCGGCCTCTTTGCCCTGGCGCTGCCGCGCCCCGCTCCCGTGAGCCCCCCCTGTGATTCGCCGGGAGAGACGGTGGCACTCGAAGGTCACACCCTCGAGGTGCGTTGTGACGCACCCGCCGGATCCGAGCTGCGCGGGCCCGCGCGCATGCTCTTTGGCCTGCGGATCGATCCCAATCGAGCAGATACCCGGACCCTCGAGACCCTCCCGAGGATCGGACCGTCTCGGGCCGCGGCCATCGTCGAGGCCCGTGGGGAGCGGCCCTTCTCAGACATCGCCGACCTCGAACGCGTGCCGGGCATCGGTCCGAAGACGCGCCGCGCAATCGAGCCCTGGCTCGCGACCTCCTCCGAGGCGTCCCTCCCGCAAAACCGGTAGCTTGGCGAAGGATGTCGTCCCCCCCGGGAGAATCTCGCGTGTCCCTGGCCGAATGGATCGAGCGCGCGAGATCGTTCGTCGCCGTCGATCTCTGGCGCTCGCAGCCCGAGAAGCGCTCCGAGCTGAGCGTGATCCGGCTGCTCCAGTTCTCGATCATGGTGGTCGAGGGCTTCGTCCGCGATCACCTGCTGCTGCGCGCGAGTGCGCTGGCCTACTTCACCGTGCTGTCGATGGTGCCTCTGCTCGCCGTCGCCGTCTCGATCGCGAGCGCCGTTGGGATCGGGAGCACCGACTTCGTCGACTGGGTGGTTGGGACCCTCGCTGCCGTCAGCCCCGAGGCCCAGAATCAGATCCGCGGGCTCGTAGAGAACGCGAACTTCGCAGGCCTGGGCACGTTGAGTGCCGCGCTGCTCTTCCTCACGACGGTGCTGGCGATTGGCAACGTGGAGTCCGCACTGAACGACATCTGGGGCGTCGCGAAGTCCCGGGGCTGGAGTCGCCGCTTCTCGGACTACCTGGCGGTGCTCGTCGTGGGCCCGGTCCTCGGCGGTGTCGCCGTCTCTCTGAGCACGACCCTTCGGAGCCAATGGCTGCTCGATCGGATCCTCGAGGTGCCCGTCTTCTCGAGCCTGCTGAGCCTCGGACTCTCGCACCTGCCGACCCTGATGCTCGCCCTCGTCTTCGCCTTCCTCTACTGGTTCCTGCCGAACACGCGGGTGCGGGCCCTATCGGCGCTGCTGGGTGCCGTGCCCGCGGCGATCCTCGCGATGGCGGCGCAGGGGCTCTTCCTGGACCTCGGTGTCGGCGTGGCCCGGGCCAGCACCTTCTTCGGGAGCTTCGCCGCCTTCCCGCTGCTCTTCGCCTGGGTCTACGCCTTCTGGGCGATCGTCCTCTTCGGCGCCGAGATCGGATTCGCCCATCAGAATCTCGAGCACTACCGGCGCGAGGTGCGCGGCGTACCGGCGGGCCCGGCGGAGCGGGAGGCGATGGCCTTGCGCATCGCGCTCGAGGTGGGCCGTCGCTTCCGGGACGGCGCCCCCGCCATCGACACCGGCCCCCTGGCCGAGGTGCTCGAGGCTCCGGTGCGGACGGTTCGCGGCGTCGTCGATCGGCTGGTGGCCGCTGGAATCGTCTCGATTCGCGCCCAGGGGCGGAGCGACGGTCTCCAGCTCGGTCGCCCGGCCGAGACGATCAGCGTCGTGGACGTGCTGGTCGCCCTACGTGGGACCCGCGAGCCGGCGGGAGGCGACGCCGCCGTGGCAGCGCTCGTGGAGTCGACGATGAGCGAGCTCGAAGGGGTATCGCTGAAGAGCGCTGCCGGGCGGACGCTCCACGATCTGCTCGATGGGGTGCCGCCGGCGTCGGGGCTTCGCCCGCCGGCGACCCACGCTTCGCCGCCAGACTTCGAGCCGGCCGATGCGCCCCGTACCACTCCCGACGTTGACCCGCCCCAAGGCCGCGGGTAGCGTCGCCCGGCGCAGCCTGGAGGCGCGCCATTCGCATCTACCTCGACCACAACGCCACCACGCCCGTGCGCGCCGAGGTCGTGGCCAGCATGGAGCGCGCCCTTCGCGAGGTCTGGGGCAACCCCTCGAGCGTCCATGCCGAGGGGAGCCGGGCCCGAGAGGCCGTGGAACGCGCACGGTCCGAGGTGGCCGCGCTCCTCGCTGTCGAGCCGGGGGAGGTGATCTTCACCGGCGGGGCTACCGAGGCGAACAACACGGCGCTGCTCCAGGTGGCGCCGGCGCTCGATCGGGGTCGCCACGTGGTGACGTCGAATGTGGAGCACCCCTCGGTGGAGGCGCCCCTCGAGGCCTTGGAAGCCCGGGGCTGGGAGGTGACCCGGCTTCCGGTGGATCGCGACGGCCTGCTCGATCCCGGCGACGTCACGGCCGCGGTCCGGGCGGACACGGCCCTGGTGAGTCTGATCTGGGCCAACAACGAGACCGGCGTGATCCAGCCCATGGCGTCGATCGCCGCCGTCCTGGCCGAGCGCGGGGTTCCACTCCACGTCGATGCGACCCAGGCCGTCGGCAAGATCCCCCTGGCGATCGATGCGTTTCCTATCGACCTGCTCGCGCTCTCGGCCCACAAATTCGGGGGGCCGAAGGGCGTGGGCGCTCTGATCGCACGGCGCGCGCCGGTGTTCGAGCCGCTGCTGCGGGGCGGGGGGCAGGAGCGGCGCCTCCGGGGCGGCACCGAGAACGTGCCCGGGATCGTGGGCCTGGCTCGCGCCTGCGCCCTGGCGCGCGAGGAGCTCAGCTCGCGCGAGACGGAGTACGCCGCTCTGCGGGACCGGCTCTGGCGGGGGCTGCAGGAGAAGGTCGCGGGACTGCGGCGCAACGGCTCCCCGGAGCACGTCCTTCCCAACACCCTGAACGTGACCTTCGAGGGCACGGCCGGAGAGCTGCTGCTCCAGGCCCTGGACCTGGAGGGGATTGCCGTGTCGTCGGGCGCCGCCTGCGCGTCGGGCTCGATCGAGCCCTCCCGCGTCCTGCTCGCGATGGGCCTGAGTCCCGAGGAGGCGCGGGGAACCCTTCGCCTGTCGGTGGGCCACGGGATCGACGAGGCGGCCATCGATCGCGTACTCGCCCTGCTTCCCGACCTGGTCACCCGGGTCCGAGCGGCGGAGACCGCGTGAGCGGCGCCGAGCGCGAGCGCGTGGTGGTCGCCATGTCCGGCGGGGTGGACTCGTCCCTGGCCGCCGCCCTGGTCGTCGAGGGCGGCGCGGAGGCGATCGGCGTCACGATGCACCTGGCCGGGGCCAATTCGCGCTGCTGCTCCCTCGCGGATGCCGACGACGCTCGACGTGTCGCCGAGCGCCTGGGCATCCGTTTCTACGTCGCCAACTACCGGGAGCGCTTCCGCGAGGAGGTGATGCTGCCCTTTGCGGACTCGTACCTGGCGGGCCGGACACCGATTCCCTGCGTCACGTGCAATACGCGCTTCAAGTTCGACTACCTGCTCGAGCGAGCGCGGGTCTTCGGAGCCGCGCGGGTCGCGTCGGGCCACTACGCCCGGGTCGACGTCGACCCCTCGACCGGCTTGCGACGGCTTCGCCGCGCGGTGGACGAGGCGAAGGACCAGACCTACTTCCTCTTCCAGCTCGGACAGGTGCAGCTGCGGGCCCTCGAGTTTCCCCTCGGCGCACTGACGAAGGCCGAGGTGCGGGATCGAGCGCGCTCCCTCGGGCTCGTCACGGCCGAGAAGCCGGAGAGCCAGGAGATCTGCTTCGTCCCCGACGGCGACTACGCCGGGGTCGTAGAGTCTCTCCGCCCCGATGCACTTCCGGGTGCGGGGGACGTCGTGGATGGGCAGGGTCGCGTGCTCGGCCGCCACGAAGGAGTCCATCGCTTCACCGTCGGGCAGCGCCGCGGCCTTGGCCTCGCGAGCACCGGGCGACGCTACGTCACCGGCCTCGACGCGGGGCGCAATCGGGTGATCGTGGGGCGCGCCTCGGACCTCGCGACCGAGACGGCCTGGGTCTCCGACGTCACCTGGGTGGCGGGAAGCCCGCCGCCTGCGGGCACCCGCGCGCGTGTCCGGGTGCGCTATCGGCACGAGGGCGCGATGGCCACCCTCGTCCCCGGGTGCGACGGAGCCACGCGGGTCGACTTCGACGAGCCGGTCGGCTCGGTGGCGCCGGGTCAGGCTGCGGTCTTCGATGCCGGGGACGTCGTGCTCGGCGGCGGCTGGCTTCGGGGCGAGCCCAGTGAGTGACGACGAAGCGGCGCGGACCGCGCTGGAGCGCGCGCTGGGCTACCGCTTCGTTCGCGGCGAGCTCGGCGATACGGCGCTCTCCCACCCGTCCTACGCCCACGAGCTCGACGGCTCGCGCGGCAACGAGCGGCTCGAGTTCCTCGGCGATGCGGTCCTCGACCTCGTCGTAGCGGGGGTGCTCTACGAGGCGCGCCCCGACTGGCGCGAGGGACAGCTCACGCGCGCCAGGGCGGCCCTGGTCAACAAGGCTTCGCTGGCGGAACGCGCCCGATGCCTGGGGCTCCCGGAGCTGGTCAAGCTCGGAAAGACCGAGCGGCGCTCCGACGGCGGTGGGAAGGATTCGATCCTGGCCAACTGTTTCGAGGCGGTGATCGGCGCCGTGTATCTCGACGGAGGGCTCGAGGCCGCGGCGCCGCTGATCGAGCGCTGCTTCGGTGCCGCGTTGTCCGCGGCGAAGGTGCCCCAGGACGGCAAGACCGAGTTCCAGGAGTGGGCCCACTCGAACCTGCGAGAGACTCCCACCTACGCGACCGTCGAGGACACGGGGGTGGAGAACGACGAGTCCCGCTTCACGGTGGAGGTGCGTGTTGGGGAGAAGAGCTGGGGGCGCGGGATCGGGCGGACGAAGCGCGCCGCCGAGACCGCCGCCGCCGAGGATGCCCTGACCCGGACGGGGAGCGAGTCGTGAGCGCGCATCGCGCCGGCGTCGTGGCGATCCTCGGGCGTCCGAACGCGGGCAAGTCGACGCTCCTGAACCGGATCCTCGGAGAGAAGCTCGCGATCGTGACCCCGAAGCCCCAGACCACCCGCAGCCGGATCCTGGGCATCCACACAGTGCCGGGGGCTCAGCTCCTCTTCGTCGACACGCCGGGCCTCCATCATGGGGGCAAGGCGCTCAATGCCGCACTGAACGAGCAGGTCGTCGAGACTGCCGACGACTGCGACGTCGCACTCCTGCTCGTCGACCTCACCGGCTCCTGGGGCGATGACCACGCCACCCTCCTCGCGCGCCTGCGCGCCCGATCGACGCCGGTTCTCGTGGTGGGGACGAAGTCGGATCGCTCTCGGGCCCCGGGCCTCGCCTGGCCACCCCCCGGCTGCGACACCGCCTTCGAGATATCGGCCCGCACCGGCAGCGGGATCGACGTGCTGCTCGAAGCCATCGTTGCGGGGCTCCCGGAGTCACCGCCCCTCTATCCCGAAGACGAGCTCAGCGATCGGCCGCTTCGCTGGCTCGTGGCGGAGGAGGTGAGGGAGTCGGCTTTCGAGACCCTCTCTCAGGAGCTTCCCTACTCGCTGGCAGTCGAGGTGGTCGAGTTCGACGAGTCCCAGCCGGAGCTGGTGAGGATTCGCGCGAATCTGCTGGTCGAGCGGGCCAGTCAGAAGCAGATCGTCATCGGGCGCGGCGGCGAGATGATCAAGCGCATCGGCGTTCGCGCCCGACCCGCCATCGAGCGGCTGTTGGGCACCCGCGTCCACCTGGCGCTCTGGGTGAAGATCGAGCCCCGCTGGTCGAAGCGCCCCCAGCGCCTGAAGGACCTGGGTTACGCCTGACCGGATCGAGACGCCCCCGCCTCGCGCTCGATCACGCTGCGGACCGTGCTCGGCCCCCAGCGCCCCCCGCGCGGTGTGGGGATGCCCAGCGCTTCGAGGGCGATCGCGATCTGACGCAGGGAGCAGCCCGGGTTTCCGAGCTGGACCTCGGCGATCCAGGGAGCGACGACGGCGGCGCGCTCTTCTGCGCGCGCCTTCGCGAGCGTCGCGGCGCGACGCGCCCCGATCTCCGGCCGTGGCGATCCCAGGCGCGCGCCGCGGCGCCTCGCCCCCGCCAGACCCTCCCGGACCCGCTCGCCGGCACTCGAACGGGCGTAGCGGGCGACGTCGAGCAGCAGTCGGACGGTTGCTCGGGGCAGGCGGGGGGAGTCGACTGCGGCGAGGGAAACGCCGGCGTTGGACACGGCCTCGAGGAAGGGCAGGTCCCCTCCCACCTCGGCGAGACAGGGCACCAGCAACGTGGCCCGGGCCGAGCGACAGCGCTCGAGGGCGAGATCGAGATCGGGTCTCGCCTCACCCGCGGGCACCTCGACGAAGGACTCGAGGAGGGTCTTCCGGCTCTTGCGGAGCCACTTCGCCACGACCTGCTCGCGCTCTGCGAGGGCGGCACGCGCGCGGCGTCCTTCGCGCCGATCCAGGCGGTAGTAGGCGACGACCCGAGGAGTGGTCGTTGCCATTACAAATCCATCTTTGATGAAAGAACAGGGGAATTGCTCTCCTCGGAGACACCGCGTGGCGTCAGCAGCAGCACCGTGAACACGCTGAACGCGACTCCGAGCACGCTCAGCCAGACGTGGATCTCGTCGGTCCAGTGCCAGAGGCTCGCGACCCCCCAGCTGGCCGCCGCCAGAGCGCAGACCGCCACCGCCATGGCCGCGTGGCGCACCGAGAGCAGCGCCAGCAGGGCCAGCACCGACCAGTAGTAGCCCGTCAGCTCCACGGCTACGGGGATCCAGGCCACGCCGAGCACGGCGCCGACCCAGGCTGGTTGCCGGGCTGCGGCGCGGGCCACCAACACGCCGAAGCCGAGCGCGAGGGCCCAGAAGAAGGCCTCCTGGGATTCGAAGCGTTCGCGCCGGGCGCGCTTCCAGGGCTCCATCGGGTCGGAAAGGTCCGGATCGCGGGCGACCGAGGAGCGCTGGGCGGGGTCGTAGGACATCACGGTTCGCAGGCCGACGTGGTTGGCCAGCGGGGTCGAGAGATGGACCCGGCTGTTCCGGGTGAACTCGGCCCAGCTGTCCGGGCCGGCGACCCAGCCCGAGAGGGGAGCCAGAAGGATGGCCGTCGCCACGGCCCCGAGAGCGGCGCGTCGTTCGAAGTGCGTGAGCGATACCCGCCGCGTGGAGATCCAGCGGCCCCCCACACCCAGGGCGACCCCGGCCAGGACCAACGCCGGGAAGAGCCGCAGCAGGGCGGCGAGGGCGAGCAGGGCGCCCCCGGTCGCGGGTCGATCCGCGCGGAGCAGGCAGATCCCGATCCCCGTCGCGGCCAGCCAGTCGTAGCGGAGGAGCGAGCCGCCGGTCCATCCGTAGGGCGCGGCGTAGTTGGTTCCGAAGTAGATCGCCGTCACGCAGGCCACCCGCCAGCCGAAGACCAGCCCGATGGCCAGGGCCGTGGCGAGAAGGAGGAGAGGGTCGATCGCGCGCAGCAGGGCGAGCTGGGTCTCGGACGCCGCACTCGTGCGCGTGAGCGCTGCACCTGCGAGCCCCCAGGTCGGCGTGGCGTTGTAGCCGTGGTCCTGCTGGAAGCGGAGCCAGCGACGCTCCGGGACGCGCGCGCGGAGGAACTCGACGTCCATGCGGAAGGCGTCCCAGCGCGCCGGCCCGAAGTGTCTCGTGCATCGGTCGGGTTCGGCCAGGATCGCGGCGCTGGTCGTGAGCTGATTCGTCTCCAGATTCCGGATCGGACGGACCGCTGCGAGGCCCGACTCGGCGTCGGCGACGGCGGTGCACTCGTAGAGACGCGTGTAGCGCAGCTCCGGGAAGTACTTCGCTCCGAGGTAGTAATGGAAGGTGTCCGAGGGGTGTCCGAAGCCGGGGTAGTGAAACTGGAAGACGTTGAGCCAGCAGATCGCTCCGGCCAGGCCGAGGAGGGCGAGCCCGACGTCCCGCAGGCGCCGCCAGGCGTCTCCGCGACCACGTCGCTCGAGCCAGAGCCCCCAGATCAGCCAGGCCGTGGCGAGGGCGGCCACCGCGGCCTTGATGCCGCCGACGCCGCGAGGGGCCAGCAGGCCGCGGGGAATCGGCGTGGCGCCGGCCGACGAGCCGGCGGCGAGATCTCCTGCCCCCAGGGCGGGAAGCCCGGCCCAGAGCGCTGCGGCGCCGACGAGAGCGAGGGCTGTGAAGGAGCGACGCGCCACGCAGCCCAGGGTAGCCCCTGGCCAGACCCGGGAGGACGTGCTAGCCAGTTAACGTGAACTGGCAAACTGAGTCGACTTCCACCGCGGCCCCGACACCCCCCACCCACACTCTCTGCGGCATCGCCGAGGTCCAGGACCGCACGGGCCTCTCGCCCCGCACGCTCCGCTACTACGAGGAGGTGGGCCTTCTCCCCGGGGTTCGGCGTCGAGCCGGTGGGCGGCGTGTCTACGGTCCCGACGAGATCGAGCGCCTGCGCTTCATCCAGCGTCTCAAGGCCCTGGGGCTCTCCCTCGCAGAGATCAAGGAGCTGAACGCGGTGTATGCGATCGGAGGCTCGACGCGCGCCATGCTGGGCCGGCTCTCCGAGCTCCTGGATCGCCACCGCGCCGACATCGAGGGTCGCATCGCCGAGCTGAGCGGCCTGCGCGACGAGATCGCCGGCTATCGCCAGCACGTGGATCAGCGGGTCGCGTCCCTCGACGGCGCCGACGAGGCCCGCTCGTGACCTCCGGCGCAGCGGTCGTCGCGCCCCTCGAGCACGGCGGTGCCGCGGGGCCCGTGCGGGTCGTCACGGCCGCGTCGCTCTTCGACGGGCACGACGCCGCGATCAACATCATGCGCCGGATCCTCCAGAGCCAGGGGGCCGAGGTGATCCATCTCGGTCACGACCGCTCGGTCGAGGAGATCGCGCTCGCCGCGGTTCAGGAGGACGCGCGAGCCGTCGCCGTCTCGTCCTATCAGGGCGGCCACATGGAGTTCTTCCGCTATCTGGTCGACCGCCTGGCCGAGCTCGGCGCGGGCCACGTCCGGGTCTACGGTGGGGGCGGCGGCACGATCACGGCGGCCGAGGCCGAGGCCCTCCACGCCCACGGCGTCGCGAGGATCTTCCGTCCCGAGGACGGACGCGCGCTGGGGCTCGACGGGATGATCGGGAGCCTGCTCGACGAGTGTCGCGACGCGGGGCCGATCGCGCCGGAGACGGAGATCGAGCGCCTGGCGCCGGATCAGCCCCTGGCGATCGCTCGCTGCATCAGCTGGCTCGAAGGGGCCGATGCCGAGGATCCGCGCGCTGCCGCCCTGCGCCGCTCCCTCGAGGCTCG
>CALDCK010000169.1 GCA_937937315.1 uncultured bacterium
CGTGGACCAGAATGTTCTGCTCCACGTACTCGCCGCTGATCCGCTCGGCGCCGTCTCCGAAGGCCGTCTGCTGGCTGTTCCGGGTGCCCAGGGCGCCGATCGAGTTGGTGATGTTCATCAACACATTCGTGCCGTAGACCGACAACCCGCCCTTCTTCGGGCTCGTGATGTTCGCCTCGTCGCGAATCGCATCGAGCATCTCCCGCCGCACGGAGCGCCAGGCTTCGGGATCCGGGACATCGCTCTTGCGTAGACCGGCCCGGATGACGATGGCCTTGAGCCGCTTCACGCCGCCCACGGCCCCCGTGCCGCCTCGACCGAAGGCGCGGTCGTCTTCGTTCACCCAGGCGGCGAAGCGGACCCCGTTCTCGCCGGCAGGTCCGATTGCGTTCACCGACAGGTCCTTTGCGCCGTAGCGGTCCTGAAAGAAGGCCACGGTCTCGTGGATTCCCCTTCCCCAGACCTCGGAGGCGTCGCGCAGGCTGATCGCGCCGTCCTCGACGAAGGCGTAGACCGGGCGCTCGGCGGCGCCCTCGAACACGAGCCCGTCGAACCCGGCCCAGCGCAGCCTGGCCCCGGTCCAGCCGCCCTGGTGGCTGTCGGTCACGGTGCCCGTGAGCGGTGACTTCGTGACGCACGCCCAGCGCCCGCTCATGCTCACCTCGGAGCCCGTCAGGGGCCCGTTCAGGAAGCAGAGCAGGTTCTCGGGGGAGAGCGGCTCCACGTCGGGACCATTCTCGAGGACGTAACGCACGCCGAGGCCCCGGGCGCCGACGTACTTCCGCACCCAGTCTTCCGGCGCGGGCCGCATTGCGATGGCGCCCCGGGCGAGATCGATGTGGGCGATCGACCGACCGAAGTCTCGAAGCTTCATGGGAGACCTCCAGGAGGAAGGCTCCATCTTACACCCGCAGCGCGCCCATGAGAGGCCGCGAGCGGACCTTCAGGGCAAGCGCGCCCGCAGGGCCGACACCACGGCCGCGTCGGCGCGGGGGGAGAGCATTTCCAGGGGCGTCCGGCCGCGACGCACCGCGATCGCGATACAGACGGCGAGCAGCACGACGGTCACGAGGACGTTGGGCAGGGCGTTCAGCTCCCACTGACCCTCCCACACGAACCGGTGCGGGGAGAAGGGGTAGAGGTAGGTGAGACTCCAGAGCGACCCCCCGGGCCCCGCCGACCCCACCAGGTCCCCCAGCAGGTGGAGGTGGAAGGAGAGGAAGGTGAGTCCCGCGCAGACCCAGCGGCGGCGCGCCAGGGCGAAGGCGAGCAGCGCGAGCACGCAACCCGCCGCCAGGTTGTGGGCGATCACGTGATGGTACGCCCCGTAGGCGCCCACCGAGGGGTGACGACCGGCGGCGAAGTCGAGCAGGATGCCCATCCCGTCGAGATCCGGAGCGACGGCGGCCAGGGTCACCATGGCCCTCTCGCGCCGAGAGAGATCCCCCGCCTGGGCGACGGTCCAGCCGAGGAGCCCGTGGGTGATGGGGTTCATCGCGTCTCACCCACAGCGCAGCCGTAATCGCATCCCGTCCGACGGGTGGAGCCGCCAGGGATAATCGTCGGCTGCGGCCCGCACCCAGTAGAGGCGCCCCGAGTGCCGCCAGGGATCGAGGATCAGCCCCTCGGAGGGCAACGCCCCGAGCGGGCGCGCGAGGACCGCACTGTGCTCGCGCCATCGGTCGCCGTGGTGCGCCACGACCCAGTGCAGCTCGTAGCTCTCGAGTCCGTGGGCAGCGAGGCTGCGCAGCAGGTCCTCGACCCAGTGGCAACAGAGCGCGCGCTCGCGCAGCCCCAGGTGGAAGGCGAAGTTTCCCAGATGCGGTGGCCGCAGAGGGCGGTACTCGGTGACGAGCTCGGCGGTGGAGGCGAGCGCGACGTGGGCCAGAGTTCGCGCCTCGGCGGGATCCGGATCCCCGGGCAGGTTTCGCAGGGCCTTTGCGAGGGCGGCCTCCCGGGACTCCGCCTCGGGCCCGGAGTCGGGAGCGGTCGCACAGGCGATCGACGCCGCCGCGAGCAGCGGGGCGAACACCACGAGCCGGATCCTGACCGAGAGCCCCCTCACCGGGCGAAAGCATGCGCCTTCCGGGCCCGAACGTCACCCGGGCACCACGGCCCGCCGCGACCCGGGCTCTCCCAGGTATCGTCTTGCCGGAAGCCCCCAGGCAGGAGTGAGCGCAGTGAGCACCGGATTGGACTTCGACGAGGCGACCGCCCGAAGCCTCGAGATCATGTACCGCACCCCCGACGTCGTCGGGCAGCGCAGCCGGGTCCTCGCGGCTCTCGCCCTGTGTCCCGGAGAGCGGGTGCTGGACGTCGGCGTGGGCCCGGGGCTGCTCGCCCAGGACATGGCCCTCACCGTGGGCCAGCAGGGCCGAGTCGCCGGAATCGACGCCAGCGAGGCGATGATCGCGACGGCGACCCGACGCTGCGCGGAGCAGGAGGTGTGCGAGCTCAGGGTCGCCGACGCCACGAAGCTCCCCTTCGACGACGGCGCCTTCGACGCCGTCGTCTCCACCCAGGTCTACGAGTACGTGGCACAGATCGATCTCGCCCTCGCCGAAGCGGCCCGGGTCCTGCGCCCGGGGGGTCGGCTCTTCGTGCTCGACACCGACTGGGACACGGCGATCTGGCACTCGAGCGATCGGACCCGCATGCAGCGAGTCCTGTCCGCGTGGGAGGAGCACCTCCACGACCCGTGGCTTCCGCGCACCCTGGGGCGACGGCTGGAGGAGGCGGGGCTGGTCGTGCACTACCGCGAGGTGATCCCGATCATGAACCCCGCGCTGCACCGCAACTGCTACAGCTTCGGGATCATGGCGGCGATCGCGGCCTTCGTCGGCGGCCGCCGCGGCGTCGACGCCGAGGAGGCCTCGGCCTGGGTCTCGGACCTGCGCGAGCTGGGGGAACGCGGAGAGTACTTCTTCAGCATCAACCGATACCTCTTCGGCGCCATCAAGCTCGGCGCGTCGGCCGACGCCTCGCGTGGTTCGGCGTGAGAACTGTCATAGAGTGACGTCCCCCCACAAACGCGCAGGAGCCCCCCGATGACGAACCCGACCCGCCTGAGCTTCCTGGTCCGCCGGGACGACTGGAGCCAGACCCGCTTCGAAACCACCGAGATCGGCGACCTCGCCGCCGGGCAGGTCCAGCTCCGGATCGATCGCTTTGCCCTCACGTCGAACAACATCTCCTACGCCGCAGCCGGAGACATGCTCGACTACTGGGGCTTCTTCCCCGCCGAAGACGGGTGGGGGCGGATTCCCGCCATGGGATTCGGCGACGTCGTGGAATCGCGCCATCCCGACGTGGCGGTCGGCGAGCGCGTATTCGGCTTCTTTCCCATGGCGACCCACCTGGTGATCGACGCCGAGGGCGCCGGCCCGGCGCAGTTCGTCGACGCCGCGGCGCATCGGGCCCGCCACGCCCTCGCCTACCGCCAGTACGGGCGCACCAGCACCGACCCGACCTACGAGGCGAAGCGGGAGGACCAGATTCTGCTCTTCCGCGGCCTCTTCCTGACCTCCTTCCTGGTCGACAGCTTCCTGGCCGACCACGACGGATTCGGCGCCGAGACCTACGTCGTGGGCAGCGCGTCCAGCAAGACCGCCATCGCCCTCGCCTTCCTCCTCTCGACCGGCTCCCGGGGACGGGTCGTGGGTGTCACATCCCCCCGCAACCGGGAGTTCGTGACGGGTCTCGGGCTCTACGACGAGGTGATCACCTACCCCGACGTGAAGTCACTTCCCAACCAGGTTCCCACGACCTTCATCGACCACTCCGGTGACGGCGAGTTCGTGAGCGCGCTGCACCACCACCTCGGCGATCGGCTCGCTCACAGCTGCATCGTGGGCGCCACCCACTGGAATGCGGGGCCGCGGCCGACGAACCTTCCGGGGCCGGAGCCCGCCTTCTTCTTCGCGCCGGGTGAGATCAAGAACCGGGTCGACGCCTGGGGACCCGCGGGCTTCCAGCAGCGACTGGCCGAGGGCTGGCGACGCTTCTGCGACTCCACCGACGCCTGGCTCGAGGTGGTGCGCGGCCAGGGATCGGCGGAGGTCGAGCGCGTCTACCAGGAGGTCTTGGAGGGCCGGGCGAAGCCCAGCGAAGGCCACGTCCTCTCGCTCTGGGAATCCGACGCGCGTTAGCGCGGGAGGAGCAATGCCCCGATCCACTCTCGTGCGCGCCTCCCAGGGCGTCCTCGCCGCCCTCTACCTGGCCTTCTTCTCCTGGTACACCTCGTGTGGAGGGCCACTTTCCAGCGAGGAGATCGACGCCTACGTGGACATCATGCGCGAGCGTGGGCGGGCGGAGGAGGAGATCGCCAACCTGGCCGCCTTCCTCGAGTCCGACACCGGCGACGACCTGGTAATCGTGAACCTGATCGAGATGCGCGAGCCCCCGACTCCGATCGAAGGGGTCGAGCCCGGTGAGTCGGCCAGCGACGTCCTCGGCCGCTACATGGAGTACATGTGGCCTGCGCTCCTCCAGCGCGCCTGCCATCCGGTCCTCTTCGGCATTGCGGCTGCACCCGCCGTCGAAGTCTGGGGGATCGAGGGCGCGGAGCGATGGTCCCAGGCGGGTCTGATGCGCTACCGCAGCCGGCGCGACCTGATGGAGATCGCCACGAACCCCGCCTTCTCCGGCCCCCACGAGTTCAAGATCGCGGCCATGATGAAGACCATCGCGTTCCCCATCGACCCCTGGGGCCAGCTCGGAGACCCGCGTCTGGTGCTGGGACTCGCCGTCGCGGTGCTCGGACTCGCCATCGGCCGCAGTCGCTGACCTCAGCCCGAGGCCTCGCCTCGGGCCGCGACGCCGAGGCCGCGGGAAGTCCAGCGCAGAGCAACCGGCCCAGGGGCCTCAGGCGCCCGCCCCCGGCGCGTGGAAACGGCCCGGCTCCTCCTCCCGCACGCGCCCGGCGGCGACCAGGCGCGCGATGTGCTGCCCCATGCTGCGGCGCTCGACCGGGTCGGCGAAGATCACGTCGTCGCCGGGGCGATAGACGAAGCGGTGGGCGGCGATCTCGTCCAGGCTGCGCGGCGCCTCTCCCAGGTAGGCGAGCAGACGCGTCTCGCGGTCGGCGATGACCGAAGCGAAGCGCTCCAGTCGCGCCAGGAAGGTCTCGCGGTCGTCCAGGACGCCGATGTGGTGGAAGGTCGCGTAGTGGCGAGCCTCCAGAGTGCGCGCCTCGGCGAGGGTCCGCTCGAAGTCCTCGAGACAGGACCAGGCGTCTCCGTAGTACGGACCGAAGCTCGAGAGATCGACATCGGCCAGGTAGAGCACGTCGTCGGGCTCGATATGGAAGAAGCAGTGGCCCCGCGTGTGGCCCGGTGCGTGGACGACCCGGATGCGCACACCGCCGCCGAGATCGAAGACGTCGCCGTCGCGAAAGGTCTCGGGATCCTCCCGCGGCTCGACATGGAAGCGCTGCACCAACATGTCGCGGAATGCGTCTGCGATGGGCTCGGGAAATCCGTAGACGTCCATGAAGGCGTCGATGGAGCGGATGCAGGGGGCGTCGGCCTCGTGGAAGTGCCAGGGAGCGCCGGGGAAGAGGTGATTGCCCGCCACGTGATCCTCGTGGCAGTGACTGTTCAGGACGCGATCCGCCGGCGGCAGGGCGTCGCGCCGCGGCAGCAGGCCCAGGGAAGGGTCGATCACCACACACTCGTGGCTCCCGCGAACCACGAGGCTGTTGCCGTGGGGATACTTGCCGCCCCGCTCGCCGAAGAGCACGGTCACGGCGCCGATGCGGCGTTCTTCGAGGATTTCGGCCAAGGCTCGAGTGTAGACGAAGCGGACCCGTCGTCGTAGCTCGGCTGCTAGCAGCAGTCGAAGTCGCCTCGGGCGTGGTCGAAGCCGTCGTGCCAGTGGCCGCGGTCCTTGAAGCGACCGGAGCGAGCGGCCAGGGTGAGCGCTGCGGCGACATCGATCACCCGCGGTCCATCGCGCTCCACGCGCAGGTGCGCCGACTGACCAGGCGCCAGCGTCCGCTCCCGATCGCCGTCGAAGGCGAGTACGCCGGGTCCCTCCACGACGACCCGCTCCCCCAGCTCGATCCGCCGGGTGCTCGTGACGTGGACCGTGCGGAAGAGGCCGGGGGATATGGGCGCGAGCAGCGCACTGCCCCCGTTCGGGCCGGCCCCGCAGACCACCTCGACGCCGAAGTCATCCTCGGCGCCGCAGGGCTCGAGCAGGCCGCCGATCGGGGAGCAGCCCACCGCCGTCGGCTCCGCCCGGGCGAGCACGAGCCGGCGCATGCGCCCCGGCTCGAAGGGCATGAAGTTGCCGACCGCGTCATCGACGAGGAGCACCGCATCCACCAACGCGAGATCCGGAGAGGCGCCGTCGATCTCGATCCGCACGCACTTCGCGCGCCGCAGCACCGCTTCGAGAGGGACGGCCCCGGACGCCACCAGCCCGGCCGCGGCGCCGGCGGCGGTCGCCTCCACGGCCACGGGGAAGACGTTGTTGGTGCCCGTCGAGAGGGGCACCAGGGGCGCCTCCTCCCAGGCCTGCGCGACCACGCGCTGGGTGCCGTCGCCACCGAGCACGACGAGGACGTCGCAGCCCCGCTCGCGCATCGCGCAGGCGGCTCGCTCCGAGTCGCCTGCGCGAAGCTCGGAGCCCACGTCCACGATCTCGATCTCGGCCCCGACCTCGAGGTTCTCGACCGCGCTCGTGGCGATGCGGAAGGGCTCCTTCATCACCATGACCCGGCGGGCGCCTCCGGCCACGGCGCCGATCGCCACACGCGCCACCTGATCGCGCTTGATCTCGAGGGTCGTGGTGCTCGCCCGGGCGGCGAGGCGCCGCACGTCGCGACCCGCCATCGGGTTCGCCAGGATCCCCACGGTGCCGCGCGCCGCATCGGTGCTCGCCATTCCCGCAGCGTAGCCGGAAACCCGCCCCCTGCCGTCCAGCGCGGCGCGGACGGCGCGTCCCCCCTACCCTGCGCGCGTGCCGACCCGGGGAACGACACTCGCTCTCGGTGTGCTGCGGCGGCTCCCGCTCCACGCGCTGTCGCGAGCAGCGGGTCGCGTCGCCTCGTGGCGCCTGCCCGGCCCCCTCCAACGCGCCGGGATTCGCCTCTTCGGAGCCGCCGTCGGCGTCGACTTCTCCGAGGCGCGCGACCCCATCACCGCCTTCCCCAGCCTCCAGGACTTCTTCACCCGCGCCCTGCGCGAGGGTGCCCGCCCGATCGACCCGGCGCCGGAGGCCTTCGTCGCTCCCTGCGACGGGGCCTGGGGCGCCAGCGGATTCGTACGCGAAGGCGCGCTCCTCCAGGTCAAGGGGCAGCCCTACTCCCTCGGCGCCCTCCTCGGAAACGATGCCGAGGCCGCGCGCTACGAGGGCGGCGCCTTCGCCACCTTCTACCTCTCTCCGCGCGACTACCACCGCTTCCACATGCCCTGCGCCGCGCGCCTGCTCGCGGCAATCCATCTCCCCGGCAGCCTGTGGCCCGTCAACCGCATCGGCGTAGAGGGGGTGCCCGGCCTGTTCGCCGAGAACGAGCGCATCTGCGCGACCTTCGAGATCCGACCCGACGCGCACGTGACCATCGCGGCCGTGGGCGCGACCCTCGTCGGAAAGGTGAGAGTCGTCTTCGACGACCTGTGCACCGGCGTGGGCAGCGAGCCCCGCCCGCGCTCCTACAGCGATCGCAGCCTGCTCTTCGCCAAGGGTGAGGAGTGGGGACGCTTCGAGTTCGGCTCCACGCTGGTGATGGTCTCCACGCCGGGCGCCCTGCGCCTCGACGCCCGGCCCTCCGGAACGCCGCTGCGACTGGGCACCCGCATCGGCTCCCTCGCATCCACGACCGGTTGACCCGGCGCCGCGCGCCGCCGCGGCGGGCGCCGGCAGACTCCCTTCCGATGGATCAGGGCTGCCGAACCGATGACACGGCAGTGGCCATCTCGGTCGAGAGCCTCGCGAGGGCGCGGCTCATGGCCGCGGCGAGGTCGGCGTAGTCACCGCCCCTCGTCTCCTCGACGATGTGCGCGGCGCGTTGTACCGGCGCGCCCTCCGAGCGCAGCCGCCAGTTCGCGTCCAGGACGACGGAGCCCCCCCGCTCGCCGTCGAAACGCTCCACGTCCACCTCGACCGCGATCTCGACGTCCCGGCTCGCGCGCCAGGGATGACGCTGCACCCTCTCCGTCCCGAGCAGCCGCCCGAGGTTCGCTGCCAGCACGCGAGAGACCGACTCCCGCAGAGGCTCGCCCCAGCGATCGAACTCGGCCAGCTGGATCTGATTGTCCGTGCTGCGGGTCACGATCTGGGGACGATCGAGGTAGCCGGGCGCACGAATCGGGCCCACTCCGAGGCCGAGCTCTCGATCGCCGGCGCCGTCGCTCACCACGGCCAGGGGTTCGAGCAGATAGAAGCGCGAGGGGGAGGATGTACCGCCGATTTCCAGGCAGCCCGAGAGCGGAAGAATCGCTGAAAACACGAGAAGTTGCCGAAGGATCCGAAAGCGCATCATCAAGGCCCTCCGCCCGGCTCGGACTTCCCCGAGATCAACGCCTCGGGATTCTGCTCGAGGGTCTCCGCGAGCACCCGGAGCGAGCGCGCCGCGGCGCCGGCCTCGCGTACGAGGCTCTCGATCTCGTAGTGGAGCTCCGAGTCCTCGCCGAGGGTGCCAATGGCCGACCGCAGCTCGTCGAAGGTCGAGGTCGCAGCCGTCAGCGTCCCCTCCAGCTCCGACGCGACGCCCTCCACCCGGCCATCGAGACGCTGCACGACCGCCCGCAGGTCCGTCGCCGTGGCGTCCAGGTTGCCAA
>CALDCK010000170.1 GCA_937937315.1 uncultured bacterium
CATGCGCAGCGACAGGGTCTTCATGCCGCGCAGCAGCAGGTAGGCGGCGTGGGCGTCGATGACTCCGCCGAGCACGCCGACTGCGTCGCGCACCGGGGAGACCTTCTCTTCGCTTCCGACCACCACGCCGGCCAGCAGGTCGTTGTGGCCGCCCAGGTACTTCGTGGCGCTGTGGATGACGTAGTCGGCACCCTCGGCCAGGGCCCGGTGGTTGATCGGCGTGGCGAAGGTGGAGTCGATCACCACTTCGACGCCCCGGGCGTGGCACACGCGCGCGGTCTCGGGGACGTCGATCACGCGCAGGTAGGGATTGGTGGGAGACTCGGTGAAGAAGAGTCGCGTCTGCGGGCGAATCGCCTCGGCGAGCTGCTTCGTGTCGCTGGGATCGATCACGGTGGTCTCGACGCCGAGCTTCGTCAGGTACTGATCGATGAACTGACGCGTTCGCCGATAGCAGTCGCTCGTGACCACGAGGTGGCTGTCCTTGGGCAGCAGTGCCAGGAACAGCGTGGTGGCGGCGCACATTCCGGATGCGAAGAGCACCGCGCTCTCGGCGTCTTCGAGGCTGCAGAGCTTGCGCTCGACCGCCTTCCAGGTGGGATTCCCGTAGCGCCCGTACTCCTCCCGGTCGGCACGCCCCTCCTGATAGGCGCGCAGGATCTCCGAATCCTCGAACCAGAAGGTGGACGTCTGGTAGATGGGGGTGGTGAGCGCAGTCGTTTCCTGATGGTCGCGCTCTCCCCCGTGCACCGAACGGGTGGAGTCGCCCGCGGAGTCGGGGCGCTTGATCATGGCTGTCCCGTCCCTGTGGCGCTTAGCAGCTCGGGCGCGGGTCCCAGGAGGCCGGATCCAGAGTCGAGCCGTCTCGGTGGAGAGCTCGGATCCCGGGGTTCGCGGGTCTGCAAGCGCCGGAAATCACCCGGCTTTTTCGAACCCGAGCCGTCACGGTACGGGGGAAGATGGCGGTCGTCAACCGGATCCCGCCCGGCGCGGCGGCGCTACTCCTGGAGGTAGCCCAGGGCCCGGAGGGTCTCGATCTCCTGCTCCGAGAGGTCGGCCTCGTCCCCACCCTCGACGGCGCGGCTCTGCGCCAGCTTTTCCTGGGCGTCGGCGTGGTCCTTGAGCTCCCGGATCACCCAGGCTGTCGAGTCGGCCACGTTCTGCTCCTCACCCGGATCCTTGCCCATGTGATAGAGCGCCTCGGTCGGAAGCCCGCGAGGGTTGCCCTCGTTCGCCTCGATCCACTTCCAGTCTTCGGTTCGGAGCGCACGCAGCACGTTGCCCTCGTGGTCCTCCTCTGCGTAGATCATGCGCTCGCGCTCGGAGCGTCGCTCGAGCCGTTCCACGAGGTCGACACCCTGCATCGCCCCGGGCGGCCTCGCGCCGGTGCGGGCGATCAGGGTCGGCGCGACGTCGAGCATTCGGGCGATCTGGTCGTCTGCGTTCGTCAGTCCGCCGTGGCGCGACCACTTCACGAGGAAGGGAACGGCGATCTGCTCCTCGTAGAGCGTCGTCCCGTGCCACCACCCGCCGTGCTCGTAGAACTCCTCGCCGTGGTCGGACACCAGGGCGATCACCGTGTCGTCGGCGAGGCCGAGCGCGTCGAGCTTCGCGAGGAACTCGCCGAAGTGAGCGTCGAGGTACTCGATCTCGCCCTTGTAGAGGCGATGCATCTCCTCGGCCCGCTCCGGATCCGGGTGTTGGTTCGCCGCGCGCGCGATCCCGGTTCCGTCGTAGGGGTGAGCGAAGTAGGGATCGTGCGGATCCATGTAGTGAAGGAACAGGAAGAAGCGCGTGTCTGCGTTGCGCTCGAGGAAGTCGAAGGCAACGTCGTTGATCGTCTCGGCGTTCTGGTAGAAGTCCCCTACGCGCAGGCCCGGCTTCACCTTGAAGAAGATCGTTCGCAGCAGCTGATAGAGGATGAGCTTCGACGACGACTCCTTCGCACCGAAGAGGTAGTCGGGCCCGAGATAGTGGTACTCGTCGTATCCCTGGTCGAAGCCGAAGCTCGAGGCCAGATTGATGTTCGAGACGATGCCGCCGGTGGCGTACCCGCGGCTGCGCATCGTCTCGGAGATCATCTCGACGTCCGGCGACAGGGAGGAGGGCTTCGACATCACGCCGTGGCTGCTCGGGAGCAGGGACGTGAGGAGCGATGCCGTCGAAGGTTTCGTCCAGGACGCGTGGGTGAAGCCACGGAAGCGCGTGCCATTCTCGTCGGCAAGGCTACACATCGCCGGCGTCTGCACGGGACCGGCGTAGCAGGAGAGGTGGTCGGCGCGGAGAGTGTCGACCATCACGAGGATCACGTTCGGGCGATCCGCGAGGGCGGGGGGCACGCCCTCGCGCGGCTCCGGCGGCCCCGCCCCTCCTACGATCCAGGCGGCGGACGCGGCCCCGGCGATGGCGACGCCCACGAGCGCGATCCCCACGCTGGGCGGACGGATGGCGCCGCCCAGGCGTCCCCGGAAGAGGCGCGGACCGACGAAGAAGAGGAGGAGTCCCAGGATCGCCGCGGCGCCGAGCAGGGCCACGAGGACCGGCGCCGGCGGCATCTGCTCGAGGTACACGTCTCGGCGAAGCCGGAAGAAGGCGCTGAAGAGCCCGAGCGGGAGCAGGGTCGCGAGCAGGGCCAGGGAGGGCGTCCAGCCCCGGATCTCGTCCTCGTCCATTGGCAGCACCGCGAGCGCCGCCCCGCCTCCGAGGCCGAGCGCACCGAGCAGGAGTGCGTGGCTGACCGGTCCGAACCAGAGCACCTGGGCGTCGCCGCCGAGTCCGGTGAGGGCGATCACCGCCGCCTCGGCCACGCCGAGCACGAGGCCCGCGAGCATTCCGGCGCCCAGGCCGGCGCTGGCCGAGAGGCGGACGCGCTCGCCGAAGGTGGGGACCGGCGTCGGAGCCGCCCCCTCGCGCCGGGCCCGGTCCTCGTCGCTCTCGAGGGCCGCCGCCGCCTTCGCGGCCTCCTGGTAGTCGACCTGCACGCCTTCCACGCGGCAGTAGGAGGGCGTGTAGTCCTTCGGCCGGGTCCACCAGAACCAGGCGCCGGCCAGGGTGAGGGCCTCGGCGGCCCAGAAGCCGAGGGCCGCTGACACGATCGCCGGGCCGGCTCCGATCTGGTTCTTCAGGAGCCAGTACTGGGCGGCCTCGCGGATGCCCTCACCGGCGATGGTGAAGGGGCTGATCACCGTCGCGAAGATCTGGATCGAGGAGGCGAAGGTGACGCGCCAGAAGTCGGCCTCGTAGGCGCCGATCGCCAGGGCCGTGAAGTAGTACATGACGGCGGTGGTGAAGTGGACCGCCCAGGAGAGGAAGAGGGCCTGGAGCACGAGCAGCTTCTTGTCGCGGTAGGCCGCGGCCGAGTGCGAGATGCGCAGGACGATGCCCTCGAGGCGGCGCTTCCCCGGGATCGGAATGTGCTCGACGAGCCACTGCACGATGCCGGGGAACCAGAGCACCACGAGCAGCGCGCCGATCAGGCCGATGGACAGGGGCACGGTGATCGCAGCCACGAGGACCGCATCGTCGCCGAAGATCCCGATGCCGAAGGGCAGCGCGACGAGGAAGGTGAGGAAGATGCCGAAGACGCCGATCACCTTCTCGAGGGCCGTGGTCGCCGTGACCTCGACGGTGCGCCCGGAGAAGCGGGCGGCGTCGTAGAGCTTGTATCCGTCGAGACCGGCCGTGCTCGGCAGGAAGGTGCCGATGAAGCGGCCGATCAGGAACGATCCGAAGATGTGGCGGTAGGGGAACTCGATCGCCTGGCCGCGGAGCAGGATCTGCCAGCGGAGCATCGATGCGAGGATGCCGACGAACTTGATGCCGGCGGCGGCCCCACAGAAGAGCAGGAAGGGGCCCGTCTCGAGGGCGCTCAGGGTCTCGAGCACCAGGCGCCCGGCCGCGACATTGCTGCCGTCTTCGAGGGTGACCGGATGGGCGAGCAGAAGCCAGAAGGCCCGGATCGTCACCCAGAACTTGAGGGTGTTGAGGCCGCGCCCTCTCCAGGGCTCCGCCGCCAGGCGGGCCACGAGGATCGCGACGATCGCGATCAGAAGGATTTCGAGGAGTACGGACATGGACCTTCTCCCGAAGCCGAAGAGCGGCCCGTGACAGTATGAGAAGCGTTTGCGGCTGCCAAGCGGAATCCGGGCCCGAGTGAACAGTTCTGGAGAGGGGCCGTCGGCGCTCGTCCGGTGTCACGGAAGAGCCGGAGCGACGCCCGGGCCGCCCGCGCAGGATCGACACCGCGGCGCGCCGTCCCGTTCCCTCCAGCAGCGGTCCCCGGCGGTCAGGACCCTTCGAGGATCGCGCGCTTGCGGGCGCGGTACTCGGGCTCGGTGATCTCGCCGTCCTGCCGCGCCTCCTCGAGATCCGCCAGGGCCCGCAGCTGCTCGGGGGTGATCCCGGCAGGCATCTCGGGCAGGTCCACCACGTCGTCGTCCCAGGTCTCCGCCGGGCTCTCCAGCAGGATGTTCTTCCTCACGACCTCACCACTCGGCAGGACCTTCGTCCGGGTGGGCCGGCGGAAGACCGGATCCCGCCAGTCGATCGCCAGGCTCTGGGGGTCGATCACCGTCATCGCCTCGCCGCCCTGGATCCGGAACTTCGAGAAGTTGTCGCCGAGCCGGGGCTCGGGAATGTCGAGCCCGCGCCGATTTGGCACGGGCCAGTCGAGGCGGGAGAGATGGATGAAGAGGGAGCCGTCGCGCACGTAGGCGACGAAGCTGGTCAGGAACTCCTCGTCGAAGACGCCGAGGCTGCGCTCCTTGCGGAAGGCCATGACCACCGCCTGCTGGTCGCTGGTCGCCTCTGCGAGGGCTCCGGCCAGACCCTCGGCGGTCGTGTAGAGGATGTCCGTCTCGATGGCACCCTCGCGCCGGTTGCCGTCCTCGGCCCGGTGTCGCACGTCGATGCGCGACAGGATGTGGGCGAGACGCACCGATGCGATGGTGACGGGGTGGTCGTAGCCTTTCTCGATGACGCTGCTGAAGCCCTTCTCCGTGCGCAGAAAGATCTGGACGCCCTGGGAGTCGAAGACCTGCTGCTTCACGAAACGCGTCGCGCAGCTCGTGAAGGAGAGGGCAGCGAGAAGGATCGCGACGAACCGGAGCCGGCTGCCCATCATGCTTCGAGTGTAACCGCGGCGGCTCAGCTTGCGCCCGTCGCTGCGGAGACGATCCGGTGGGTCACGAAGCTCGCGCCATAGGCCATGGCGAGGAGATAGCCGAAGGCGAAGACGGGCCAGCGCCAGGAGTTGGTCTCGCGGCGCATCACCGCGATGGTCGAGAGACACTGGAGCGCGAAGACGAAGAACACGAGCAGGGCGGCGACCGTCGCGGGAGTGAAGACCGGCGCGCCGGTGCGTGGATCCACGTCGGCTCGGACGGCGCTCCGCAGGGAGGTCTCCTCCTCCCCGGCTGCGTAGATCTGGGCGAGGGTCGCCACGATCACCTCGCGCGCCGCGAGGCTCGCGAGCAGTCCGACCCCGATCTTCCAGTCGAATCCGAGGGGGGCGATGGCCGGCTCGATGGCGTGTCCGGCGCGTCCGGCCCAGCTGTTCTCGAGGGCGAAGCGCGCCGCGTCGGCGTCGCTCACGCCCGGCGGGGGCTCGACCTGGGGGAAGCTGAGCAGCAGCCAGAGCACGATGCTGGCGGCGAGGATGATCGTGCCCGCGCGGCGCAGGAAGGCCCAGATGCTCCCCCACACCTGGGTGACCCAGAGGCGGAAGGTGGGAATGCGATAGGGGGGAAGCTCCATCGTGAAGGGGAGCGCGTCGCCGCGCAGCAGGGTGCGCTTGAGCAGCGCGGCCACGATCAGGGCACCGAAGGCGCCTAGCAGGTAGAGGCCCAGCAATACGAGTCCCTGGAGCCCGATCGGCCCGAGCACGCTCCGAGCCGGCACGAAGGCTCCGATCATCAGGGCGTAGACCGGCAGGCGCGCCGAGCAGGTCATGAGCGGGGCGACCAGGATCGTCACGAGCCGGTCG
>CALDCK010000171.1 GCA_937937315.1 uncultured bacterium
AGCGGTGCGAGCCCCTCCCCGACCGCCGGGCCGAGAGCCCGAGTCCTAGGCGAAGAGCTCCAGCGAGCCGAGGGACTCCACGGCCCGGGTCGCCCGGTCGAGGCCCGCCCGGGCGATGGGCTCGGCCTGGAGCCCACCGGCGCCGGCGGTGAAGGCTGCCGCCAGCCAGCAATACAGCGCGAAGGCGCGGTACTGCTCCCAGGCCTCCTCGTCGCTCGGCGCGTCCACCCCCGCCGCGCGAAGCCCGGCGAGATAGGCCCCGACCAGCGTCGCCTCCTCCCGCTCGCGCAGGGCCACCGGGAGGGAGTTGCAGAGGAAATAGGCCAGGTCCCTCAGCCCCGGCGCCCGGGCCAGCACCTGCCAGTCCAGGAGCCCCACGTCGTCGCCTTCGAAGAAGAGATTGCCGATGTGACAATCGCCGTGAACGAGCGTGCGCCGACCGGCGGCCCAGCGCGCCTCGAGGGCATCGCGGCTCTCGCACACCAGGCGCACAGCGCCATGGAACGCCCCGGACGCGCCGCTGCCGTAACGTCGCCGCGCGCGTTCGACCATCCGGGCAGAGAGGAAGCGCTCGTAGGGAAGCTCCGCGCGGCGCCCCTCCAGGCTGCGAACCCAGGACAGATCCCCCAGGAAGCGCGGGCTCTCCCAGAATGGCGCGTGCAGCGCGGCCAGGGTCCGCGCGACAGTGTGCGCCTCACCGGCCTCCACCTGCCCCCCGACCTCCACGAAGCGCGCACCCGGTGGGGAGAGATCCTCCAGTAGAAGCGCGAAGCGCGCGGCGTCCCGGCTGGCACGAGCCGCATAGGCGCGGGGAGCCCGCACCGGCAGGGCTAGCGCGAGCTCCCGGTAGAAGCGCACCTCCGTCTCTCCCAGCCCGAAGGCGTGGCCGAAGATCCGCTGGGCGATGCCCCGGGGAGCGATCTTCAGGAAGAAGGTCTCGGGAAGCGCGCAGGGTTGGGCATACGTGACGGCGAGCCGTGCGCGGGTGGTGGTCCCGCTGTGTCCTACGAGTGGACGCACGCCATGTACGCGGACCGTCGGGTCGGCGACTCGCAACGCTCCCTCGAGCCAGCGGGGAGTCACGTCATCGACAGTGCGCGGCACCCCGTCGGCCTCGCCGCCCCGCAGCCGATCCACCCCCACCCGGAGCGCCGAGCCCAGCAGCCGCCGGGCCGTGGCGAGCGCGTCGCCTCCCTCACCGCTGCGTCGCCGGACTTCGCCCTCGCCCACATCCGCGATCGTATCCCCGGAGCGACCCCCGCCTCAAGTAGACTCCCTACGCGACTCCGCTCGGAGGGAACATGTCGACGCCTGCGCCCGTCGTCCTCGAGGCCGCGATCAACGGGGAGACGCGCCCCGAGAAGAACCCGAACGTTCCGCGAACCCCCGACGAGATCATCGCCGACGTGATTCGCTGCCTCGATGCGGGCGCGTCGCTCATCCACGCTCACAGCGACGACATCCGCCGGACCGGACGCGCCGCGGCGAACGCCTATCTGGCCGCCTGGAACCCAATCCTCGAGGCGCGACCCGACACGCTCTGGTACCCCACCCTCGCAGCCGGCGGGGACATCGCCGAGACCCTCTCCCACCTCGAGATCCTCGCGCGAGAGATTCCCCTGCGGATCGGCGTCGTCGACCCGGGCTCGACGAACCTCGGCGGCCCAGACGAGGAGGGACTCCCCGTCGGCCTCGTCTACGCCAACCCCTACGAGGACATTCGAGCCGGTCTCGCCCTCTGCGAGCGCCTGGCCCTGGGCCCCAGCCTCGCGATCTACGAGCCCGGCTTCCTGCGCACGACCCTGGCCTTCCACCGCGCAGGGCGACTGCCTCCCGGCTCCATGGTGAAGCTCTACTTCGGTGGCGATTTCGGCATCTTCGCCACCCGGCCGGGCGTCAGCTTCGGCCTTCCCCCGACGGAGAACGCACTCGCCGCCTATCTCGACCTCCTGGAAGGCACGGGCCTTCCCTGGTCGGTCTCGGTGTGGGGCGGTGACCTGCTGGCGACGCCCATCGCCCGCATGGCCCTCGAGCGCGGAGGCCATCTCCACGTGGGACTCGAGGAGCACTTCGACCCGGATCGCCAGCCCACGAACGAAGCGCTCGTCGGCGAGGCGGCGGACCTGGTCGCGGCCGTGGGGCGACCGCTGGCCAACGCCGAGGAGACGGTCCGCATCCTCGGCCTGCCCTCCCCGGAGTCCGTGTAGAATCCCCCCGTCCTCCCAACCCCTGGACCCTGGGAGCTTCGCCCCCGGGATACCCGGAGACATCGAATGGCCGATTTCAGTCGCGGTGAGGGACGCCTCTTCATCGACGGCGAGTTCCGCGCCGCCCACTCCGCCTCGACCTACTCCAACCTGAACCCGGCCACCGAGGAAGTGATCGGCCAGGTCGCGGACGCCGACGCGGAGGACATGCACGAGGCCATCGCCGCGGCGCGGCGCGCCTTCGACGAGACCGACTGGTCCACGAATCACGCCTTTCGCCAGCGCTGCCTGGCCCAGCTCCAGGAGGGGCTCGAGCGCGAAAAGGAGCACCTGCGACTCCAGACCGTCCAGGAGGTGGGTTCGCCGCTCCAGCTCACCTACGCCGTCCAGGGCGACTCGGTGATCCGCGATCTCGGCTGGGTCGTCGACCTCGTCGGACGCTACGCCTGGGAGCGCGACCTCCCCGTGCACGAGTTCTTCGGGATGAAGAGCCGCCGACGCATCTACCGGGAGGCCGTCGGCGTGGTCGGCTGCATCACGCCGTGGAACTTCCCCCTCCAGGTCAACCTGGCGAAGGTCGGTCCGGCCCTCGCGGCCGGCAACACCGTAGTGCTGAAGCCGGCACCCGACACGCCCTGGAACGCGACCTTCATCGCAAAGGTGGTGGCCGAACACACCGACATCCCCCGAGGCGTCTTCAACGTCGTGACCTCGGCGGATCCGGCCCGGGTCGGCGAGGCACTCACGGCGGATCCGCGGGTCGACATGATCTCCTTTACCGGCTCGACCGCGGTCGGGAAGCGCATCATGGCCAGCGGGGCCGAGACGGTGAAGCGCGTGTTCCTCGAGCTGGGCGGGAAGTCCGCGAACGTGGTGCTCGACGACGCCGACTTCGAGCGAGTCCTGCCCTTCTGCAGCATGACCTGCATCCACGGTGGTCAGGGCTGCGCCATCGCGACGCGGTTGCTGCTCCCCCGGAGTCGCTACGAGGAGGGTCTCGCCATCCTCGAGACCGCCTTCCGAAACGTGAAGTACGGCGACCCCATGAACCCCCAGAACATCCAGGGTCCCCAGATCAATCGGCGCCAGCAGGAACGCGTCCTCGGCTACATCGAGCAGGGCGTGCGAGAGGGGGCAAAGCTGGTGGTCGGCGGGAAGCGCCCCCCAGAGCTCGAGAAGGGCTTCTACGTGGAGCCCACGCTCTTTCGCGACGTCGACAACCAGATGACCATCGCCCAGGAAGAGATCTTCGGTCCCGTCCTCGTGGTCATTCCCTTCGACGACGACGACGACGCCGTCCGCATCGCCAACGACTCGATCTACGGCCTGTCCGGGTCCGTGAGTTCCGCGTCCGAGGAGCGCGCCCTGGCGGTCGCCCGGCGCATGCGCACCGGCACGATCGGCGTGAACGGCGGCATGTGGTTCGCCCCGGACTCCCCCTTCGGCGGCTACAAGCAGAGCGGTATCGGCCGGGAGATGGGCGTAGAGGGGTTCGAGGAATACCTCGAAACCAAGACGATCGGACTCCCCGCCTGAGTTCCTGCCTCGGCGCTACTCGCGCACCCAGATCTCCATCCCGGTTCCCTGGAGGCGTCGGCCGAATCCCTTCCGGCGAAGGATCTCCCGGGCCGTCGGGGTGGTGGCCGAGACCTGGAGCAGCGCGGCCTTGACCGCGTAGCGGTCGAGGCCCTGCTCGAAGGTTGCGGCCGCTCGTGGATGCCGCGCCGTCCCCTCGACGAACCGGGTCATGAGGAGCCGTTCCTGGAATGCCTCTTCCCCGATCCGGCTCCGCTGGGTGTTCAGATAGTGACGCACGATCAAGGGGTAGGGGTGATCCTGGAGCGTCGGCGCCCAGGCGCTGACGCCGGGGGGCGCGACCACGCTCTGGCGGGGCGCCACCCGGGCGAGACTCTGGGCCCAGCGGTACCCAGGCCCGACCTTCAGCTGCGGCCACCCCACCGCGCTGCGATTTCCGGCATCGAATCCCCGCACCTCGGGCACGGCGAAGGCGAAGGCCGCGACGAGCGCCGCGTAGCCCAGGCGGCCGATGGAACCGGGCCAGCGCAGGGGTGCGACCATCACCAGGGCGATCAGGATCGGCAAGGGCAGCGCCCAGAGGGTTCGCCAGTAGAGCGGACCGGTCAGGCTCTCGATCACCCGATCCGCCAGCAGCGGGTTCAGGAGCACCGCCGCGACGGCCAGGGGTAGTCCGATCGCGAAGCGGCGCGCCGGGCCGGGTGGGCAGGCGAGCCACGCGACGAAGGGGACGGCGATACCGACCGCGTAGAGCTTCGACTGTCCGAGCACCGTCACCAGGGCGATCCGAAGCGGTGTGCGCGTCCCCTCGATCACCGGCGCCGCACCCCAGATCGGGTGGGTGGGCTCGGCCAGCTCCGCGACGCTCTCGGTCATTCCCACCTTGAGGAGCAGACCCGCAGCGAGCACGTAGACCGAGGCCAGGGCTCCGAACGCGAGCTGGCGCAGTCCGGCACGCGTGGGGCGCAGCACGCAGACCAGCGCGGCGAGCGCACCCGC
>CALDCK010000172.1 GCA_937937315.1 uncultured bacterium
CGGCGAGCACCTCCGGCTCGAGCGCGCGAACCCACACGCGCGCGGCCGCCCGCTCCGGAATGACATTCGGCGCCTGGCCGCCGTCGGAGACGATGCCGTGGACCCGCGCGCTCGGCGGTAGCTGCTGGCGCAGAAGCCCCAGAGAGACGTCGCCCAACGGGTAGGCCACGTTGTAGATCACCTCGATCAGTCCCGAGTTGATGATCATCTTCGTGCAGGTCAGGCACGGGCTGAAGGTCGTGTAGATCGTCCCGCCCCGGACCACCACGCCGTGGTAGGCAGCCTGGATGATGGCGTTCTCTTCTCCGTGGGAGCAGAGACACTCGTCGAGGCGGGTTCCCCCCTCCACGAAGGAGTTACAGCGAGGGCACCCCCCCTCGTTGCAGTTCGGGACGCCGCGCGGCGTGCCGTTGTAGCCGGTGGAGATGATGCGACGATCCCGCGTGATCACCGCCGCGACCTTCCGCTTGACGCAGTTGCTCCGGGACGCGACGACGCGGGCGATCGCCATGAAATACTCGTCCCATCCCGGGCGTTCAAAAGAGTAGCTGCGCTCCAGAACCCCCTGGACGTCGCGTTGGAGGGCCTCGAGGGAGTCCTCGTTCCGCACGGTGTAGTCGGCCAGGTCCCGTACGGCGAGCAGCTGTTGCGTCGACTCGTCGTCGCTGCCGAGCTCCATCGCCTCGAGTCGTTCGAGCTCCTCCATGGTCTCCGGATCACCGGGCCGCTTCCGCGCGCGGATCCTCTCGAAACGGATGCGCGCGTCGGCAGCGACCCAGACGAGCTGGAAGTTTGCCGTGCGAGACCGGAGCGCCTCCACCTCGGCCGGGTGACGGATGGAGTCGACCACATAGTTCCGGTCCGGGGCCAGACGGTCGACGAGGGCCTGGGCGAGGCCCCCCGCTCCCCGGGCAGCGCGAATCGCATTCCCGGCCTCGATCATCCGCTCGCGGGTCTCCTCCAGCCCTCGCGCCCGTAGATCCTCACGGATCACGTCGGAGAGAGAGAATGCGTAGAAGCTGCGCTCCTCGAGGAAGCGGACGACCTCCCCCTTCCCAGCGCCGTTGAGCCCCGACAAGCCCACGATCATGCGGTCGACCTCCCTGCGAGATCACCTCGCACCGGCCCCGACCTGCGGCCGCACCCGCCCGGGGCGCGGCGGCGACCAAGGGCACGCTCACCCGGCTCGATTCTACCGGCTCGGGCGGAGAAGGGAACTGGGGAGCACCCGCCTCCGGCGTCCGGCTCGGCTCCGAGCCCCCAATTGGCCTGGACCCGACGGATCAGAACTCTTCGTGCTCGACGTCGTCGAAGAGCATGTAGCGAGGCTCCGGGCTCAGCATCTTCATCGGCGTGAGGGGCGAGAACAGCACGTCGAGCGTGCCCGCACAGGCACGGAAGGTACCCAGCAGGACCCCCTGGATGAATCCGACGAAGCGCTTCGTGACCACCGCGACCGGCAGGTCGTCGAACTCGTCGCGCGGCTCGACGGTGCTCATCACCGGGTCGGCCGGGAAGGTGGCAAGAGAGTTCACGCCCATGAGCGAGCGATTGCGGACCGCGGATCCGTACTCAGCCCAGGCACTCTCCTCCTCCTCGTCCTCGAAGTCGTCATCGTCCTGGGCCAGGGCCGGCAGGGCCAGCGCCGTACAGAGGATGAAGGCGAGCCACAGCGCCCAGCTCCGCAGCCGCGGCGAAGGCGCTCGCATCGATCGTCTCGGAATCGAGGTCCGCATGAAGATCCTCCCCGCCGGAGGGGCTGTCGCCGGCTGCCGCATTCTCCTCGAATCCGCCGGGAAACTCAACGATGAGTCGCAGGCACACGTCGGGCCGCTGGCGCGCCCTGCCCCATGTCTTCTAGCTTGCGAGCGTGGCGAAGAGACAAGAGCAGGAGCCCGCGCGCTCCGAGGTGGTCGAGGTGGCCCCGGACGTGCTCCGGATGGAGCTCCCCATCCACCTTCCCGGGCTCGGCCACGTGAACTGCTACGCGATCCTGGACTCCGAAGGCGCCGCGGTCGTCGACCCTGGCCTCCCCGGCCCCGCCACCTGGCGCGTCATGCAGGAGCGCCTGCGCCAGGCGGGTCTCCAGGTGAAGGACGTCCACACGGTCGTCGTGACCCACTCCCATCCCGACCACTTCGGCTGCGCCGTGCGCTTCGTCGAGGAAGCCGGCGCGAAGGTCGTGGCGCATCACAGCTTTCACTTCGGACCCTACTCCGGTCCGGAGATGCCGGAGGTCTCGGTCGACGATCTGGCGGCGCATCACCGCCACGCCCACGGAGGCGACGACGACGAAGACGAGGTGCCGGAGACGCTTCGCACGGCTATGGACGAGGCGAGCGAGATCGTCGCCCGCTCCCACGACACGGGGCGGACGCCCTGGGGTGGGCAACGGCCCATGCCCCCCTTCCTCACCCGCATGCGCTGGCGCTTCGCGCGTTGGGCCGGGCGCTCCTTCATCCCCACGATCAGCCATCCGGTTCAGCACGGAGACGTGCTCGAGCTCGCCGGCCGCGAGTGGTTCGTCGTACACACGCCCGGCCACACCTCCGACCACTTCTGCCTCCACGACCCCACCGAAGACGTCTTCATCGCCGGCGACCACGTCCTGCCCACGATCACGCCTCACATCTCCGGGATCGCTTCATCGCCGGATCCGCTGGCCTCGTTCTTCTACTCCCTCGACCGGGTCGCGGAGATCCAGGGCGTATCGCAGGTTCTGCCCGCTCACGGCCATCCCTTCGACGATCTCGCAGCGCGCACGGAGGCGATCAAGCGACACCACGAGGAGCGCCTCGACAAGGTCCGGGCCATCTCCCGAAAGCTGGGCCCGTCGACGGTCCAGGCGTTCTCGCAGCAGCTGTTCCGCCAACGCAGCTGGGGTGCCATGGCCGAGAGCGAGACCTACGCCCACCTCGAGCATCTCCGGATCGCCAGACATGCCGAACGCTACGAAGACGACGACGGTCAGCTCGTCTACCAGACGGCCTGACCGTGGGCATGGTTCGCCTCGCCATCGACTTCGAGTTCCCCTCCCGCAGATGGTGGGAGAACGGGGGACAGGAGCTCTGGGACGCTCTGACCGAGGCCTTCGACGGCAGCGGCGTCGCGGTGGACGATGACCTCGCCAATTCGTGGCTCGCCCAGGCAAGGGAGATCGACGGCTGGGATGCCGGCGCCGAGTACGCGCCCCACCCCATCCGCCTCTCGCCCGTCGATGAAGACGAGGAGTTCTGAGCCCCAGCCGACGCCCCCGGGCAGGTCCTAGCCCTCGGGGTCGAGA
>CALDCK010000173.1 GCA_937937315.1 uncultured bacterium
GGCGCCGGATCGGCGAAGGCGAACCTCGGCGTGGTCAAGGTGCCCGACGCCCGGGTCGACGCCCTCGCGACGCTCTACGACCCGAAGAAGACGACCTACGCCGAGATCACCTTCAGCGACCTGGGGGGCGGGCGCAGCGAAGGCATCGACCGCAAGGCCCTGAACGAGATGCGCGCCGTGGACGCCCTGTGCCAGGTGCTGCGCGCCTTTCCCGACGCCGCCGGGGAGGCGGGGGATCCGCTGTCCGAGCTGACCGGGCTCGAGACCGAGACGATCCTGGCCGATCTCGAGGTCGTGGAGCAACGCGTCGCCCGGCTGCGCAAGGACCGCAGCGATGCGAACGAGCTGGCGCTGCTCGAGCGCATCCAGCAGAGCCTCGAGGATGCCGTTCCGATCCGGGCAATCTCCCTGTCGGAGGACGAGCGCAAGCAGCTCTCGGGCTACAGCCTGCTCAGCCTCAAGCCGTTGCTGCTGGTGCTGAACGTCCCCGAGGAGGACGCGGCGAGCGCGCCGCCCGAGGCACTCGCCGCAGCCGCCAGCGAGCGCGGTCTGGGCCTGGTCGTACTCTCGGCCCAGGTCGAGATGGACATCGCCCAGATGGAGGCGTCGGACCAGCGGGAGTTCCTCGAGTCCCTCGGGCTCGAGGAGCCTGCGCGCAACCGCTTCATTCGCGCGGCCTTCGACCTGATCGACCTGGTCTCGATGCTGACCGCCGGCCCGGACGAGTGCCGCGCCTGGCCCGTGCCGCGCGACACCCCGGCGCCGCGAGCCGCCGGGAAGATCCATTCGGACATCGAGCGCGGTTTCATCCGCGCCGAAGTGGTGCTCTGGCAGGACCTGATCGACCTGGGCAGCGAGGCGAAGTGCAAAGAAGCCGGGAAGCTGCGGGTCGAGGGCAAGGAGTATCTGGTGCAGGACGGGGACGTCGTGAACTTCCGGTTCAACGTCTAGCGGTTCGACTTCGCTCGCCGCCTCCTGCTCGACTTCGCTCGGGCTTCGCCCTCGCTGCGCGCGCCGCCTGAAGCGGCGCTTGCACGGGCCAGGGTCGAGCTTCGGGCGCTCCGGGGGGGCCGGCTCGCTGCGAGACGTGCGGCTGTGCTCGTTGCGGCTCGCACTACGTCGTGGGGCTTTGCGAGCGCTGGGTTCACGACAGTGGGCGGGCGGATCCCTCGTGCGAGCTCGCCACCGGACGGACCCGCGCGTCGCTCGTGCGACCAGGATCCGGTGAAGGGGTGCTCTGCTGCGCGCCTGCCTCGCGGGAGCGGGCTCCGGTGGAGCGCTTGCTCGGACGGCGTGCTGTACGTGGCGGGGGGATCCGTCTATGCTGCTCGCGATGGATGCGTCTCGTCCTCCGCTGCCGGATGGGCTCGTGGCGATCGTCAAGCGCGATTGCCCGACCTGCGTGCTGGTCGCGCCGGTGCTGGTGGATCTCGCCGGACGCACCGGGCTGACGGTCTACACCCAGGATGACCCGACCTTTCCGGACGAGGTCGCATCGGTCGACGACACGGACCTCAGCGTCTCCTACCACCACGACATCGAGGCGGTCCCCACGCTGCTGCGGGTCGAGGGCGGGCGCGAGGTCGAGCGCGCCGTCGGCTGGCACCGGGGCGACTGGGAGGCCCTGACTCGCGAGGACTCCCTCGGCCCCGAGCTCCCCGAGTGGCGTCCGGGCTGCGGCTCGCGCAGCGTCGATCCGGACCTCGTGCCGAAGCTGCGCGCCCGCTTCGAGAGTGGGACGCTTCATGCGCGGCGGGTCGCGCTGGCGCCCCTCGAGGACGAGATCGAGGCAGCCTACCAGCGAGGTTGGAGCGACGGGCTCCCCCTCGTCCCGCCGACCGAGGAGCGGGTGCTCGCAATGCTGTCGGGCACCACGCGCAAGCCCGACGAGGTCGTGGCGGTCGTGCCTCCGGATCTGGTGGAGTGCAGCGTCGAGAAGGTGGCGATCAATGCCGTCATGGCGGGCTGCGCGCCCGAGTATCTGCCCGTCGTGCTGGCCTGCGTCGAGGCCGCCTGCACCGACACCTTCAACATGCACGGGCTGCTCGCGACCACCATGCCGACGGCGCCGGTGATCGTCGTCAACGGCCCGATCCGTCGCCGCATCGGCATGAACTCGGGGATGAACGTCTTCGGCCAGGGCAATCGCGCCAACGCAACGATCGGCCGCGCGCTCCAGCTCGTGGTGCGCAACGTGGGCGGAGGCCGCCCGGGCGAGGTCGACCGCGCCACCTTCGGCAACCCCGGGAAGCTCAGCTTCTGCTTCGCCGAGGACGAGGAGGGCTCGCCCTGGACGCCGCTCTCCACCGATCTCGGCGCCCAACCCGGTGTCGATACGGTGACCCTCTTCCCCGGCGAGGCACCGCGGTCCATCGTCGACCAGCTCGCGCGGGACCCGGAGTCCCTGGCCCGCACCCTCGCGGCGAATCTGCGGACCCTCCACCACCCGAAGCTCGTGATGGCCTTCGACGTCCTGCTCGCGATCGGGCCCGAGCACGTGCGGGTCTTCCGGGAGGCGGGCTGGAGCAAGGCGCAGCTCGTGGAGCGCCTTCACGCCCTCCTCCAGATCCCCGGCGTCGAGCTCGTCCGGGGTGCCGACGGCATGGCCGAGGGCCTGCCCGAAGCGGTGAAGGACGCCACCCTGCCCAAGTTCCGCCCCGGCGGAATCCTCGTCGTCCACTGCGGTGGCGGGGCCGGGCTCTTCTCTGCGATGATCGGCGGCTGGGTGACCGGCGAGATGGGAAGTCAGCCGGTGCTCCAGGAGATCCGGCCGTGAGTGACGTCCGCGACGAGCCCCGCGTCCTGCTCGATCCCACCGGCGAGCGTGAGCTCGCGACCCGCCCGCGGCTGCCGAGGCTGGAGAGCCTCGAAGGGCGCACCGTCGGGCTGCTGGACATCTCGAAGGCTCGGGGCGACCTCTTCCTCGACCGGCTGGAGTCGCACCTGCGCGACCGCGGTGCGAACGTGAAGCGCTACCGCAAGCCCACCTTCACCAAGCCGGCACCGCGCGACCTGCGCCAGCAGATCGCCGTCGAGTGCGACGCCATGGTGGAAGCCCTCGCCGATTGAGGGAGCTGTACGTCGTGCAGTGTGCACGACACGGCGGATCTGGAGAGCCGGGGCATTCCCTCTGCCTTCGTCGCGACGGTGGAGTTCACCGACGGCGCCGTGCGCCAGGCGAAGGCCCTCGGCGCCGACCCCCACGCCATCTACGTCGAGCACCCGATCCAGGATCGCACCGACGCGGAGATGCAGGAGATCTCCGACGCGGCCCTGGAGGAAGTCCTGGCGGCCCTGGTCGCCAAGCAGGCTGTCTGATTCTGCCCACGTGATCCTCAGGCGCCGGTTCGGCTCCGCTGCGCGCGGCGCCGGGCGAGCCCGACGACGGTCAGCGCACCCATGCCGAGGCCCAGGAGCGTCGAGGGCTCCGGCACGACCCGGAACTCGCGCATCATCTCGTGATCCTCGTGCTCGAGGATGTGGCAGTGGTAGGGGAAGAGCCCCTCGTAGTCCTCGAAGCGGGCGATCACGCGCACGATCTCGCCGGGCCCGACGCGCACCGTATCCTTCCAGCCCATCTCGTGGGCCGGGGGCGGCACGGGAGAGCCGGTGGGAACGACCAGCCCGCCTACCTCGTCGAAGCTCTGGCGATCGAGCACCTGGAAGAAGACCAGGTGTATGTGCATGGGGTGGGTCATGCCCGAGCGGTTGATGAAGCTCCAGACCTCGGTCGTGCCGAGCTCCGGCTCCTCGGTGATGTCGGTCCATTTCGACCCGAGCACGGGACCATTCAGCCCGTCGGTGCTGACCACCTCCCAGGCGAAGGGGCTGCACGCATTCCCCGGGCCCTTCATCAGCTCGAGGGTGCGGTGGGCGACTGCATTCGCCTCGTTCAGGATCTCCATCGAGCGCAGCGATCCCGGCACGGCGTCCGTGAAGCCCGCCTCGGCCTGCACATCGAAGCGCATGACGTCGGGTACCACCCCCATGCCTGGCGTCCCGGGATAGGGTGCGGGCGCGCTGTTCTGGAGGTAGACCGACGTTCCCCCCGCGTAGGGGGCGAAGTCGGCCACCATGTCCGCCCGCTCGGCCGGCCCCAGAGTGATCTCGGTAAGGGGCAGCGGCGCCGGCAGCAGTCCCCCCTCCTGCCCCAGGAGCTGGAAGGTCGCCGGGCTGGGGCACGGCGATGTGTTCGAGTCCGGACAGAGTTGAAGGGTCAGCGTGCGGGAGTTGCTGGCGTTGAGCATCCGCAGCCGGTACTTGCCCCGCTTCACGTCGTGACGCGGCCAGACTCTCCCGTTCACCA
>CALDCK010000174.1 GCA_937937315.1 uncultured bacterium
CGCTACCGCTACGACCTGGCCGGTGGCGCCACGATGGATACGGGATGCTACGCCATCAACGTGGTGCGCTGGCTCGCCGAGGAGGAGCCCGAGGTCGTGCGCGCCGAGGTGCGACTCTCGTCGGAGCGGGTGGACCGGTGGATGAGGGCCGATCTGCGCTTCGCCGACGGCCGCACCGGACGCGTCACCTGCTCGCTCTTCTCCTCGAGCCTGCTCTCCGTGAGCGCATTGGCCCGGGGCGAGGAGGGCGAGATGCGGGTCTTCAACCCGATCGCCCCCATGCTCCATCACCGGCTCTCGGTCCGCACCGGAGCGGGGCGTCGGAGGGAGCGCGTGGCGGGCGACGCCACCTACACCCACCAGCTCCGGGCCTTCGTGGACCACGTGCGCGGAGGTCCGCCGATGTCCACCGACGCACGGGATGCGGTTGCCAACATGCGTGTCATCGACGCGATCTACGAGAAGGCCGGGTTGCCGCTCCGGGGTCGATGACCGTCGGTGTCAGCGTTCCACGGCGACCGGTGATTCCGACGACGGGGCGGAAGGCGGGTCGGCGTCGCTCTCGGGAGAGAGAATGAGCCAGGTGCTCCACGCGCCGCTCGCGAGCAGCGCGATCAACACCAGCAGCGCGAGCCAGCGGGGGATCGAAGCGGCGGGTTGTCCCAGCGGCGGCTGCGCGCTCGGCGTCGGCGCATCGGAGCGATTCTCCGGACGGCTCACGCGAGGAGCGTAGCCCGCGGCGGGCCCGCGGGCCGTGCCCCCCGGGTCCCTGGGCTATGCTCGTTTGCCGCCCGAACCCCGGAGAGATCCAGATGCGGATCCACCCCTCTCGACTCCTCCATGCCTGCGTCCTCGTCCTCGCCGTGGCTCTCTCTCCGGAGGGAGTCCGGGCCGAGACCGGCGCCGACCTGCCCGACTGGGCCGAGGTGTCCGAGGTCCAGACCGTCGAGGTCGTCACCCTCGACGAGGACGGCGATCAGCGCGAGACGACGGTGTGGCTCGCGGTCGTCGATGGGCAGGGCTACATCCGGACCGGCGGAACGCGTTGGGGCGCGAACCTCGAGCGCGACCCGCAGCTCACGCTCCGGATCGAGGAGCGCGAGTGGGCTCTTCGCATCGCCGTCGTCGACGACGAGGCGCTCCACGAGCGCATTACCGCCGCGTTCCGCGAGAAGTACGGATTCAGCGATTCCATGATTGGTCTCGTACGCGGCTCCAATCCGACGATCATGCACCTCGTGCCGCGCTGAGCGCGAGGCCCTCACGCCATCCCGGAGCCCCCATGAGTGAGCCCATCAACAAGTTCAGCCGCCGAATCACCCAGCCCAAGAGTCAGGGTGCGTCTCAGGCCCAGCTCTACGCCACCGGTCTCACCGAGACCGATATGGACAAGGCCCAGGTCGGGATCGCGAGCGTCTGGTACGAAGGCAACTCCTGCAACATGCACCTGAACGGCCTGGCGGCAAAGGTGAAGGAGGGCGTCGTCTCCGCCGGTCTCGTGGGCATGCGCTTCAACACCATCGGAGTTTCGGACGGCATGTCGATGGGCACCGAGGGCATGAGCTACTCGCTCCAGTCGCGCGACCTCATCGCGGACTCGATCGAAACGGTGATGTGCGCCCAGTGGTACGACGCCAACGTCTCCCTGCCGGGCTGCGACAAGAACATGCCGGGCTGCCTGATGGCCATGGGTCGGGTGAATCGGCCCTCCCTCATGGTCTACGGCGGGACGATCCGGCCGGGGAAGGGGCGCAGCGGCTGTCCCCTCGACATCGTCTCCGCCTTCCAGTCCTACGGCGAGTACATCGCCGAGCGGATCGATGAGGAGGAGCGGCAGGACATCGTCCGGCACGCCTGCCCGGGAGCCGGTGCCTGCGGCGGGATGTACACCGCGAACACGATGGCCTCCGCGATCGAGACGCTGGGGATGAGCCTGCCCTACAGCTCCTCCACGCCCGCCGAGGATCCCGCGAAGCTCGAAGAGTGCCTCCGGGCCGGCGCGGCGATCCGTCTGCTGCTCGAGCGCGACATCAAGCCCCGGGACATCATGACCCGGGAGGCCTTCGAGAACGCGATGGTCATCACCATGGCGCTCGGCGGCTCGACGAACGCGGTGCTCCATCTGATCGCGATGGCAAAGTCCGTCGGCGTTCCCCTGACCATCGACGACTTCCAGACAGTGAGCGATCGCGTCCCCTTCCTGGCGGATCTGAAGCCCAGCGGGCAATACGTGATGGAAGACCTCCACGACGTCGGTGGCACGCCGGCGGTGTTGAAGCTCCTGCTCGCGGAGGGGGCGCTCCACGGCGACTGCCTCACGGTCACGGGCAGGACCCTCGCCGAGAACCTCGCAGATCTGCCCGGGCTCGCCGCCGGGCAGCGAGTCATCCGGGCCTGGAACGATCCGATCAAGGACAGCGGTCACATCCAGATCCTGCGCGGAAGCCTCGCTCCGGACGGCGCCGTGGCGAAGATCACCGGGAAGGAGGGCCTCAGCTTCAGCGGAACGGCGAAGCCCTACGACCGCGAGGAGGAGATGCTCGCGGCACTCGAGCGGGGCGAGATCGCGCCGGGGCACGTCGTCCTGATCCGCTACGAGGGGCCGAAGGGGGGCCCGGGCATGCCCGAGATGCTCACCCCCACCTCCGCCCTCGTGGGTGCGGGCCTCGGCGATGCTGTGGCGCTCATCACCGACGGCCGCTTCTCCGGCGGCTCCCACGGGTTCATCATCGGACACGTGACGCCGGAGGCGCAGGAGGGCGGACCGATCGCCCTGGTCGAAGAGGGCGATCGCATCTCGATCGACGCAAAGCAGCACTCGATCCACCTCGAGGTGGAGCCCCAGGAGCTCGAGCGACGACGCGCCGCCTGGACGCCGCCGCCGGACGCGGCGAGCGCCGGCACCCTGTTCAAGTACATCCGCAGCGTGAAGCCGGCCTCGGAAGGCTGCGTCACCGACGAGGACTGAGCGCGGCTCGCTCGCGGTTCGGGAGGTCGAGATGTCCTGGCTGTTTCTGGGTGTCAGCCTGTGGGGCGCGTGGTTCACCTACAATGCGCTCTCGCCGAGTCCTCGCGGGCCTCGCTTCTCCGTCGTGAGCTTCGCCGCGGGCTGGCTGACCACCGAGCTCGCCCTCCATCACGTGGTCTGGCAGGTGATCGCGACGATCGGCTTCGGCCTTGCCGGGGCCTTCGAGGCCTGGCCCGGCCGCCTCGGGTTGCTCATCACCTTCGCGTCCTGGGCCGGGCTCGCCGTCGCCCAGCGGCGGGCTCACGAAGCCGAGGGCGTCCTCGAGGGGGCTCTCTGCGAGGGGCTCGGCGCCGGCTACCGCGAACGCATCCTGCCGGAGCTTCGGTCCCAGCTCTACGCCGGCATCGACTGGAGCCGGGTGGTCCGGCCGTTTCCGATCCGGCGCACCGACGTCGAGATCGTGAAGGACATCCAGTTTCACCGCGAGCGAGGGGTCGACCTCCTGCTCGACGTGTACCGGAACGCGAGCCGCCCGCGCGGCTGTCCGGTCCTCTTTCAGATCCACGGTGGCGGCTGGATGATCGGCGCCAAGGACGAGCAGGCGCTGCCCCTGATGAACCACATGGCCTCGGCCGGCTGGGTCTGCGTCACGACGAACTACCGACTCAGCCCCCACGCCACCTTTCCCGAGCACCTGATCGACTGCAAGCGGGCGCTCCGCTGGATCCATGACCGCGTGGCCGACTACGGCGGTGACCCCGACTTCGTCGTGGTGACCGGCGGGTCCGCCGGGGGACACCTGGCTGCGCTGCTCGCGCTCTCGGCGAACGATCCGGAGTACCAGCCGGGCTTCGAGACCCTCGACACCCGCGTGCGCGGCTGTGTGCCCTTCTACGGCGTCTACGACTTCGCCAACCGAAACCGCACCCACGCCCACGACGGCCTGATCGAGATCCTCGAGGAGAAGATCCTGAAGGGATCGCGGGAGGAGATCCCCGAAGAATGGGACCGCGCCTCTCCCATCACCCGTGTGAATGCGGATGCGCCGCCCTTCTTCACCATCCACGGAGAGGACGACACCCTCGTGCCGGTGGCGGAGGCACGGGAGTTCGTTCGGGCGCTCGGAGAGAAGGCGCGGGCCCCTTCGGTCTATGCAGAGCTTCCCGGCGCGCAGCACGCCTTCGAGATCTTCCCTTCCGTCCGCACCCTGCACACCGTGAATGCGGTGCACCGCTTCCTGGCCTCGCTCTACAGCGAGCACCTGAGGGGCGGACGCGCGGATGGCGGCGACCCGGCGGTCGAAGGCGTCGCTGACCGAGACCGGGGCGCCTCGGCGCCCTGAGCCACGAGGCGCTCTTCACCGACGCACCGGCGTGGTGCTGGTCAGACGGCGTTCGTGTCGCCGGAGGTCAGGACCCACAGACCGACGGCGATGAAACCGAGGCCTGCGACCCAGCGCATGAGCTTCGGGTCGACGTGGTCGGCGACCAGGGATCCCGCGAGGACACCCAGTGCCGACGCGAGCACGAGCGCAGCCGCGGACGCGGCGAACACGGTCAGCTTCGGGTGGGCTGCGTTCGAGGCGTAGAGCAGGGTCGCGAGCTGGGTCTTGTCTCCCAGCTCGGCGACGAAGATGGTGCCGAAAACAGTCGCGAAGAGTCGGACATCCATGAGCGCGCTCCCCCCAGGATGACTCGGCCCTCCCCGATTCTTCGGCGGAGGCTCAGCCGGGCCAGGTCGATGCGGGCGATCCTACATCCCCCGACTGCTACCCTGCTACGGGCGCCGGCGTGCTCTCCGTCGAATCGTGTCGGAGGCCGGCCGCCTCGGGGGGCGTCGAAGGGCGGCGGAGGAGCGCGGGTGGTGAGGCCCGCAGGCGGATGCGCAGACGGATGAATTGGGAAGCCATCGGAGCCGTAGGTGAGATTGCCGGCGCGCTGGGCGTGATCGTGACACTCGTCTATCTCGCGCGTCAGATTCGAACCCAGAATCGAGAGAGTCGCCTTGCGGCGGCCACGGAGTGGACCACCCAGTGGAATGGCTTTCTCGGCTCCCTCGCCGAGAACCCGCGCCTCGCCGAGCTGTGGCTCAATGGATTGCAGGACTTCTCCTCCTTGAACGATGCGGAGGCGGTCCAGTTCTCGTCCCAGCTCGGCCGGTTCTTTCGCGCGGCGGAGGGTCTCCGCGACCAGTTCGAACAGGATCGCCTGGCTCCGGAGACCTGGCGCGGGATCGGGCGGACCCTCGAGGACGTGGCGCGGTACCCGGGAGTCAAGGCGTGGTGGCCGACGCGGTCCCACTGGTATACCGACGACTTCGTCGCCTACGTGAAGCCCATGATCGAATCGACGGAGCGTCAGCGGCTGTTCCCCGGCCGGGGGGCGGAGTAGGCCGTAGGCCCGCCAGGCCTGCCGATGCGTCCATCAGAGAGGCCGGCGGGAGCGCATCGTGTCGCGGCTTCGGCATCACCGCGCCCGGCGCCGAAGCGATTGCGGTCTCGGAGTTCCCGGCACCGTGTTCGGGGTCGCGACGTCGGCTCTCACTCGGGACTCGAGCTCCCTCGGTGGCCCGACAGGTCTAGAATGAATCCCGCGCCTTCGGTGCCGAGCAGGGTCGTGGGCACGCTGCCGTCCCAGCGCTCCACCTCGTTGTAACGGAGAAGCTCCGGCGTGATGGATCGGGCGATCGCCACGTTGGCCTCGGCCCGAGCTGCCGCCTCCTTGCGGATGCGATAGGCCTCGGCGTCGGCACGGGTGCGCTTCGCCTGTGCGTCTGCGAGAGCGGCCTGCTCGTGGGCCCGCGCCTGCACGACCTGCTGCTGGGCCTGCTGCTCGACGATCTGGAGCTGAGCCTTCTCGCGCTCGAGCTGCTCCTGGCGCTCCTTGGTCTGGATGACCGCGTTACGCACGACCTCGGGCAGCGTGATGTCGCGGAAGAGGACGGCTTCCACGATGACGCCCTTCGGCTTCAGGTAGCGGGTCAGCCCCGCCTCCATGTAGGCCTGGAGCTCCTGCTGTACCGCCTCGCGGAAGAAGTCCTGGGAGAGGGAGACGGACTTCCCTGCCTCCCGTAGCAGCGAGCGTACCTTCGGCGTCACGTGCTTCTCGATCACGTCGTCGAGGGTGCCCGTGTCCTGAAGGATCCGGGGGGTAGTGGTGGCGTCGATCCGGAAGGTCAGCGACACGTCCATCGTGGTCTTGAGCTTGTCCTGGGCCGGGACCTCCACCTGCTGCCAGGTGCGGGTCTGCTGCCGCAGGTCGAAGGACGTGAAGCCCAGGAGGGGGTTCACGAAGTGGATTCCCTCGGTGTAGGGCGCGTCGCGCACCTCTCCGAAGAGGGTCGCCACCTTGTTGTGTCCCGGCTCGACCGTGGTGATCGATTGCGAGATCGCGGCGATCATTGCCAGTGCAATGCCGGCTCCGAGCCCGAGGCGTCGTCCAGGTGCCGCGCTGCGTCCGGTGGAAGGTCGAGGGTCGAGATCTGCCATCAGCGTCTCCTTTCGTGATTTGCGGGTCTAGTGGAGGGGACGCGTGGTCTCCTCGACTAGACGAGCCCCCACGAGGGGTCGCCGGTGCAGCGCGAATGCCATGACGTATGGCAAGGGTCGTGCCGATTCGGCCCGAACCGGAGATCGAGGGGTTGCGGTCCGACCTGCGCGTCGGATGTGCAGTCCGGGGCGGCAGCCCGCAGCCCCGGGCTGCAGTCGCTGCGCTCAGCGCAGGACGGCATCGGCAGTTCGCGAGACGAACTCGACGAGGGAGTCGCCCGAGCCACCGAGCATCATCGGGACCAGCCGGTCCACGCCCAGATCCTCGAAGCGCTTCACCTGGTCGCGGTCGAGGGGTGTCGAGGGCGTGACGCTGATCTCGAGGCGCCCCCGCTCGGACGGCCGGCTCTCCGTTCCGGCCGCGTCGGCGAGGCCGCGAAGGCAGTTCCGGGCCGCGTCCACGTCGAGGGCGAAGCCGTACCAGCCGTTGCCCTGGGAGACGGCGCGGCGGAAGGCCGGCGGGCTGTGTCCCCCGACCAGGATCGGCGGATGCGGCTGCTGGACCGGCATCGGCCGGGTCTGGATCCCACGGAAGGACCAGAAGCGCCCGTCGAAGCGCGGGCTCTCCTGGGTCCAGAGCGTGCGTACGACCTCGATCGCTTCGCTCGTGCGCGGTCCGCGATCGTCGAAGGGCGCACCGATGGCGTCGAACTCCGGCTGGAGGTAGCCGGCGCCGAGACCGAAGAGGAGCCGCCCGCCGGATACGACATCTACGCTGGCCAGCTCCTTCGCGAGGACCACCGGGTTGCGTTGGGGCAGGATGATGATTCCCGTGGCGAGACGCAGGGTGCGGGTGTGTCCGGCGAGGAAGGCCAGGGCAACCGCCGGATCGAGCATCGGGAAGCTCGGAGGGGCCGGCGAGGGGGGCGCCTGGGGGTCCGGCAGCACGACGTGCTCGCCAGTCCACACCGAGTCGAAGCCGGCGGCTTCCGCCGCACCGGCCACCCGGGTGGCGACGTCGGGATCCGCGCACGCTCCCGTGTTGATGCCGAAGAGTCCGAACTTCACGTCACCGACCTCTCTGTTGGGCTCTCGATTCTACTCCCTCGGCTCGTTTGCGCGCGCGGCTCCGCGGGATACGCTCTCGCCGTGCCGACCGTCTCCATCGTGATCCCCTGCTTCAACGAGGCGAAGACCATCGAGGCGATCGTCGACGCGGTTCTGGCCTCGTCGCCCCCGTCGAAGGAAGTGATCGTCGTGGATGACGGCTCGACCGACGGAACGCCCGAGGTGATCCGAGCGGCCGTGGAGCCGAAGGTCGACAAGGTCGTGTGGCACGGCACGAATCGGGGCAAGGGGGCTGCACTGCGCAGCGGCTTCGAGGCGTCGACGGGGGACATCGTCCTGGTCCAGGATGCGGATCTCGAGTACGACCCGCGCGACTACGACCGGCTGCTCCAGCCGATCCTGGAAGGACGAGCCGACGTCGTCTTCGGGTCGCGCTTCACGGGCGGCGAGTCGCATCGTGTCCTCTACTTCTGGCACTCGGTGACGAACCGGCTGCTGACCCTGCTCTCCAACATGCTGACGGACCTGAACCTGACCGACATGGAGGTCTGCTACAAGGTCTTTCGCCGCGAGATCATCGATCAGATCCGGATCGAGGAGGATCGCTTCGGTTTCGAGCCCGAGATCACGGCGAAGGTTGCGAAGCTTCAGTGCCGCATCTACGAGGTCGGCATCTCCTACGCGGGTCGCACCTACTCCGAGGGGAAGAAGATCGGGTGGCGGGACGGCCTGCGCGCGGTCTGGTGCATCCTGAAGTACAACCTTCTGCGCTGAGTGCCGAGAGGGCGATCAGCGCGTTCCACTCGCCGCGATCTCGCGGATGCGCCCGATGGCCTCGTCGACGTCCTCGCTAGAGATGTCGAGGTGGGTCACGGCGCGAAAGCGACCCGCCTCGATCGGATTGATGAGCAGACCGCGTTCGCGGCTCGCCCTCAGGAAGCTGTTCGTGTCGCGGACCGAGAACATCACCATGTTGGTCTCGGGTGCGGGATCGACCGCGAAATCCAGGCCCTCGAGCCCCAGGGCGAGCCTCCTGGCGTTGGCGTGGTCGTCGGCGAGGCGGTCGATATGGTTCTCCAGGGCGTGCAGTCCCCCAGCGGCGAGGATGCCCGCCTGCCGCATCCCGCCGCCGAGGAGCTTGCGCGCCCGGTGCAGGGTTGGGAGCCGTTCGCGAGTCGAGCAGACGAGGGAGCCGACCGGCGCGCCCAGGCCCTTCGAGAGACAGAAGGAGACCGTGTCGAAGAGTCGGGCCCACTCGGCCGCCGGAGTTCCCGTGGCGATCTCTGCGTTGAACAGCCGTGCCCCGTCGAGGTGCAGCGCGACCCCAGCCTCGCGCGCCGCCGCGGCGACGTCCTTTGCCAGGTCCAGCGGGAAGACCCGCCCCCCGGCGCGGTTGTGGGTGTTCTCGATGGCGACGACCCGTGTGATCGGGAAGTGGGACTCCAGGGGCGTGAGGTTCCGCCGCACGTCCGATCCGTCGAAGAGCCCTCCGCGGCCGAGGGTCTGGATCTGG
>CALDCK010000175.1 GCA_937937315.1 uncultured bacterium
GTGATCGAGGCAGGTGGGCTGCACGTGTTGGGCACCGCACGCCATGAAGCGCGGCGCATCGATAATCAGCTCCGGGGTCGCTCGGGCCGGCAAGGTGAGCCCGGATCTTCGCGCTTCTATCTCTCGCTGGAAGACGACCTCATGCGCCGCTTCGGGCGCAGGGAGATGCTCGCCAAACTGATGGGACAGATTGGCGACGATTTCCCGATTGAGCACAGTCTGGTGAGCAGGACGCTGGAGCGTGCGCAGACCTCGGTCGAGGGCTACAATTTTGACATCCGCAAGCACCTTCTCGAGTACGACAACGTGATGAACCACCAGCGCCAGGCGTTCTACACCCGGCGCCGGGAGGCCCTCGAGCGCGAGGACGTCCACTCCGAAATCCTCGACATGTCCGAGGGGGCGATCGTCGCCCAGCTCGAGGCCCAATGGCCCGAGAAGGGCGAGCCCGACGAAGAGACGCTCGCCACCCTGGCGAAGGCCCTCACCGCCCAGTTCGGGGTCGCCTTCGACCCCGCCGGAGCTCCCTTCGTCGTGGATGGTCGGATGGAGACCGATCGGGACGCCGTGGGGCGCGCGGTGTTCGACCGGGTCACGGCGGCCCTCGAGCAGAAGAAGAAGGAGTGCGACGCGCTGGCCGAGCAGTACGTCGCGGAGGGCTACCCGGCCTTCACCGACTGCGAGCGCGGCATCCTGCTCCAGATCCTGGATGCCCAGTGGAAGGATCACCTCCACACCATGGACGGGCTGCGCGAAGGCATCTCGATGCGAGCCTACGGCCAGCGCGACCCGAAGCTCGAGTACCAGCGCGAGGGCTACGCCCTCTTCGAGGACATGAACGCCCGGATCGACGTGCAGGGGCTCGAGCTGGTCTTCAAGTTTGCGCTGCCCCCGCCGCCCGGCCAGGAGCCTCCCCGCCCCTCGGCTTCGCCCCTGGGTCCGCCGCGAGAGCGGCCGGCCGGTCCGCTGGCGCGGCCCGGTACCGGCGGCGCCCCGGGCGCCTCGGCGAAGGAGAAGGCTGGCAAGGTCGGGCGAAACGACCCGTGCCCGTGCGGGAGCGGCAAGAAGTACAAGAAGTGCCACGGCGCCGCCTGAGGCGCCACGTGGAGTCCCCTTGATCACGGACCGCTTTCGGGTGCCCGGCTTCCGCGCGGCGGGTGTGAACTGCGGCGTGAAGCCCCGCCGGCTCGATCTCGCCCTCATCGCAAGCGAACGTCCCGCCGTGGCGGCGGGGGTCTTCACCCGTTCCAGCGTGGTCGGCGCGCCGGTCGAGCTGTCGCGTCGGCACCTGCGCAGTCCGCGGGCCCGGGTGATCGTCGCCAACAGCGGCTGCTCGAACGTCGCCATGGGGGCTCGGGGGCGTCGCGACGCGCTCGGCATGGCGCAGGAAGCGGCCCGGGCCACCGGCGTGCCCACGACCCAGGTGCTGGTCGCCTCGACGGGGGTCATCGGCCAGCCCCTGCCGATCGCGAAGGTGCGACGGGGGATTCGCGGTGCGGCGGCGGTCCTGTCCGCTGGGGGGTTCGATCGAGCCGCCCGCGCGATCATGACCACCGACACCTTCCCGAAGCTCGCCGTTACGACCCTGCGCCTCGGGGGGCGCACGGTGTCGATCGGCGGCATCGCCAAGGGCTCCGGGATGATCGAGCCCAACATGGCGACGATGCTCTCCTTCCTCGCGACCGACGCCGCAGTCGAGCCCGCCTACCTGACCCGCGCGCTGCGCGAGGCCGTCGACGCGTCCTTCAATCGCCTGAGCATCGACGGCGAGGAGTCGACCAGCGACACGGTGCTCCTGCTCGCCAACGGCGCCTCGGAGGCTCCCGTCCTGCGCGGGCCCCGGAGCCCCGGGGCGGCTCGCTTCGAGCAGGCCCTGGGCGACCTGACCCTGGCCCTCACCCGGACGCTCGCCCGGGACGGCGAGGGCGCCACGAAGCTCGTCGAGGTGGAGGTGCGCGGGGCCGCGACTCCGGCCGAGGCGGAGCGGGCCGTGCGTCGCATCGGAAACTCGGCCCTCGTGAAGACCGCCCTCTTCGGCGGGGACCCCAACTGGGGGCGCATCCTCCAGACCCTGGGAGCGGGTCGGGTGAGGATCGACCTGGCCCGGGCCGAGGTGCGTCTCGGGGGCGTCGTGGTGTTCCGCCGGGGGGCCGCGGCGGGGGCCGGGCCAACGCGCCGGGCCGCGATGAGACTCCAGGGCGACGAGATCGGGATCGCTGTGGATCTGGGAGTTGGGGGGGCATCCACCCGCCTGTTCACGTGCGACTTCTCCTACGATTACGTGCGGATCAACGCCGAGTACACGACCTGATCCCGGGCCCTTGTGCGGGTGGGCTGCGGCCTCGTCGGGCGTCTGCTAACCCTTGGAGAAATCACACGTTCCGGGTCCACCCCTGCGGTGCCCGCCGCGTGCTGCACGAGCGCCTGACACGCGCCTTCGACGTCTCGGTCCGGGTCCTCCGATCCGCCGAAGGGGACGCCGCGGGTGCGACGGGTTTCGTGCGAGCGCGAGCGCAAGCGAAGAGCGGGTTGGGGAGTGACGGACCGGGGCGGACGCACAACCGCGAAGGAGAAGACCGATGGCCGGACCCACGGCACCCGTGACGGAGACCGCTGCCGCCGAACCCGAGGCAGCAGCGCAGGAAGCCGCTCCCCCCAAGCGCGAGCGCACCTTCGAGGAGCCCCTCGGCATGCGAGAGCTCGTCGAGGCGGGCGTTCACTTCGGACACCAGACGAGACGCTGGAACCCGCGCATGAAGCCCTTCCTCTACGGCGAGCGCAACGGCGTCCACATCATCGACCTCGACCAGACCCTGCCGCGCTTCCAGCGCGCGCTCGACTTCATTACCGAGACGGTGGCGGGCGGGGGGAAGGTGCTCTTCGTCGGCACGAAGCGGCAGGCGCAGTCGATGATCAGCGAGCAGGCCGAGCGCGCAGAGCAGTTCTACGTCAACCGGCGCTGGCTGGGCGGAATGCTCACCAACTTCAAGACGGTGAAGAAGTCGATCGAGCGATTCAAGGAGCTCCTCGAGCTCGTGGCCGACGAGGAACGCGTAGCCGACCTCTCGAAGAAGGAGCTGTCGCGCATCAATCGCTGGATCGAGAAGTACAAGAAGTCCCTCGACGGCATCAAGGAGATGGGACGCCTTCCCGACGCGATCTTCATTCTCGACGTGAACCGTGAGGCGATCGCCGTGACCGAGGCGAAGCGTCTGGGCATCCCGATCGTCGCGATCGTCGACTCGAACTGCGATCCCTACCAGATCGACCACGTGATCCCCGGCAACGACGATTCGCGGCGGGCCATCGGCCTCTACTGCGGGCGGATCGCCGATGCCTGCATCGAGGGGGCCGTGGCCTTCGACGATCGCATCAAGGCGGAGGTGGCCGAAGAGACCCGTGTGCAGTCGGCTGAGCCCGAGAAGGTCGGCACCGGGAAGGTCGTCGTAGAGATCAAGCAGCAGCCCCGCCGCGGCCGCGGCGCGCATTCGGTGGGAGATCGGCCCGGGCGGGACTCCGAGGAGGCGCCGGCGAGCCCCGCCGAGCCGGCCAAGGCAGCGGCGAGTCCCGCCGAGCCGGCCGCGGCGAGCCCTGCGGCAGAGGCGGCGGACCCGGCAACGACACCGAGCGAGTGACGCGAGCCGACGAGGAGTGTGGCAGCGACGCTTCGCCCGAGAGAGCGGGCGGGGTGCGTCAGGAGCTTCGAAGGGAGTAGGGAAAAGTGGCTGAGATCTCTGCCCAGGCCGTGAAGGCCCTGCGAGAGCAGACGGGCGCTGGAATGATGGATTGCAAGCGCGCGCTGGGGGAAGCCGGCGGCGACCTCAAGAAGGCGGTCGAGGTGCTGCGCGAGCGCGGTCTCGCGAAGGCCGGCAAGCGCGAGGGCCGCACCACGAGCGAGGGCGCGATCGTCATCGTGACCGAGGGCGGCGCTGGCGGCATGGTCGAGCTCGGCTGCGAGACCGACTTCGTGGCCCGGACCGACGACTTCCAGGCGCTGGCCCGCAGCCTCGCAGCTGCAGTCGCCGCGAACGATTCGATCTCGACGGCGGACGCGCTCCTCGACGCCGAGGTCGAAGGAGCGGTGGTCTCCGAGACCGTGAAGGCGAGCATCGCGAAGCTCGGTGAGAACGTCGTGGTGAAGCGGGTCGCGCGCATCGAGATCGACGGCGACGGCATCGTCGGAGGCTACGTACACGCCGGAGGCAAGCTCGGCGTCCTGGTGGGACTCGCCGCGAAGGGCGCCCCGGACCTCGCCGATCTGGCCAAGGACGTGGCCATGCACGTCGCCGCGGCGGACCCGACCCCTGTGGCCGTCAGCCGCGAAGGCGTCCCGGCGGATCTTCTGGCCAACGAGGCCGAGATCTACCGCAAGCAGGCGATCCAGGAGGGGAAACCCGAGAAGATCCTCGACCGGATCGTCGACGGGAAGCTCTCGAAATTCGTGTCGGAGATCTGTCTGGTCGATCAGCCCTTCGTGAAGGACCCGGACAAGTCGGTGGGCGAGCGGCTCGGAGAGGCGGGCGAAGTGTCCATCGTCGCCTTCGAGCGATTCAAGCTCGGCCAGGCCGGCGAGGAGACGTCTTCGGAGTGAAGGCCGCCTTCCGCAGACTCCTCGTCAAGCTCTCGGGCGAGCAGCTCGCGGGCGATGGCGGCATGGGGATCAGCCCGTCCGTCATCAAGCACATGGCGCAGGAGCTGAGGGAGGTGTCGGAGCTCGGGGTCCAGCTCGGCGTCGTGATCGGCGGCGGCAACGTGATTCGGGGCATCAAGGCCTCGGCCGAGGGGATGGACCGAACCAGCGCCGACTACATGGGCATGCTCGCTTCGGTGATCAACGGGCTGGCCCTCCAGGACGCGCTCGAGAAGGAGGGGCTGGTGACCCGGGTGCAGAGCGCCCTCGAGATCCAGGCCGTGGCCGAGCCCTACATCCGCCGCCGCGCGATCCGTCACCTGGAGAAGGGAAGGGTGGTCGTCTTCGCCGGCG
>CALDCK010000176.1 GCA_937937315.1 uncultured bacterium
AGAGGGCCGCGAAAAGGGGTACCCCCCCTCTCACCGACCGTATTCTCATTGCTGATTTGGCCGGCTGAATATTGTTCAGAATGCAGTGTGATGATTTGCCGACTGGCTCAACATCCGTTCATTACGGCATCGGCCGCGCTAGCTCGGCCAATCAGCAATTGGCTACAGATAGGCTACATCAGGGCGCTTTGGGACGAGTGACTCGTTCGCGAAATGTCATAATTTGTCTATTAAATCAGGATGTTACGATGGTGGCCCAGGACAGAATCGAACTGTCGACACCTTGATTTTCAGCGCGTCTGCTCAGGCTTTTACTGAATTTGACTGCACATATGCTCCGCAAGGGCCGCAATGGTCAACGCGGGGTTGGGGCCGATCGCGGTGGGGATCACGCTCGCATCCATCACATGTAGGCCGGGATATGAGTAGGCTGCCCGGAGGCAACTGTGGCAGGCCGGCTCGCCCAGGGTTCCGGGCGACAGCTCGTCCTGACATGGGGCAGTTTTGCACCTAATCAAAGCGCTGCTTAACAGAATTTCTTTATCGGACATTGCGAAAATCCAGCTAATATTTCCTATCCGCAATCCCTCCTTCATGCGAGGCTTTTGTTTATTCATGAAGGTGCGTAGCGAGTACGAGCGAATCGATGAGTTCTCGGGACTGCCGAACGGCCTCGTTCGCGCAGCCGCGCTCGAAGATCTCGATCGCACGCTCGGCGCGCGACCTCGCCTTCTCGCTCTCGCCGCGATGTGCGTGGAGGCGCGCCAGCTCGAGGTTCGCAAGGCCCGCGTAGATCCCCCCCAGGTCGCTTCCCCGATCGTCGGAGATCGGCTCGAGCAGGGCGAGCGCCTTGCGTCGCGCTGGGAGCGCGTGTCGGAAAAGGAAGCCCAGATTGCGGAGCAGCACCCAGAAGCTGGCGCGTCCTTCACCCCGAGCGATGCGCGCGTAGACGACGCCGAGGGCGGACCTCAGCACAAGGCCTGTCTGGCCGCCGACCTGCTCGTTGTAGAGCGCCTGCATCACACGCATGCCGCGGGCTGGCTCCCCCAGCGCCAGCGTGGCGTTCGCTTCCATCGAACGGAAGATCCGGACCATGATCTTCTGAGAGAGCGCTTCGGCGGCCGGTAGCACGTCGCCCATGGCGCGCCCCAGCTCCTCGAAGCGCTCCGCAGAGCCGAGTGCGGAGCCGAGCGCCACCATCGAGAAGTTGTGATAGGCGGGATCGAGCGAAGCGGCCAGCGCAGCCTCCCCCGCGGCAAAGCCGCGCTCGGGCTCGAGTGCTCCGACGTGGCGCGTGGCCAGGGAGTAGTGGCCCAACACCGCCGCGCGCGAGTTGCCGGTTCGCTCGGCGATCTCGAGCAGCTCCTCGCCCGCGAGCCGGGCGCGCTCGAGGTCTCCCGAGAGGGTGGCCGCCGCGGCGATGGCCGCCAGGGGCTTGCAGACGAGGTACGGCTCGTCGGGAAACTCGGGTCCGAGCTCGTGGGCGCGCTCTCCGGCCTCGATCGCCTCGCTGGAGCGGCCCATCTGGCTGAGCGTCCACGCCCGCCACGTCTCGGCGTAGCCGAGCACGCGCTTGCTCCCGGCCCGGTCGGCGAGGCGGACGGCGCGATCGAGGTGCTCCAGCGAGGCCTGGTACTCCTCGTGCCAGAAGAGCATGTGCCCCGTCCAACCCAGATACATACCGAGAAGCTCGGGCTCGCCGACGCGCTCGGCCACCTCGAGATGCCCCTCGAGCAGCGAACGCCAGTGTGCGCAGTCGCCCTGGTAGTAGTGAACCAGCGACCAGTCGTTCAGGAGTTCGATCAGCTCGCGGTCCTGGGCACTGCTGCGCTCGCTCCTCGTGAGCAGCTCGTAGGCGTCGCGGTAGTGAGTGGCGGCCGCCTCGATCGCGTAGCGCGACACACACTTCCTGCCCGACTCGCGCAAGTAGTGCACGGCCTTATCGATCACGCCGCCGCGCGCGAAGTGGTACGCCAGCGTCTCCACGAACTCGGAAATCCGTTCCCGGAGGATCTGCTCCATCGCGAAGGCCGCCCGCTCGTGCAGCACCTGGCGCTCGTTCTTGAGCAGCCCGTCGTACGCGACCTCCTGTGTGAGGGCGTGCTTGAAGATGTACTCGACGTCGGGGGCACGGCTCTGGGCGCGGATCAAGTCCACTGCCTCGAGCTGATCGAGGCTCGGCTCGAGCTCCTGCTCCTCTCGGGTGACCTGGGCGACGACGTCGTAGAGGAACTCGCGGCCCACCACCGCGGCGTCGCGCAGCACCCGTCGCCGGGGTTCGTCCAGGCGGTCGATACGTGCGGCGATCACGCCGCGGATGGTGGCCGGAACGCCCACGTCGGAGAGCGGGCGCGTGATGCGCCAGGCGCCGTCGATGCGCTCGAGCACGTGCGTTTCGACGAGCGAGTTGACGACCTCTTCCACGTAGAAGGGGTTACCGTCGGAGCGCCTCTCGATGAAGCGCGTCAGCTCGTCCGGGGGCTCCTGGTCGTCGAGCAGCGACTGGAGGAGCTCTCGCGTCTGACGCGACGAGAGCTCCTTGAGCTCGAACAGGCGCGCCGCCGGGCTCGGGGTATATCCGGGCCGGAAGTTGCCGACGACCAGCGCCCGGACGCGGAGGCTTTCGGTCAGCCCGCGCAGCAGCGCGACCGTCGAGGCGTCGGCCCAGTGCAGGTCCTGAAGACAGATCACCGTGGGCGCGCGGTCCGCGAGCGCGCCCAGCAGGCTGCTCACGGCCTCGAGCAGGACTCGCCGATAGGCCTCGCGGTCGATCGTCGGAGCGTCTGCGATCTCGAGGTCGTACAGCCGTGCGATCACGGGCAGCACGTCGTGTGGAGAGTCGAGCAGCACTCCAATGGCGGCTTCGATCTTCCCGCGCACTGCCGCCGGCGTGTCGCACTCCTCGATACCCCAGGCGCGATTCAACAGGTCTACGACCGGGAAGTAGGGGATGCTCTCGGCGTACGGATACGCGCGACCCTCCAGCCACTGCACGTCGTCGCCGACGCGCGCGCGGAACTCCTCGATCAGTCGGGTCTTGCCGGTTCCCGCTTCGCCGCAAATCGCGATCACCCCGGGCTGTCCGTCACGGAGCCGCTCGGCCGCGCCGAGCAGGACGCCGAGCTCCTCCTGACGGCCGACGAACGCGCCCCTGAAACTCGCCGGCCCCGCTCGCGACGCGCCTCCGCGCACGCGCGCGACGGCCACCGGCTCGGCCTTGCCTCTGAATTCGCGCTCGCCGAGATCGTCGAGCTCGAAGGCCCGCGCAACGAGCCCCCGGGTCTCTGGGCCGACCCAGATCTCGCCCCCTTCGGCCCCACCCATGAGCCGCGACGCCAGGTTGATCGTGTCGCCGAGCGGCCCGGCCGTGCCCCGGTCGAACTTGAGCTCACCCGTCACGACCAGCCCGGTGTTGATGCCGCTGTGGAGGACGAGCGAACCGCCGATCCGTCCCTCGACCTCGGCACTCATCTGTGCCACCGCCTCGTGTAGCTCGAGCGCCGCACGCACCGCGCGCAGTGGATCGTCCTCGTGGGCGGTCGGAACGCCGAAGATCGCCATGATCGCGTCGCCGACGAACTTCTCTATCTGGCCGTCGTAGCGCCCCACGATCTCGGCGGCGCGCCCGAAGACGCGCCCCATGATCTCTCGCGTCTCCTCCGGGTCGAGCCGTTCCGACAGCGCCGTGAAGCCGACGAGGTCCGAGAACAAGACCGTCACCTGCTTGCGCTCGGCCTCCGCAGCAGGCGGCGAGGGTGCGCCACCCTCGAAGGCGGCTCCGCACTGGTTACAGAACCGCGCACCCTCGGGGTTCGCAAAACCGCACGCGGGGCACTGCCCCGCAAGGGGCGTCTCACTCACGGGTGCATCTTACCCCCGATCCGAGAACAAAGCGCTGGCCCCCCGAGAGAGGATCGAACGCGTACTGACGGGGACGGCCCGCTGACTCACTGTCCGCCAACCTCTCTCTCATTCCCGAATCTGTAGTGTTTGCCTCGGGCAACCAGATCCTCGCCTCAGCATCGGTGCCTCGACGGGGAATGCTTCAATCCGGCTTTCCGGGCTGCCCGATTGTACTCCGATCGGTGGCCTCGAAGCTGGTAGAGCAGATCCTGCGCCCAGTGGAGATGCGTTCCCGCAGATTTCCGCACCCCTCTTCCCCTTCTCGTCCCCGACATGGGCAGTTTTGCCCCTAATCAAAGTCAACTTAACGGAATGCCTGTTATCGGACGTTGCTGAAAACGCAGCTTGTTTTTCCTTCCATAGGGTCGGGGTTTCGAATCTCTCCCGGCGCGCCATTCATTGGGTCGTCGCTGAAACCTCAGGGATCGGTTCCAACTCCCCGTTGCGCTCCATCTCCCGAACCCGTTCAAGCTGAGCGGCCATGTCGGCTTCGATCTCGGCGACGATCGCCTGGTACTCGGGTTCGTCGTGGAGGGATTCCAGGTTCGGATTGTATTTGAGGTGATACCACCAGGATTCGCGCCAACCCTCATCGATCGCCCGCTGCAATGCCGACAAGGCTTTCTGCTTGTCGCCTTGCAATGCGTAGATCTGCACGTCAGCGATGCCATAGCCAAACCAACCGAGGCGCGGAATCCGCTGGATGTACTGGAGGCTGCTTTCAAGTAGCCAATCGGCTCTCTGCTGCTCTCTGGTTTTGGACGAGATCAGTGCAAGATCGATCGCTGCTCGATAGTTCCTGTTGCCGATCGCTGGAGAATCCTCGTTCAGCAATTCGGGAGCCATTTTCTCGAATGCTGCCCGCGCTTCCAGGTAGCGCCCCGCTCTCATCTCATGAACTCGTACAGGCTCGAATAAACGGAGCTGGAAGCCCCAAGGATCTTCGATCTCGAATGCCCTTCGACCGTATTCCAGCGCCACGGAG
>CALDCK010000177.1 GCA_937937315.1 uncultured bacterium
TCCGTGCGGCGATCGAGGTGGCCCGACAGGAGGAGCGCGCCCTGCAAAGCGAAGCGGTCTCGGACGGCGTTCGCGACCGGGTCCTCGCCAAGCTCGAGCGCTGGCTCGGCAACCTTCGTGGAGATCGATCATGAGCTTTCGCTCGATTCTCGGAGACATCGTGGACGGCTGCGGCGACTGCCTGGGAGCGGTCTTGATGGGTAGCGACGGTATTCCGATCGAGGAGGTCGGCTCCGGGCACACGCTCGGGGGGCCTCTCGCCGAGGAGCTCGGCACCGCAGGGGTCGAGTTCGGACGAATCCTGGACGACATTCGCAAGGCGTCGGACGCCCTCGCGGGCGGAGCGCTCGACGAGACGGTCGTCGTCCTCACGCGCTTCAGCCTGGTCTTCCGCCCCATCGACGCGGAGACCTTCCTGGTGCTCGTGGTCGCCCCGGATGGCAACCTCGGCAAGGCGCGCTATCTCATGCGGCGATACCTGCTCGCGATCCGCCAGGAGCTCTGAACGCTCCCGTCCCCGGCGGCGCGAGCCCGGGGGAAGGTGATGTCCGAGACGTCGAGCATCCTCGTGCTCCATGGGCCCAACCTCAACACGTTGGGAGCCCGCGAGCCGGGCATCTATGGAAGCGTGACCCTCGATGCGATCAACGGGGAGCTCACGGCGCTGGCGGCGAAGCGCGGGGTCGAGGTGGAGCTATTCCAGTCGAACCACGAGGGCAGTCTCGTCGATCGCATTCAGGATGCCGCGCCCCGCAGCGCCGGGATCCTGATCAATCCCGCCGGGTTGACCCACACCAGCGTGTCGCTGCGCGATGCCCTGGCCGCGACGGAGCTTCCCGTCGTGGAGGTCCACCTCTCGAACGTATTCGCTCGGGAGACGTTCCGGCAGCACTCCTATGTGTCGGGAATCGCCCGCGGAGTGATCTCGGGCTTCGGCCCCACGAGCTACCGGCTGGGGCTCGAGGCGCTGCTCGAGATCCTGAGCGTCTGAGGGCCGTCGCTCCCCCCTCGCGGACTCGCAGTGGGGATCCGGGAGCGCCGAAAAACCTCGATCCCGCTTAGGGTTGGCGCTCTCCCGGGGTCGCGGTTTCCCCGCGGGAACCTCAAGGGCGGCCGCCCGCAACCGATAGGTACAAAGGCGCCGGATCTGCCGGCGTGGCGCGCACCTTCGGCTTCAGATCGGGCAGCTCTTGGCGGTGAACAAGCGAAAGATCCTCGAGAACGCGCGCAAGCTCGCGCAGAAGGGCGCCAAGGAGAAGGCGCTCGCCGAGTATCAAAAGCTCGTCAAGCTCGACCCGCGTGACGCCAAGCTGCGGCTCGAGATCGGCGACGCCCACCGGCGCTGGGGGCAGGTCGACGACGCGATCGAGACCTACGGGAAGGTCGCCGACCAGTACACGCGGGAGGGGTTCGATGCCCGTGCGGTCGCGGTCTACAAGCAGATCCTGAACCTCGATCCCGACCGCCACGAATCCCACGAGCCGCTGGCGGATCTCTACGAGCGGATGGGCCTGACCGCCGAGGCGATCGGCACGTTGCAGACGGCTGCGGATGGCTGCTACCGCGACGGCAAGAAGCACGAGGCTCTCGCGCTGCTACGCAAGATGGCCACGATCGATCCGATGAACACGACGAGTCGGATCAAGGTGGCGGAGCTGCTGCGCCACGAGGGCATGACCGAGGAAGCGGTCGCCGAGTACGAGGAGGCGGCGCAGGAGCTCGGACGCCAGGGTGACGTCGAAACGGCGGCCAAGGTGTATCGACGAATCCTCGAGCTGGAGCCGCGCCGGGCCTCCGCCATCGCCCAGTTCGCGCGAACACTTCTCGAGCAGGGGAAGACCTCCGAGGCGGAGTCGCTGGCGAAGCGCGCACTCGCTGCCGACGACGAAGACCCTGGGAACTACGAGCTGCTCGCCGAAACCTATCGCGCCCAGGGCCGCGAGAACGCCCTGCCCGAGGTCTATCGGCCGCTTGCCGAGCTCTATCGCCGCCGTGGCGACGAAGAGAAGGCTCGTGACATTCTCCAGCGCTTCGTGCCGCCGGACGAGATGTCCTTCACGCCCGAGCCGGAGGCGCCCTCGGAAGAGGGGGGCTTCCTCGAGGGATCCGGGCCCGACAACGGCGTCGATCTCGACGAGCCTCTCGCTGCACCGGAAGACGAGCTCTCCGCGAACGGGATGGCCTTCCAGAGCGAGTTCGGCCCCGAGCTCGAGCTGGGCCCCGAGCTGGAGCTCGGCCCGGAGCTCGAGATCGGCCGCGCCGATGCACCCGACGAGATGGGCGACGCACTCGACTTCTCCGAGGAGTCGCCCCTCGAGCTCACGCCTCCGGAAACTGCTCGAAGCGTGGCGCCGAAGACGCCGAGCGGAGACCCGGATCAGCTCCTCGCCGAAGCCAGCGTCTATCTGCGCTACGGAAACGGCGCCAAGGCGAAGGCGCACCTCGAGGCAATCCTCGACCAGGACCCGGACCACCGACTGGCCCTGGAGAAGCTGGGCGAGGTCTGGGTCGAGGACGGAGAGCCCGACCGCGCCGTCGAGGTCTGGATGCGCGCCGCGAAGGGGGCGAAGCACCACGGGGACGACGAAGGACTCGAGATCCTGCGCGCCCGCATCGAAGCGCTCGACCCGAGCGCAGCCGCCACTCTCACGCCGCCGCTGCCGCCGGAGCCCGAGCTCTCGATGGAGGAGCACGAATCGGGGGTGCTCGATGTGGCGCCGCCGGGACCGGAGTCCACTCCGGTCCTCGATCTCGAGTCCGCGGAGCACGATCTCGGCGACGATCTCGATCTCGACTTCGATCTCGACGACGACCCGGACGAGCCGGGTCCGACAGCCGATCTCGCCGACCTCTCGGACCCCACGTCGCTTCGTTCGGATGCGAGTCTCAGCACGGCCTCGGCCCAGAAGGTGCGAGAGGATCTCGAAGAAGCCGACTTCTACGTCGACCAGGGCCTCCACGACGAGGCGGAGGCGATCTACAAGGCCGTACTCGCCCTGGTGCCGAACCATCCCCGCGCCCTCGTGCGTCTCGGCGAGCTGGAAGCGGAGCGTGGCGGAAGCCCGGACCTCGAACCCCCGGCTGCGATCTCCGAGCCCGTGGAAGACGACCTCGCCCTCGATCTCTCGGACGAGGGAGGGATCGACCCTGGTGCGAGCGATCCCGAGGCGATGGACCTGGGGGCCGACCATCCCGCCGAGCTCGACCTCGCGTTCGACGACGAGGATCCCAATCCGGCTGCCGATGTCGCCGAGATCGACGACGTCGACCCCACCGACGATCCGGTGGAGCCCCGGATCGCGTCGAAGCTCGACCCGCCCGCCGGCGAAGACACCGGGGTGCCTTCGTCCCCGAGTGCAGCGTCGTCGGAGGAGGCGGATCCGGTCACTGGGGGAGACGGCTTCGATCTGGCGGCGGAGCTGTCGGATGTCTTCGGCGATGACTCGTCCTCGGACTCGTTGGGCGGCTCGACCGACGACGGATTCTCTGCGGTCTTCGACGCCTTCAAGCAGGGTGTAAGCGAGGCCTTGTCCGAGACGGACCACGAGGCGCATTACGACCTGGGTATCGCCTACAAGGAGATGGAGCTCTTCGACGACGCGATTCAGGAGTTCCGCGCAGCGATGGTGCATCCGCCGCGCGTGGTCGAGTGTCTGCATCTGATCGGTCTCTGCTCTCTCGACGCGGGACGAGTGGACGTGGCGATCGAGCACCTGGAGCAGCTCCTCGAGACCGAGGGCGTGACGGGCGAGCAGGGCGTTGCCGGGCGCTTCGATCTGGCGCGTGCCTATGCCGAGGCCGGCCGGGTGGAGGATGCGCGCGGTGCGTTCCAGGCGGTGCTCGATGCAGCCCCGGGTTATCAGGACGCCGCCGCGAGACTCACCGACTTGAAAGGCCCCGAGGCCGAGGTACCCGCTGAGAAGGAGGCTCCGGACTTCGAGTCCTTCGAGGACTTCCTCGCGGACGTGGCCGATGAGCCCGATGGGCTCACGGAGCCCGAGCCCGAGACGGAGCCCGCGGAAGCGAGGGACGGGTCGCCGGAGGATCTTTCGGCGATGGATGCCGATGCCTTGCCGACGCCCGACTCGGTGGCGAGCGACCCCGGTGAGCCGGCCGGGGAGCCCGAGGTGCGCCCGGTGGTTACGCCGGCGCCAACCCGCTCTCGCAAGAAGAAGATCTCCTTTCTGTGAGGATCGCTGTGGACTACCTGCATCACTTCGAGCTCAACGACGATCCTTTTCGGAACGATCACGTCGATCGCTTCCTCTGGGAGGCCCCCTCCCAGATGCGGGCGCTCAGCCGGCTGGATCGCGGGGTCCGCCAGGGCCGAGGGCTCGTCGTGCTCGCCGGCGGCGTCGGCTCCGGGAAGTCGGTCGTCGCGCGCCGCCTCTACGAGGAGCTCGAAGAGGAGATGTTCGAGGCGGGCATGATGGTCGTACTGCGCAGCCACGCCGATTCGGCCTGGCTGCTCCAGCGCTTCGCAGCGCAGCTCGGTGTCGAGGAGCCTGCCGATCAGCGCGAGGCCCTGGTCGGACAGATCTACGAGCGGCTGGCGATCATTCGCGAAGACGGGCGCCACGCGGTCCTGATCATCGATGATGCGCAGGCCCTGGCGACGCCCGAGACGCTGTCGGAGCTCAGCGCCCTGGTGAAGCTCGAGTACGAGGACCGCCGTGTGCTCACCCTCGTGCTGGTGGGAACACCGCAGCTCGAGCGGGTGATCGAAGCCGATTCGCATCTGGCCCATCAGGTCGAGGTGAAGGTGCGGATGGCGCCCATGGATGCCGAGGAGACCGCTACGCACCTCGGACACCGCCTCACGGTGGCGGGCGGGGGTCCCCAGATCCTGCTGCCCGGAGCCATCGCGGCGCTGCGCGAGCTCTCCGACGGTGCGCCGGGACGCATGAACTGCCTGGCCGACAACGCCCTGTTCGAGGCCTTCCTCGCGGGTCGCAACGAGGTCACGCGAAACGACGTCGAGAGCGCTCGCAGCGCACTCGGCTGGCCCGGGGAGTCGAAGCCGGCTCCGGCTCCTCACGATGTGCGCTCGGGATTCGCATCGGGCCAGGCGGAGACCACCTCTCCGGATATGGAGATGCCCGATATGGGCGACCTCGACTCGGAGCTCGCTGCCGTCTTCCGGTCGGACGACTCACTGCCCGATCAGGGCTCGATTCCCCTGGCTTCTGCCGCACCGACCGAGATCCAGTTCGGGCCGGCGGACGTCCTCGAAGGCCCGCCCAAGGACGACGACGACGCCGTCGACGAGCTCTTCATGGAGCTGATCGACGACTGAGGTGGGGGCGGGACTGGCCGACGGCCGGGCGGGTGGTCGCGCTCGTGGTACCGTCGAGCCATCGCGCCATGGGCTTCCTCGCTGCGCTCTCGGGTCTGCTGATCGCCGCCGCCGGAGCGGTGGGGATGGTTTCACCCCAGCAGCTGATCGCCCTGGTGGCTCGGTTTCGGTCGCGGCGTGGGCTCCTCGTCATGGCCGCGATCCGGATCGCTATCGGAGCGGTGCTCTGGCTTGCTGCGCCCGGCTCCCGCGCTCCGGGCTTTCTGCACGGCTTCGGGGCCCTCGCGATGGTTGCGGGCGTACTCACTCCCTTCTTCGGGGTCGAGGCGTTCCGCCAGATTCTCGACTGGTGGTCTCGGCGGCGGATCGGAGTGCTGCGGATCTGGTGCGGCGCAGTCCTGGCTCTCGGCCTGAGCCTCGTGTGGTCCGTGGTCTGAGTCGACCGGTCCTGCTAGGCGCAGAGGTCCGGGTTCGGGACGGACAGGTACGGTGCCCGATTCATGACGATGCCGAGGGTCCGGGCCCGGGCGCGATGGAGGGCCTTCGCGGCCTTGCCCAGGGCTTGGCGTACGCTGGACGGCTGATCTGCGACCAGGATTACGCCGTCGAAGAGGGGAGAGAGCACCAGGGAGTCGCTGGTCGGGTCGAGGGGGGGGCCGTCGACGACGATGTAGGCGAAGTGCTTCTGGAGCTCGATGAGACACTCAGCCATCTCCGTCGATGCGAGCAGCTCCGTCGGATCCGTGGGCGTCGGCCCGGCGGGCAGGAGCGCCAGGTGCTTCGTGACTCGCTGGACCGCCTCCGAGGGCTCGGCGCGTCCGGCGAGCACATCGCTCAGGCCGATGTCGTTGTCGGCGTCGAGCACCTCGTGGCAGCGCGGCTCGCGTAGATCCGCGTCGATCACGAGGACCGGCTTGCGCAGCCGCGACAACACTGCGGCGATGTTGAGCGCGACCGAGGTGGTGCCGGCCCCGCGCGACGCCCCGGTGAAGAGCAGGGCGCAGGGAGGCTCAGCGGGGGTCGAGATCAGGATCCGGGTCCGGATCTCGCGGAAGGCCTCGAGGCCCTGGCGCCGGATCCCCTCGATCTCCGGGTCGTCGTGTTCGTCCGCTGCGAAGGCCGACTCCGGATCCCAGGAGCGTGCGCTCCCGGGCGTGCGGTCATCGTGGGCTCGCGCCAGCTGTCGAAAGTCCGGAAGCGCGCCGAGGGCAGGCATGCCCAGCTGAAGCTCCACCTGCTGGGGGGTCGACAGGGCGGGGTCGGTGACCTCCCGGAAGAAGGCGAGGGAAAGCCCGCCGGTCACGCCCAGAAGGAGCGACAGGGCGACTGCCATTGGTCTGTGTGGAGCGCTCGGCTCGAGGGGCGCCTGGGCGTCCTGAACGAGGGTGATGGTCGGGCCGTAGAGCTCGGACGAGGCGTCCATCGCCAGGCGCCGATCGCCGAGGTTCGCGTGGATGCTCCGGCTTCTCTCGACCACCCGTTCGAGACTGGTGAATCGGGCCACGGCGCTCTCGAGGGAGAGGGCCCGCCCGCGCTGCTCCTCGAGCTGCGTTCGCGCTGCCTCCTCCGCGGATCGGGCGGCGGCGTAGGACGTCTCGATGCCGGCGACGATGGAATCGATCTCAGCACCGAGCTCGGTGCGAAGCCCCTGGAGCTGGGCTTCGATCGCGGCCACCTCTTCGGAATCGGGTCGGAAGTCGGCCTGGAGGCGCAGGCGCCGGCCTTCGAGGCTGGCCAGGCGCTCTTTGAGGAGCCACACCGCATCGCTCCCGGTCACCGCGGGCAGGGCGTCGTACTTGCCCTGCCGCACGAGCTCGATCTGCGATGCCAGCCGGACCCGTTCGGCCTCCGCCTCGAGCATCTGGCGGTTGTCTTCGGCGAGTCGCCCGATGATGGCCTGGCTCTTCACGCCGATTGCGGCGAGGTCGTACTTGGCCCGAAAGTCGTCGAGTGCCGCCGTGGCGACCTCGAGGTCCTGGCGCGCCTCTTCGAGACGCGCGGTCAGGAAGTCTCGGGCGCCTTCACCGGCGCCG
>CALDCK010000178.1 GCA_937937315.1 uncultured bacterium
TTCGACGACCAGTCGAGCTCCTCCTGGTTCTCCTCCCAGGGCTTGCCCTCCTCCCGGGTGAGCAGCCGCGTGATCTCCTCTTCGTGGACGCGCAGCTTCCTCGCGACCTCGTGGAGCATCGCGGCGCGGTCGTTCGCCACGCAGGTCCGCCAGATCGGAAACGCCGCCTTCGCGGCAGCCACCGCGTCGTTCACGTCGGCGGCGGTACCTCGCGGCACGCTGTCGATGATCTCCAGGCTCGCCGGATCCTCGACCTCGATGGCGCCCTCGGCATGGCCGGTCGTCGCCCGACCATTCACGTACATGGATCGCATTCCCGGTCCTCCCCTTCTTCGATCGGGCCACGAGACACGCCCGAGCGCCGCATTGTAGGGGCTCGAACCCCAGGCTGACGGCCTGGATCGACTGTGCCAGCATTCCCTCCGAGATCGAACGTGCCCAGAATCACCCGTCGCGACTTCCTGGACGGTACCCGGATCGCGATCACGGGTGCCGCGCTCTCCCCCTGGCTGGGCTGCGTCGACGACCCCTCGGCGCCCTCCCCCGCCCCCTACCCGCCTGCACTCCAGGGGATGCGCGGCAGCGCGGACGGATCCTTCGAGGTCGCCCACGCCCTGGTCGCGGGTCGACGCTTCGAACGGAAGGGAACCGCCACGGGCGAGACCTACGACCTCGTCATCGTAGGGGCGGGGCTCAGCGGCCTCTCCGCGGCCCACTTCTACCGCAAGACCATGCCCGACGCGCGCATCCTGCTGCTCGAGAATCACGACGACTTCGGAGGCCACGCCCGCCGCAACGAGTTCGACGCCGGCGGAACGTTGCGCATCGGCTACGGCGGCACCCAGTCGATCGACACGCCCTCGGAGTTCAGCGACCTATCCCTGGGCCTGCTTCGCGACCTCGGCATCGACGTGACGAAGTTCGAGCAGGCCTTCGACCAGGAGCTCTATACGAAGCGGGGCATGGGCTGGGGCGTGTTCTTCCCCCAGGAGTCCTTCGGCGTCGATCGCCTGGTGGCGGGCTACGGAAAGCTCCCGTGGACCGACTTCGCCCAGCGCGCTCCCCTCTCTCCGGAGGCGCGCGCCGACCTGGTGCGTCTGCACACCGCGCGCCACGACTACCTTGCCGGCCTCTCGCCGGACGAGAAGACGGACCGCCTCGAACGGACCTCCTACGCCGACTTCCTGCGCGACCAGGCCCGGGTCGATCCGGCGATCCAGAAGCTCTATCGCCGCTTCTGGATCTCCTTCTACGCGACCGGTGCCGACGCGACCCCCGCCGCCTGGATCGCCCAGGAGCCCCTGCTCCCGGGGCTTCAAGGGACGCACCACATCCCTGGATACGTGGACGAGCCGTACATCTTCCACTTCCCCGACGGCAACGCCTCGATCGCGCGCCTGCTGGTGCGATCCCTCATTCCCACTGCGGTTCCCGGACACACCATGGAGGACGTGGTGACGGCTCGGGCCGACTACACCCAGCTCGATCGACCCGAGCACGCCGCGCGCCTGCGCCTGGACAGCACCGTCGTGGACGTGCGCCATGCCGAGGAAGGACGCGCGGTGGACGTGGCGTATGTGCGGGAGGGTCGGGTCGAGACCGTCCGCGGGAGGCACTGCGTGCTCGCCTGCGACAACGCCGCCATTCCCTACGTCTGCGAGGAGCTCCCCGCGGCTCAGAAGCGCGGGCTCGCCTGGTCGGTCAAGGCCCCCCTCGTCTACGTGAATGCTCTGGTCCGAGACTGGCGCGCTTTCGAGCGACTGGGCGTGCACGCGATCCATTCCCCGGAGAGCTTCTACAGCCTGGCCTCCCTCGACTTCCCGGTCTCCCTCGGCGACTACGACTTCCCGAGCTCGCCGGACGAGCCGATCCTCGTCCACCTCGCCTACGTCCCCCACCACCCGGAGGAGACGGGGCCCGCGCAGTGGCGCGCCGGGCGGCGCAGGCTGCTCGCCACTCCTTTTGCGGTCTTCGAGCAGGAGCTCCGCGACCAGCTCGACCGGATGCTCGGCTCCGGCGGCTTCGACGCGCAGCGCGACCTGCTCGCCATCACGGTCAACCGCTGGCCCCATGGCTACGCCCGCGAGCCCAACACGCTCTGGGACGCCGAGTGGGAGGAAGGGGACGCACGCCCCTGGGAGATCGGGCGTCAGCGCCACGGGCGCATCGCCATCGCCAATGCCGACGCCGGCGCCTCGGCCTATACCGACGCAGCGATCGACCAGGCGCATCGGGCCGTGGACGAGCTCCTGGCCGGATGACGCGCCACCGCCGAGAAGACCACAGGAGAGCGCGATGACAGACATCAAGGACCAGGTGCGTCAGATCCGCGAGAACGCCCGCTACGACGCCGAGACCGTGCACGCCATCCTCGACGCCGGGCTCACGGCCCATGTCGGCTTCGTCGAGGACGGACAGCCCTACGTGATCCCCATGCTCTACGGACGCGCCGGCGACCGCCTCTACCTCCACGGAGCGCGCAAGGCGCGCATCACACAGCTCCTCGCCTCGGGGGCACCCGTGTGCGCCAATGTGACCCTCCTCGACGGCGTGGTGGCGGCGCGCTCCACCTTCAACTCCTCCATGAACTATCGCTCGGTAAACGTCTACGGGCATGGACATCTCCTGGAGGACCGATCCGAGGTCCTCGACGCCCTGCGCACGATCTCCGAGCACGTCTTCCCCGGCCGCTGGGAGGAGCTGCGCGACCCCCACGAGAGCGAGATCGGTCAGACCGGTGTGATCGCCCTGGCCATCGACACCGCCTCGGCCAAGGTCGCGGCCGGGCCGCCCGAAGACGAGGAGGCGGACTACGACGCGCCGGTCTGGGCCGGGGTCGTGCCCATCGCGACGACTCTCGGGGATCCCGAGGACGACGGGCGCCTGGTCGAGGGCGTCGCACTCTCTCCGTCGATCGCAGCCCTGGCGGGGCGACGACTCTGAGGCGCCCCTCTCAACGCTGCGCCGCGCTGGCCTCGTAGACGACAACGCCGTCCAGCAGGGTGAGGAGGATCTCGACCTCGCCGATCTCGTCCCGGGGGATCGCAAAGAGATCGCGGCCCAGCACGACGAGGTCCCCGCGCATTCCTACGGCGAGAGTTCCGACGCGGTCCTCCTGATGCATCAGCCAGGCCCCGTTGCGCGTGTAGGCGTCGAGCATGGTGGCGAGGTCGACTCGCTCACCGGCGTTCAGGGCAGGCGCCTCGTCCTCCTGCGGATCGGCTCGGCGCAGCGCCGTCTCGATCGCCAGCAGCGGATTCACCGAGGAGACCGACCAGTCGCTGCCGCCGACGATGCGGGCGCCGCTCCGCTCGACGCTCCCGATGGGATACATGCGCTCCACCCGCTCGCGTCCGAGGACCGGGAGATTGAGCTCCAGGATCCAGGCGTCGGGGTAGGCCCACAGGCTCTGGAAGTTTGCGGTGACATCGAGGGCGCTGAAGCGCGGGACGTCGCCGGGAGCGATCAGCTGCAGATGGGAGATGTGGTGGCGGTTGTCCCCGGGACCGTTGCGCTCCCGCGCCGCAGCGACGGCGTCGAGCCCGGCCCGCACCGCCGCATCGCCGATGGCGTGCATGTGCACCTGGAGCCCCAGGCCATCGAAGCGCGTCACCGCGTCGGCGAGGGCCGCAGGCTCGAAGTTGAGCTCGCCCCGGTGAGTGCCCATGCCGGTGTAGGGCTCGATCAGGGCCGCGGTCTCCCCCTCGAGCACCCCGTCGAGGAAGAGCTTCACCGAATCGGTGCGCACCCGCGCCGAGGCGAAGTCCTCCCGGGCGGTCAGCAGCCGATCGAATTCCTCATCCGCGAGCCCGGAGTAGGCGCCGTAGGTGAGGGAGGTCCGCACGCGCGCCGTCAGCTCGCCGGATCCGTCGAGGGTGCGGTACGCACGCCACTCGGCCTCGCCCACACTTGCGTCGATGAAAGAGGTGATGCCGTAGCGATTCATCTCGCGGACGGCCGCGCGCAGCGCCTCCACGTCCTCCTCTGGCGTGGGCGTCGGCACATGACGCTCGACGAGGTCCTCCGCCGATTCCCGCAGCGTTCCGCTCGGCACGCCGGTTCGAGGATCGCGCTCGATCACTCCCTTCGGCGGATCCGGCGTCCCAGCCGTGATCCCCGCGCGCTCCAGAGCGCGCGTGTTCACCCAGCTGTTGTGACCGTCGAGGGCCCGCACCAGCACGGGGCGATCCGGCAGGATCGCGTCGAGCACCTCACGCCGGGGATTGCCGTTCGGGAAGAGCGCGAGATCGAAGTCGTCGCCCACCACCCAGTCGTCGTCGCCCCCCTCCGCCGCGCAGACGCGCAGGGCTTCGACCAGGGCATCCACGTCCTTCGCATCCTGGAGCGGGCACCCGAGCATGGCGTGTCCCGCGCCCAGGGGATGGACGTGGGCATCGTGGAAGCCCGGCAGGGCCATCCGGCCCCGCAGGTCCACGACCCGCGTGTCCGCGTCGATGAAACGCCCCACCTCCTCGTTGCTCCCGAGAGCGACGATATGGCCGTCGCGGAGAGCGACGCCCTCGGCCCAGATCCGCTGCGGATTGCCGGTGTAGACGCCCCCCTGGTGGAGGACCCAGTCCGCCGGAGCGGGCGGCGGTTCCGGGGGAGGCGCAGCGCAGGCCAGGCCCAGCGCGAGGACGAGCCCGGCCTCCCTTCGGCGACGTATGGGGCACCCGGCGCGTCGCATCATGCAACGTAGTCCGGATTCTCCCAGACGATCAGCGCGGACCAGCCATCCGTGGCCGTGTCCTGGATGTAGTCCTCCAGGACGCCCCGCACCTCGAAGCCGTTCTCGAGCTGGAACGAGAGAGTCGCGTCGTAGAGCTCGCCCGCTACGACCTTCTCGACATACTCGGCGGCGGACATGGCGTGCTTGTGCTTCTCGAAGTCGGGGATGTGCCCGCCGGCGATGATGCCCTTCTTGCCGTAGCGGCGGACGACATCCTTGCGCAGGGCGTAGAGCGCACGCCCGATCCCGCGACGCCGATGGTCCGGGTGGACCAGGATATCGGTCCCGTAGTACCAGTCGCCCTCAGGATCGTGATTGCCGCACTGGTGCTCGCCGGTGATCCCGACGATCGTGTGCTGCGGGTGGTCGAAGTCGAAGTCGAGGAAGATCCCGCCCGCCTGCCCCACCACGCGGTCGCCATCGAGACACACGAAGAAGCCCTCGGGGAAGACCCGCGCGTAGGCCGCGAAGTCCGCCTCGGAGATCAGCTCCTCCGGATCGGCGTGAGCGAAGACGAGCAGCTCGAGCGCAGCGCACTGGGGCGCCAGCTCGGGGGTGAGATTCACGTAGCGAAGTTCGGCCATGGATCGCGTCGCTGCGCCGGACATGATACCCGCCCCCGTACCCCGCGGTATACTCCTCCGCTCGGGGCGTACTGCCCGTCGAGAGGCGAGATGCCGGAGATCGAGGTTCCGTCGCGCTACCGTGGCCCGACCCAGGGGTGCCCCCTCGTGGTGGTCGAGGGCGACACGGTGCGCCGCTGTATCGAAGCCGTGGAGGCCCAGTATCCCGGCTTCGAGGAGCTCATCTTCGACGCGAAGGGCGAGCTGCGTCGCTTCGTCCGGCTGTTCCTGAACGGTGACGCCCTTCCGGCGGATGCGGTGGACCAGCCCATCGAAGCCCACGATCGCGTCCAGATTCTGGCCGCTGCCGCCGGCGGCTGATCTCGAGGGCGCTGACCTTCCGCTGTTTCTCGACGGGCTCGAGAGCCCGCTTCGAAGGAGGATTCTCATGGCTGGACCCATTGGAGATCGCCTGATTCGCGTCGACATGACTGCGGGCAACGTCTCGATCGATCCCTATCCCGAAGACTGGACGTTGCTCGGCGGTCGCGCCCTCTCTGCGCGCATCCTCCTCGAGGAGTGCGACCCCGGCTGCGACCCCCTCGGTCCGGACAACGTCCTGGTCCTTGCCCCCGGCGTTCTCGCGGGAACCGCCGCACCCACCTCGGGACGGCTCTCGGTCGGGGGGAAGAGCCCGCTCACGAACGGCATCAAGGAGGCCAACGTCGGCGGCAATCCGGGCCAGGATCTGATGAAGCTCGGCTACCGGGGCATCGTGGTAAAGGGGCAGCCCGCCGACCCGGAGCGCCGCTACGCCCTCGAGGTGACCGCCGACAGCGCACGACTCGTGCCCGCCGATGCCCACAAGGGCAAGTGGAACTACCCCCTGATCGAGGACCTCAGCCAGGAGTACTCGAAGACGACCTCCTTCATCTCGATCGGGCCCGCCGGCGAGCTGCGTCTCACCGGCGCCTCGGTCGCCTGCACCGACCACGAGCAGGACCGGCACCCCGCCCGCCACGCCGGGCGCGGCGGTCTCGGCGCCGTGATGGGGAGCAAGGGCCTGAAGTACGTGAGCGTCGACGCGGAGAAGCGGCCCGTCCGCAAGCCGGCGAAGACGAAGGAGTTCTACGCCCTCGGCAAGAAGTACACGAAGACCTACCTCGACGGACCGGCGAAGGAGCCCTTCCCCAAGTGGGGCACCAGTGCGATCGTGGCCGAGGCCGACACCCTCTACACCTTCCCGTACAAGAATCGCGTCGAGGGGCGCTCGCCCGACGTCGAGACCCTCGACGGCATGCGCATCGTCGAGAGCTTCGAGACCCGGGGCGGCGGCATGCACAACTGCATGACCGGCTGCATCGTCAAGTGCAGCAACATCGTCCACGACGCCGACGGCAAGTACAAGACCTCAGCCCTCGAGTTCGAGACCCTCACCCTGCTCGGCTCGAACTGCGCCATCGCGAGCTGGGAGGACGTCGCCGATCTCGACCGGCTGTGCGACGAGCTCGGCCTCGACACGATCGAGACCGGCGCCGCCATCGCCATCTACATGGACTCCGGGGGGCTCGAGTTCGGCGATGCCGAAGGCGCGAAGCGCATCCTGCGCGAGGTGGCCGAGGGCACCGAGCTGGGGCGGGCGATCGGCGACGGCGCCGTCGCGATCGGGCGCAAGACGGGCCACCACCGCGTTCCCGCCGTGAAGGGCCAGGCCATTCCCGCCTGGGATCCGCGTCCCCTGAAGGCCGCCGGCGTCACCTACTGCACGAGTCCGATGGGCGCCGACCACACTGCCGGCCTGGTCGTGGAGCCGGGTCAGCCCTACGAAGAAGCGGTGCGCGCCTCGCAGGAGTCGCAGATCCTGAATGCCGTGTGCGACTCGTCGGGCTTCTGCCAGTTCCTCATGCCGAACCTCGACGAGATCCGGGAGTTCTTCGGGCACTTCCTCGGCGAACAGGTCAGCCGCGAGCAGATCGCCGATCTCGGCTGGCGCTGCCTGGAGGACGAGTGGGAGTTCAACCGCCGCGCCGGCTTCGGCCCCGACGACGACCTCATGCCCGAGTGCATGAAGCAGGACGCGATCGGCCCGGCGAAGCTCGTGTGGGACCTGGATCCCGCACTCGTGGCTCGCGCCTACGAGCGCTTCGAGCCCCGAGACGAGCTCTTCGAATCCAGGCCGAGCTGAAAGCTCGGCCTGGATTCTCTCTGTCCCTTTCTACTTCGCTCGCCCTGAGGGCGCTTGCGCGGTCCGGCGCTGGACTACCCGCCGCTACCAGCAAGCCGGCGTGCTCACAGAGTTGCTTCGAGCTTCGGGCGCTACGACACCGCGCAGGTCTGAGGGCGTTGCCCTGGAAATGCCGTCGGTTGGGGCGCCGCGCCCTGTTCATGCTGCGGAGTTCGCGCTCTCCAGCACCTACGTGAGCGGGCGGGGCGAGGGGTGGTGCAGGCGGAATAGAGCGGAGCCCCAAGCTCGCACCGATTCCTGGGGTCGTGGGTGCCGCCGTGCCACTCGTCGAGGGGCGTTTTCTCAGGCGTCCCAACCGATTTGTTGTCTATGTCGAGGTGGATGGCAAAGAGTATGGTGCCTCTATGCCCAACCCCGGGAGGATGCAGGAGCATCTCTTTGTAGGGACCACCATGCTTCTCACCCC
>CALDCK010000179.1 GCA_937937315.1 uncultured bacterium
AGCACGGCTTCGCCAGCCAGGTGGCCGGCGTGCCCCAGGGCGTGGACGCGATCTCCGAGTCGCTCTTCGACGAGGACCTGCTGCGCGCGATGAACCTCTCGCACCGCTACGCCGCCATCGCCGCCCTCGACGCCTGGAAGGACGGGGGGCTCACGGTTCCCCCGGCCGGGTCCGAGGAAGTGAACTGGGACACCGGCGCCGTGCTGGGCACGGGAATCGGCGGCATGGACACCATCGGCTCGAAGGTCGTCCCGCTCACCGACGCCAGGAAGGTCCGACGCCTGGGCAGCACCGCCGTGGAGCAGGTGATGGCCAGCGGCATCTCCGCCCGCGTGTCCGGGCTCCTCGCCCTGGGCAACCAGGTGACGACGAACTCCAGCGCATGCAGCACCGGCGCCGAGGCGATCGCGCTCGGAACCGAGCGCATCCGTCACGGACAGGCCGAACGCATGCTCTGCGGTGGCGCCGAAGGCGCGAGCCACTACATCTGGGCGGGATTCGACGCCATGCGCGTGCTGTGCCGGTCGATGAACGACACTCCCGAGCGCGCGTCCCGCCCGATGAGCGCGTCCGCCGGAGGCTTCGTCCCCGGCTCCGGCGCCGGCGTCCTGATGCTCGAGAGCCTCGACAGCGCTCGGGAGCGCGGCGCCCGGATCCACGCCGAGGTCTCCGGCGCCGCCCTCAACTGCGGAGGCCACCGAGGCGGCGGCAGCATGACCGCGCCGAACCCGGAGAGCGTGGTGCGTTGCATCCGGGCCGCGTTGAAGGACGCCGACCTCGGACCCTCGGACGTGGGCGCCATCAACGGACACCTCACCGCCACCGGTGCCGACCCGAAGGAGGTCAAATCCTGGGCGGCCGCCCTCGACGCCGCGCCGGGCTCCCTACCGCCGATCACCTCGACGAAGTCGATGATCGGACACGCCCTGGGCGCCGCCGGAGCGATCGAGTCGGTCGCCAGCGTGCTCATGGTCGAACGCGGCTTCGTGCACCCCTCGATCAACTGCGAAGACGTCCATCCCGAGATCGAGCCCCACGCAGCGTCCATTCCTCACGAGCTGCGCGAGCTCCCGGACCTCGACGTCGTGATCAAGGCAGGCTTCGGCTTCGGCGACGTGAATGCCTGTCTCGTGTTTCAGAAGTGGCGCGAGCAGTAACCCATCATCCAGAGAGGAGTCATGCGATGAGCCAGGAAGAGATCTTCGAGCAGGTCGTAAAGATCCTGACGCCCTACGTGAAGAACCAGGAGGCGCTCGACTCGATCGCCGCCAGCACCCACATCCTCGACGAGCTCAAGGTGAACTCGGCACGCCTCGTCGACGTCGTGCTCGAGTTCGAGGACGCTTTCGACATCGAGATCGCGGATGAAGACGTGGACTCGGTGGAGACCGTCGGCAACGCCGTGGAGCTCATCCAGTCGAAGCTCGGCTGAGCCGCGCTCGCCGGGGCGCGAAAATCGCGCTCGCAGCCATACGGAGTGCCACTGCGTGGAGTCCGGGAATCCCCGTCTCTCGCCCCGCGCGCGACGCGAACTCGCAGTCCAGCGAGCGGTCGCGCTCGCCCTGGCCCCGATCTCGAACTTCGTGGTCACCGGGCTGCTCCGCGGCTGGCTGCGGCTGCGGGTCGAGGGCGCCGAGGCAGCGCGGCGGACCTATCGCGCACTACTCGCCGAGAGCGACGCCCCCCTGCTGATCTGCGCGAACCACCTCACGCTGATCGATTCGGCGCTGATCGCCTGGGCCCTCGGATCTCCCGGCTGGTACCTGCGCCACTTCTCGGCGCTGCCCTGGAACGTGCCGGAGCAGACGAACTTCGCCTCGACCCGGACGCAACGCGTGCTGGCCTACGTGCTCAAGTGCGTTCCGGTCACCCGCGGCGGCGACCGGGCGGATATCGCCCAGACCCTCTCACGCATCACCCATCTGCTCGGCTCGGGCGAGGTGGGGCTCATCTTTCCCGAGGGCGGTCGCACCCGGACCGGGCGGGTGGAGGTGGATCAAGCCGCCTACGGGGTGGGGCGCATCGTGAAGGAGGTCCCCCGCTGCCGCGTGCTCTGCTGCTACCTGCGCGGCGACCTTCAGACGGGCTACTCGGACCTGCCCGCCCGGGGAGATCGACTGCGGGTCGCCCTCGCGCCCCTCGAGCCGAAGACCGATCTCCGGGGCCTGCGCGGGTCGCGAGACATCGCCCGGCAGATCACGTCGAAGCTGGCCGAGATGGAGGCGACCCACTTCGCCCGCGCCGAAGGAGTCCACCGCTGAGCTCCCGACGCCCCATCCACCTCCTCGGGATCGTGAATCGCGGAGAGGCCGCCATGCGCTGCATCCGCGCCGTGAAGGCCCTGCGTGAGCTCGAGGGCTCGGATCTGCGCTGCGTGGCGCTCTACACCGACGTCGACCGGGACGCGCCCTTCGTACGCCACGCCGATGCGTCGATCCGGCTCGAGGTCCCCGGCGCCACGGCGGTCAGCGCCTACCTGGACCACGACCTGGTGTGCAACGCACTGCGACACGCCGGCGCCGACGCCGTATGGCCGGGCTGGGGCTTCGTGGCCGAAGACGCGAGCTTCGTGGACCGCCTCGAGGCCGAAGGCATCCGCTTCCTCGGTCCGCGGGGCGAGGTCATGCGGGCGGTCGGCGACAAGATCGGCTCGAAGCGCGTGGCCGAGCGCGCGCGGGTACCCGTGGTGCCCTGGAGTGGAGACGAGCTGGCCTCGGTGGAGGAGGCCCTCGAGCACGCCGCTCACATCGGCTACCCGGTGGTGCTGAAAGCGAGCGCCGGCGGTGGAGGCCGCGGCATCCGGGTGGTCGAGAAGGCGGCGGAGCTGGCCGACGCCTTCGAATCCGCCCGCACCGAGGCGCGCACCGCCTTTGGCGACGAACGGCTCTTCCTCGAGCGACGGCTGCGCGGAGGACGCCACATCGAGGTCCAGATTGCCGCCGACACCCACGGCCGCGCGATCTCCTTCGGCTGCCGCGACTGCTCGGTACAGCGCCGTCACCAGAAGATCCTCGAGGAGGCGCCGCCCCCGGGCCTCGACCCGTCGCTGCTCGCCGATCTCGAGGCCCACGCGGTGCGGCTGGTCGAATCCGTCGGCTACGTCGGTGTCGGAACCGTCGAGTTCCTGGTCGCCGGGACCGACATCGCGTTCCTCGAGGTGAACCCCCGGCTCCAGGTGGAGCACGGCATCACCGAGGAGCTGCGCGGCGTCGACCTGGTGCAGCTCCAGATCCGTATCGCCCGAGGGGAGCCGCTGCCCGAGACCGCCTCGACCGTGGACGTGGGCGCGGCCATCGAGGCCCGGATCTGCGCCGAGGATCCGGAGGCGGACTTCCTGCCGGCCCCGGGGCGAATCGCGCGCTTCGACCCCGCCCTCGGACCGCGCCTGCGCATCGACACGGGCGTCGCCTCGGGCGCCCGGGTGCCCCCGGACTTCGACTCGCTGATCGCGAAGGTGATCGCCACCGGCGCAACCCGGGAGGAGGCGCGCGCCCGCCTCGTGGCGGGGCTCGTCGACTTCGAGCTGCTGGTCGAGGGGGGCGCCTCCAACAAGGGCTACCTGATCGGTCTGCTCGAGACCGATGCCTACCGCGGCGCAGAGGTCGACACCGAGTGGCTCGACCGCAACCCACAGCTCCGGAGCGGCTCCTCGGAGTTCGCCATCGAGGGGCTGATCGCCGCCGCCGTGCTCTCCTACCAACAGGCCCGCGACGGCGCCCGCAGCGCCTTCCTCGCCGACCCGAGCCACATCGCGCCGACGTCGATCCCGGCGACCGACGGCCAGCGCATCGACCTCTCGCGGGGCGCCCAGAGCTATCGGCTGGAGGTCTTCGCGATCGGCGCCTGGCGCTACCGCGTCCACCTCGACGGCCAGGTCGTCCAGGTCGCCTTCCGAAGCGAAGGCGCCGGCCGGGCGATCCTCGAGCTCGGAGGGCGCTCGCTTCGCATCCTCCACGACACGACGGAACGTGGGCTGCGGCTCGAAGTCGAGGGGCGCCCCTATCGCTTCGGCAACGAGTTGGCCGGTCAGGTGCGCGCCGGAACGCCCGCCATGGTCGTCGCCCTCCAGGTCTCCGAAGGGGACGCGGTCACCGTCGGACAGCCCCTCGGTCGCCTCGAAGCGATGAAGATGGAGATCGGCTTCGAGGCGCCTGTGACCGGGGTCGTGAAGGAGATCTGCGCCCGCGCCGGACAGCAGGTCGCCGCCGGCGAGCTGCTGCTCATGATCGAGCCGATGAAGGGCGAGAGCGACGCCGGGGCTTCGGGCGAGCGCTTGACCCTGCCCGTCCAGATCGATCCCCTGGAGCTCTTCTTCGAGGGAGAAGGCGCCGAGGCGACCCCGGATCTGGCCGCGGCGGCCCAGGCCCCGGCAACCGAGCGACGCGCCGCGATCCACGTGGCCCGGGAGGAGGTGCGTCGGGTCCTGATGGGCTACGACGTGAACCCGCAGCGCGGCGAGAAGCTCGCGGCCTTCCTGGAAGCGCCGCTTCCTGAGGGGCTCCCCGA
>CALDCK010000180.1 GCA_937937315.1 uncultured bacterium
TCTTCGCGGCCAACCTCGGATCGGTCGGGCACGACGCCGGCTTCCACCACCTCTGGGAGCGCGGAACCTGCTCGATCTTCTGTGTCATGGGCCGCATCCGCCGCGGGCCGAGCGGCCGCCGCGTGATGACCGTGTGTTGGACCTACGACGAACGCATCGAAGACGGCTTCTACGCGGCCGTGTCGATCAACGCCTGTGCCAGCCGCATCGAGCAGCCGGAGCTGCTGCTCGCCCCGCCGTCGGAGCTCGCGGCCGAGTGACGCGGGCCCCCGCCGTCTCGGGCGCCGACGCGCCGGCGCCGCGGTCCTGAGCCGACGTGGAGAGCCCCCAGCCCCCGACTCGGACCCACCCGGAGGACGGGAGGCGACTGCGCGGGAAGCGCAGCCGCGTGAGGATCCGGGCCGCTGCCCGGGAGCTCTTCCGCGAGAAGGGATTCGACGGGGCGACGTTGCGCGCAATCGCCGAGCGGGCGGGCATGGGCGCGAGCTCGATCTATCGCCACGTCGAAACCAAGCAGGAGCTCTTGATCCTCGAGCTCGCGGACCTTCAGGAGGAGGCGTGGACCCGATTCCGCCTGGGAGACGATCGCAGCGCACCCACCCGCGACCGGGTGCATCGCTTCTTCGAGACGCAGCACGCACTCCTCGCCTCGGACGCAGACCTCACGGTCATCGCGCTGCGCGCCACGACCTATCCGGACGCGCCGGTCGCGCGGCGGGTCCTCGCCCTCCAGGACCGGACGATCGGGCTGCTCGCCGAGATCCTGCAGGCTGGAAGGCGGCGCGACCTGGCCACCGATATCGACGTGCTGGCCGCAGCCCGTGCCCTCTTCCACATCACCACCGGCGCCCGCATCAGCTGGGCAAACGGTCTCGCCTCGGAATCGGCGTGTCGCCGCTCGATCGCGGCGTCGGTGGACCTGCTCTTCCAGGGACTCTCCGGCCCGCAGGGAGAAGGCGCCTAGAGGTCGCGGTCGGCCTCGATCTCGGCGCGCTTCGCGCGGCGCCAGGCATCGAACTCGGCGCCCTCCCAGGCGCGGTAATCGCCCCGGCGGGTGTGTTGCGCGTTTCGGTGGTAGAGCCAGGCGTTCAGGCGATTGGCGCGGGCGTTGTCCCTCTCTGCGATCTTCTTCGCTGGGATGCCCGCGATGATCGAGCCCGGCGGATACGAAGCGCCTTCCCGGACCACCGCCCCGCCGGCGACGATCGACCCGCGGCCGATCCGGGCGCCTTCCATCACCACGGCGTTGATCCCGACCAGGCAGTGGTCCTCGATCGTGCAGCCGTGCACGGTTGCGTGGTGGGTGATCGAGCAGAAGTCACCGATCGTGGTCGCGTCCTCGTAGCCCACGTGGACCATCACGAAGTCCTGGATGTTCGTCATGCGCCCGATGCGGATCTCACAGCACTCGGACCGAAGCACTGCGTTGTGCCAGACCGAAGACCCCTCGCCGATCGAAACGCGTCCGTGGAGACGGGCGGAATCCGCGATCCACGCGCTCTCGTGGACCTCGAGCAGAGAGCTCACCCGGCCGACTCGAACAGGGACCGAGCGCGCTCCCGAAGATCCGGATCCGTCAGGAAGTCGATCGCGGTCATGGCGAGGGACTTCGCTCCGTCGATGGCCGCCTCGTCGCCCTTCTCGGAGCCCGCCCACTTCTCGAACTCGGCGTTGTGGATGGTGCAGTGGAGCGGCGCCGAGGCGAGCATCGGATGGATCGAAGGCACCCGGTGGCTCACGTTGCCCATGTCGGTGCTGCCCTGGAGGCTGGCCGGAAGCTTCTCGATCGGGAAGAACTCACGCCCCAGACTCTCGGCGTTGACGCGGAAGCGCTCGGCGAGCGCGGCGTTGAAGCGGATGTCGAGGTAGTCCGCCGCACCCCACTCGAGCTGGAGGTCGGCTCCCGTCGCCGCAGCCCCCGCGCGGAAACACCCCTCCACCCGGGCCTTCAGGGGCTCCAGCTCTTCGGCGCTCGCCGCACGAACGTAGAAGCGCCCGGAGGCGCGCTCGGGCACCACATTCGGCGCCTGGCCCCCATCGGTGATGATGCCGTGGATCCGCTCGGTCGCTCGGATGTGCTGGCGCAGCGCGGCGACGGCCTGGTAGCCGATCACCAGGGCATCGAGGGCGTTCACCCCGCGCTCGGGCATCGCGGCGGCGTGAGCCGCCTGGCCCCGATAGGTGACGTCGAGCTCCGCGAGGCAGACGCAAGGCATGGTCACGAGATTGACGCTCGACGGGTGCATCATCATGGCCGCGTCGACGCCGTCGAGGGCGCCCTGCCGCGCCATCAGCTCCTTGCCGCAGCCGCGCTCTTCCGCCGGCGTGCCGAGGATGCGCACCCGCCCCGGAAGGCGGTCGCCCAGCGCCGCCAGGGCGAGGCCCGCGCCGACTCCGGACGCGGCGATCAGGTTGTGGCCACAGGCGTGTCCGATCTCGGGCAGCGCGTCGTACTCGGCGAGCACCGCGACACAGGCCTCCCCGGCGCCGAACTCGGACGCGAAGGCCGTCTCGAGGCCGTAGGCGCCTGCCTCGACCTCGAGGCCGGCGCTGCGGAGCGTGTCCACGAGCAGGCGGGCGGCGGCGCGCTCCTCGAAGGCCAGCTCGGGCTGGGCATGGATCGCCCGGGAGACGCGCTGGAGCTCGTCGCGAAGGCGATCGACCTCGGCGCAGACCTCCCGCTTCAGCTCATCCGCTTTCGCACCCACGGCACCTCCGGTCTTTGCGGGACGGCAGTGTAGCTGGCAAGGTAGGGGCCACGCAGCGGCGATCCCGTCCGCCGCTCGAGGAACGCCCAGCGGGCGAATCCAGGAGGAACCCGATGCGCGCGATCGTCGTCGACCGATGGATGGAGCCTTCCGAGCTGGAGGTCCGCGACGTTCCCGAGCCCGAGCTCGTTCCGGGCGGACTCGACGTCGAGATCCGCGCGGCGGGCTGCAACTTCTTCGACATCCTGATGGTCCAGGGTCGCTACCAGATGAAGCCTCCCTTCCCCTTCACGCCCGGGGCCGAGATCGCCGGAGTGGTCCGTCGGGTCGGCGCCGGCGTAAGCGACTTCGCCGAGGGCGACCGGGTCCTCTCCTCGGCGGGGCTCGGCGGCTTCGCCGAGCGCTGCATCGTCGGTGCCGGATCGACCTACAAGCTGCCCCGGGAGATGTCCTTCGAGGAGGGCTGCGCGCTCCCGATCATCTATCCCACCTCCTATGCGGGTCTCGTGGATCGGGGGCAGCTCCAGAAGGGCGAGACGCTGCTCGTCCACGCCGCCGCGGGAGGCGTGGGGATCGCGGCGGTCCAGATCGGGAGGGCAATGGGTGCGCGGGTCATCGCCACCGCCGGCGGTGCAGAGAAGCTCGAGGTCGCCCGGCGCGAGGGCGCCCACGAAGCCATCGACTACCGGGAGGAGGACTTCGTCGCACGGGTGATGGAGCTCACCGACGGTCGCGGTGCGGACGTCATCTACGACTCTGTGGGCGGCGACATCACGGATCGCAGCCTCAAGTGCATCGCCTGGAACGGACGGCTCGTGATCATCGGCTTCGCCGGCGGCGACATCCCGTCGATCAAGGCGAACCGCATCCTCCTGAAGAACATCGCGGTGACCGGGCTCCACTGGGGCGCCCACGCTCAGAAGGCGCCGGAGCGCATTCCGGAGGTGTTCGGGGCGCTCTTCGATCTCTACGCCGCGGGTGACATCCGGCCCGTCATCTTCGAGCGCTACCCCCTCGAGAAGCTGCCCGAGGCCCTCGAGGCACTGGGCTCGCGCCGCACCTACGGCAAGGTCGTGATCACGCCCTGAGCTCCGCGCGCAGGGCGGCGGCGGAATCCACCGGAGCGCGCGCGAGCGTCCGGCCCACGGCATCGACCACGTCCTCGACCTCGATGGCGGGCATGCAGATCACGTTCGGGCAGCGCCGCAGTCGGCAGGGACTGCAGTGCACGTGCTTCCAGACCATCGTCGAGACCATTCCGGTCCGACCGTTCCAGGGGCCATAGATCGCCGGGTCCTTCGGACCGTAGAGTCCCACGACTGCGACGCCGAGGGCGGCCGCGAGGTGCAGCGGCCCGGTGTCGCCGCCGACCACGACATCGCACTCCTCGTAGAGGGCGCCCAGCTCGAGCAGCGACCCGGTCTCCGGCCCCAGGCGCGCCGCGCCCTCGGAGGCCGCCACCACCTCCTCTGCGAGCCCGCGCTCCTCGGGCCCCCAGGTGACCAGACAGCAGGCGCCGAGCTCGTCGCGCAGCCGACGTGCGAGTGCCGAGAAGCGCTCCGGCGGCCAGCGCTTGATCGCCCCGTGGCCCGACACGCCGGGGTGCAGCGCGACGAGGCGCGGCTCCTCGATGCCCTCCCGCAGCGCGCGGGCGGAGCGCCGCGCCGACTCGGGAAGCGGCAACACCGCACGGGCGTCGCTCGTATCGATGCCCTGGGCCTTCAGCAGCTCCAGGTTGCGATGCACCTTGAGCTGACCGCCCACCGGGGCCGATACCCGCTCGGTGGAGAGCCAGTGGCCCTTCTCCTTGGTGTAGGGCGGCGCGAAGCCAATGCGCCGGGGCGCCCCGCTCATCCACGCCCAGCTGCTCGAGCGGAAGTTGCACTGGGCGTCGAGGGTCACGTCGTAGCGCGCCGCGCGAAGCTCCCGGACCGTCTCGCGCAGGCGGGAGACGGCCCGGACATAGCGGCGCTCGCGCCAGAGGCCGGACACCTCCCGCCGAGGGGCGATCCAGAGCCGGTCGATCTGGGGGTGGCCCTCGAGCAGAGTCGCGGCGCGCTCCTCGACGAGCCAGCCGATGTGGGCGTCGGGGCGGGCGCGCCGCAGCACGTCGAGCAGCGGCAGGACGTGCACGACGTCTCCCAGAGCCGAGAGACGGACGATCAGGATGCGTTGCTCGTGCGCGAGGTGAGTGGGCATGGAGGCGTCCGGACCCCGGGGGAGCGGCGACGCGAGACACTAGCGAACACGCGCAGTCGGCGGCCGCCCGCTCGATGGGCCGGGCCCCCGGACCCGGAAGAGCCTGTGGTAGCCTCTCGTTCCCACCGTCCCGGCGCAGCCAACCACACCGCGCGCGCCGCAGAGGATCTCCAGTGAGCGATGAAGAAGTCCAGGGGCTCGGCGAGATCCGGGTCGACGAGCAGAATCTCTATCGGGAAGAGGTCTACACGGATCTCCGGGTCGCCACGATCCGACGCCTCATCCCCGTGACCGCCGACGGCTCGACCGACGTCGCGCGCCGGGAGCTCTACTCGGGGCAGACGAACCTGATGTCCCAGGCGGGTCCCCTGCCGGTCGAGTGCCCGATCGACGCCGCCAACCTCACGGAAGCGCTGGCGAAGTTCCCCGAAGCCATCAAGGAGGCCGTGGAGCGCCTGGTGGAAGAGGCGAAGGAGATGCGGCGGCGCGAGGCCTCGCGCATCGTCGTGCCCGGAGGTCCGATGCCCGGCCAGGGCGGGGGCCACGGAGGCGGCGGCCTCGTCTGAACGGCTCGACGCCGTGGTCGCAACCTCGTCCGGGCAAACAGGGACGGAGCGGGCGGCCTCGTCCGAGTGCCCGGAGGGAGCAGGCGTGGAGCCCAGACCGCTTCACTTCGCGGCCACCGAGCACAGCGGCCCGGTCTCGGCTCTCCTGACGCGCCCCGCCGATGCGCACTGTCTCCTGCTGCTCGCCCATGGCGCGGGGGCCGGCATGGACCACCCGTTCATGGAATCGACGGCGTCCACCCTGGCGAGCCGCGGCGTCGCCAGCCTCCGCTACAACTTCCCCTTCATGGAGGGGGGACGCGGCGGACCGAATCCGGCACCCGTGCTCGTGGAGACGGTTCGCTCGGCGGTGGTGGCCGCGACCGAGGCAGCGCCGGACCTGCCCCTCTTCGCCGGCGGAAAGTCGCTCGGGGGACGCATGACCTCGACCGCAGCAGCTGCCGAGCCGCTCCCGGGGGTGCGCGGCCTGGTCTTCCTGGGCTTCCCACTCCACGCCCCGGGGAAGCCCTCCCGCGGACGCGGTGATCACCTCGAGGAGACCGTGCTGCCGCTGCTCTTCCTCCAGGGAACGCGCGACAGACTCGCGGATCTCGGCCTGCTCGAGCCGCTCTGCGGTGCGCTCGGAGCCCGGGCGACGCTCCACATCGTCGAGGGAGGCGACCACTCCTTCGCCGTGCTGAAGCGTTCGGGCCGTCATCCGGACGAGGTGCACGCGGAGATCGCGGACGCCATCGCCGCGTGGACCCGTGCACTCGTCTGACGCGGGTCGGCGGCGAAGCCGGGTCCTCGCCCTGGCGACGGGCGTCGCGATCCTCGCCCTCGCCTGGCAGGTATCGCCGGTGGCGTTGTGGCACACGCACTTCGAGCAGGAGCTCTCCGAGATCGGAGATGGCGAGCGCATCCACACACCGATGCGCACGCGCCGCTCCGCACCCGCTGCCTGGGCCGAGCTCCGGGTCGCGAACCTCTCTCTACGCATCCCCCTGGGCGCCGCGGATCATCGGCACTGCGCCGCGTGCGACCAGGGATGTGTGCTCCCCCTCGAGGGCGGGGGCACCGTCGCCGTCTTCGACGCGCCGCCACCGGAGTCCCTCGGCGAGACCCTCGATCAGTTCGCTCCCGACGCCGCCGACCTCTCGATCTTCCGCTCCGTCGCCCGCAACTGGCAGACGATCGACGCCCTCACCGATCGGGTCCGGGCACCCGGCGCCCTTCCCACCGCTCACCGCTTCCAGTCGCCGGAGAGTCGCGGAGCGGTCACGAGCTTCCTCGTCGACGGCGTCGCTCGCTACGTCGTCTACGCCTACGCACCGGGAGGAGACGCGACCCGCGTACTCGGCGTCACGGGCGTCTCGGATGAGGACTTCGACCGGATCCTCGGGAGCCTTCGAGTATCCGACGGCGACGAGCGCGAGACCTCGACGGGGGAGTGCCGGGGATGAGGGCGTGGCGGTCGATCGTTGGCGCAGTCGCGAGCTCCGTCCTGGCGCTGGGGGCGGCAGCGGCCACCTCGGACGAGGGGCGGGGCGCCGGGACCTCCTCCGAGTCCGGAAGCCGGGGCCAGACCGTGATCCTCCTGCACGGACTCGGACGCGGGGCCGGGTCCATGTCGGTACTGGCCGATGCCCTCTCGCAGCGCGGCTTCGCAATCCAGAACGTGGACTACCCCTCCCGCGAGAACCGCGTCGAGGAGCTCGTGCCCTACGTGGCGGAAGCCGTCGAGAGCTGCTGCACGTCGCCTCCGACTCGCGTCCACTTCGTCACCCACTCCCTCGGCGGGATTCTCGTGCGCGCCTACCTCTCCGAGGCACGTCCACCCGACCTCGGGCGCGTCGTCATGCTCGCACCGCCGAATCGGGGCACGGTCCTGGTCGACACCATGCGAGAGAATGCCGCCTTCCAGGCGGGAGCCGGACCGGCTGCGACCCAGCTCGGCACGGACTCGGAGAGCATTCCGAATCGGCTCGGCCCGGTGGACTTCGAGCTCGGGGTCCTCGCGGGAGATCGGAGCTGGAACCCCCTGGGATCCTGGCTCATCCCCGGCGAGGACGATGGGACGGTGGCCGTCGAAAGCGCTCGGATCGAGGGCATGGCGGACTTCCGCATCGTTCCCGCGACCCACACCTTCATCATGCGCCACCCCGAGGCGGTGCAGGAGGTGCTCCACTTCCTGGACCAGGGACGATTCAGCCCACGCCCAGAATGAGCCCGCTGGTGGGAACCCCGGTTCCCGCGGTGACGATCACGTGCTCGGCGCCCTCGACCTGGTTCACTGCGGTGCCGCGGACCTGTCTCACGCCCTCGGCAATGCCGTTCATGCCGTGGATGTAGGCCTCGCCGAGCTGGCCACCGTGGGGGTTGATGGGCAGACCTCCGCCGAGCTCGATGTTCCCGCCCTTGATGAAGTCCTTCGCCTCCCCGCGTCCACAAAAGCCGAACTCCTCGATCTGGGTGAGGACGAAGGGCGTGAAGTGGTCGTAGAAGATCGCGGTGGCGACGTCCCCAGGACCGACGCCGGCGGTCTGGTAGAGCTGGCGGGCGACGAGCCCCATCTCGGGCAGCCCCAGAATGTCCTCGGAGTAGTAGCGGGTCATCATCTGCTGGTCCGTCGTCGCTCCCTGGGCCGCCGCCGCGATGCGCACCGGCGGTGACCTGAGATCCCGCGCACGCTCGAGGGAGGTCACGACGACCGCGACGGCGCCGTCGCTCTCCTGACAGCAGTCGAGCAATCGAAGGGGCTCGACGATCCAGCGGGATCGCTGGTGGTCCTCGAGGGTGATGGGCTTCTCGAAGAACCACGCTTTCGGGTTGGTCGCGGCGTGCTTCCGATCCGCGACGGAGATCCGACCGAAATCCTCCGAGGTGATCCCGTACTCGTGCATCGCGCGGCGCGCGTTCATCGCCACCCAGGAGGCCGGAGTCAGCAGCCCGTAGGGTGAGTGCCAGCCGAAGTGCACCACCTCCGGCACCGGCATGGGCGGCCTTCCCTGGACGCCTGCGCCGAAGCGCTGCTGGGAGCGCTCGTTCATGGCGCGATAGCAGACCACCACATCGCAGACGCCGGTCGCCACGGCCATCGCCGCGTGGAGGATCGGCGCGCAGGCCGCCCCTCCCCCGTAGTGGGTGCGCGAGAAGAACTTGAGGTCGCCGCCCCCCAGATACCGGTTGATCTCGATCTCCGGGTTGTTGTCCATCGTGAACGTCGCCATTCCGTCGACGTCCTCCGGGCGCAGGCCGGCGTCGTCGAGAGCCGCGGAAATGGCCTCGAGGGCGAGGCGGAGCTCACTGCGACCCGAGTCCTTCGAGAACTCGGTCTGGCCGATGCCGGCGATGGCCGCGCGATCGCCGATCTCGCTCCGGTCGCTCTTCAAGCCGCTTCTCCCGGAAGCTCGAGCACGACCGTTCCGCTCACGTGGTCGCCGAGGGAGTTGGCCCCGCGCACCGAGACGGTGACGACGCCACTCTCGACCTCGGCCACCTGCCCGCTCATGCGCATGGAGTCACCCGGGTAGTTCGGCGCTCCCAACCGGATGTCGATGCTGCGCACGACGGCCTCGGGGCCGGCCCAGTCCGTGACGTAGCGGCCCACATAGCCGTTCGTCGTGAGGATGTTCATGAAGACGTCCTTCGAGCCGCGGGCGACGGCCAGATCGCGGTCGTGGTGGACGTCCTGGTAGTCGCGCGAAGCGATGGCGCCCGCGACGATGCTCGTCGCAGTCACGGGCACGTCGAGCACCGGGAGCTCGTCGCCCGGGGCCACCTCCCCGGCCTGGAGGGTCCGCGGATTCGACATCAGGCCTCCGCGTGCACCCGGTCGTCGGAGACGAGAAGGCGTCCGAGCCGTTCGAGCTGCTCCATCTCTCCCCCGAGGAGCAGCTCGTTCTGCTTCGCCCAGAGGAAGTAGCGGTGCACCGGGTACTCGACGTCGGAGCCGATTCCGCCGTGGAGATGCTGAGCGGTGTGCACGACGCGCATGCCGGCCGTCGCTGCCCACCACTTCGCCGCACCGATCTGTGCGCCAGCCTCCCGGCCCGCAGACAGGCGCCAGGCTGCCTCCTGGACCACTCCCCGCAGACATTCGACGTCGATGTAGGCGTCGGCGGCGCGCAGGGCCACGCCCTGGAAGGTCGCGATCGGCCGCCCGAACTGCTTGCGTTCGGAGATGTAGGCAGCGGTGTCCGCGAGCGCGCCTTCGAGCACGCCCACCTGGACCGCTGCGAGGGCGAGCTCTGCGCGAGCCACCATCCAGGCCACGACCTCGGCGCCGCGCTCGAGGCCACCCACCGCGTCGCTGGCCGCCACCCTGGCCCCGGCCAGGGTCATTCGCGACTGGGGCTCGTCGGAGGTCATGACCTGGCGCTCGAGCGAGACCCCCGCGCTGCCCGGATCGAGCACGAAGACCGCGACCCCGTCCTCGGTCCGCGCCGGCACGAGGATGCCCCGAGCCAGGTGCGCAGCCGGCACGCACTCCTTCACGCCGTCGAGGACATAGGCGTCTCCGTCCCGACGCGCAGTGACCCGGGGTCGCGCGGGCGTGTTCGCGCCGAGCTCCATGAGGGCTGCGCTGAGGATCGCCCCCTCCTCGGTGACCGGCCGCAGCCAGCGCTCGCACAGGGCGTCGTCGCCGAACTCGGCGATCGGCCAGGCGCCGAGCACACTCGTCGGGAGCAGCGGAATGGGCGCCACGTGGCGACCGACCGCCTCGAGCATCAGGCAGAGTTCGATGGGGCCGAAGCCGCTGCCACCCCAACGCTCGGGAATGGCGACGCCCGGGAGATTCGCCTTCGCGACCTCCTCCCAGAGCGCCATGTCGAACCACTCCCCGCTGCGGGTGAGCGCGAGGAGCTGCTCGTGGGTCACGTGGTCCGAGAAGATCTGGCTCGCCAGATCTCGGACGGCTTCCTGTTCTTCGGTAAGCGAGAAGTCCACGGTTTCACCTCCCGGGAATGGGTCGAAAGAGGGGCAACACCAGGTCGGGATCGACCTGGGTGAAGACCACCTCGACGGGCATGTCGATGGCGACGTCGTCCGGCGATACGCCGATCAGGTTCGAGACGATTCGAGTTCCCTCCTCGAGCTCGACGAGGGCGATCAGGTTCGGGTAGTCGAAGGGCGGAATCGGCGGATGGTGGGCGACGACGAAGCTGTAGACGCGACCCCGTCCCGAGGCCTCCTGGGCCTCCCAGTCGAAGCCATGACAGTCGGGGCACATCGGCCCGGGCGGATGGCGCAGGCGCCCGCAGCCGTCACAGCGTTGGATGAGCAGCCGCCTCTCGTCCACCCCCTCCCAGAAGAAGGCGTTGTCGCGCGACCGCGCCGGTCGGGGACGCGGCCTGCCGGTTCCGGCCTCGGCGGTCGCGCGCGCCGGGGGCCGGAACTTGAGGATGCGGAACTCCATGCGCGCCACTTCCTCGCCGCCGATGTCGCGATAGATCATCAGCTGATCGACGAAGCGACCGACGCCGAGGGCCGTCTTCTTTTCGTCGGAGACGGAGCGGACCTGGGCGGTCACGTTCAGGCGATCGCCCGGGCGCAGGTAGCGCGCGTACTCCTGGCGACAGTTCGTGGCGACGACCGACGTATACCCGGCGGCGTCGAGGAGCGCGAGCACCTCGCCCATCGGGCCCGAACGGATCTCGCCGCGGGGCCGCAGTCCCGGCATCCCCCAGGCCTGGAGCATCGCAGGCGGCGCCACCCGGCCGCCGTGCAGGCTCGCCGCGGCGAAGTCGTCATCGAGATAGGCCGGATTGAGGTCTCCCACGGCCTCGCACCAGTGCCGGATCATCGGCTCGTTGACCGGATCCGGCGCGTGCTGTGGGGCTCCCTCGCGTCCGACGATCGGATCGAGGCGCTGACGCAGCTCTTCGGGGGTCACGGGTTGGAGGATTCCGGGTCAGCGAGGAGGGCGCGGCAGACCGAGACCCATCATCGCGATGATCTCGCGCTGGATCTCGTTCACGCCGCCGCCGAAGGTATTGATCTGGCTATGGCGCCACTCGCGCTCGACGAGGCCGGCGATCACGGCACCGGGGGAGCCATCCTTGATGGTGCCCACGCAGCCCAACACCTCGAGCAGCCTGCGATAGACCTCGCGAAGGGTCTCTGTGCTGTAGACCTTCGCCGCCGAGGCGCGGGCGGGATTCACCTCTCCGCGCTCTAGCTCCCAGGCCATCCGCCAGTTCATGACCTTCATGGCCTCGAGGCGCGCGTAGGACTCGGCCAGACAGCTCTGGACCCAGGGCTTCTCGGCCACCGCGCGCCCTTCCGGATCCTCGGTCTTCTTCGCCCAGTCGACGACGTCGTCGAGGAGCTTGTGGGCGAGGCCGCTGAATGCCGCGAGACCGATGCGCTCGTGGTTGAGCTGGAGGGTGATGATCCGCCAGCCCTCGTTCTCGGCGCCCACGAGCATGTCCACGGGTACGCGGACATTCTCGTAGTACGTCATGTTCGTGTGGCCATCGCCCACGGTGTGAATCGGCGCCCAGGTGAAGCCTTCGAGCCGGGTGTCGACGATCAGGATCGACAGTCCCTTGTGTTTCGGGGCGTCGGGATCGGTACGGCAGGCGAGAAAGACGTAGTCGGCGGTGTCGGCGCCGCTCGTGAACATCTTCGTCCCGTTGACGACGTAGTGATCGCCGTCTCGAACCGCCGTGGTCTTCAGCGACGCGAGATCAGTGCCGGCATCGGGCTCCGAGTAGCCGATCGCGAAGTGCAGCTCACCGGCGAGGATGCCGCGCAGGAACTTCTGCTTCTGTGCCTCGGTGCCCTTCGCCATCAGGCAAGGACCTACGGTGTTGAGGGTGACGAAGGGCAGTGGCGCGCCGGCCCGGCGCGCCTCGTCGAACCAGATCAGCTGCTCGACCGCCGTTCGCCCCTGACCACCGTACTCCACGGGCCAACCCACGCCGAGCCAGCCGTCATCGCCCATCTGGCGGATCAGCTGCTTGTGGAGGGGACCGGTCTCGAGCCCCTTCAGCTGCGGTCGAATCTCAGGCGGGACGAGACGCGCGAAGTAGTCGCGCAGCTCCGCGCGCAGAGCGCGTTGCTCGTCGGTGTAGTCGATGTGCATGCGATCGCTCCATACGAGCCGCGCCAGCCCGGCTCCCTCTTCTACTTAGTCGCGTGACTAAGTTACAGAGGATAGGGGGCCCGTCGGAGGCCGCAAGGCGCCGATTCAGCGCTGCGCGTCTTCCGGGAAGGTCGAGTTGAACGAGAACGCAACCACGCGATCCTTCGCGTCGAAGCGCACCTTCAGGTCGCGGGTCTGGGTCGCGCCGAACACGTTGTAGTGGTACTTCGCGAAGGTCCAGGTGCGCTCGCCGTCCTCGACGCCCTGGCGCCAGGGCTCGCCGAAGAGCCGGCGCACGTCCGCCATCGTCGTCGTTCCGATCTCGATCGAGTCGACCGGCGCGACCGGAAAGTCCCGGCCGACGGTCATGCAGCCCGCACAGAGCACCGCCAGCCCGAGGGTGGCGATCCAGGCGCCGACCCGGGCCAGACCCGTCGCACCGCGCCCCGTCGCGATCTCGGCTCTTCTCGTACCGGCGATCCCCGCCGGCGCCGAACTCCTCACACACCTCTCCATCGAACCCCCCTGATCCTGGCTCCGTCCGAGCCGCCGGAAGTCTACCCGACCCCGCCCGATGAGCCGACGCGGGAGCTCCGCGAGGGTCCGGGCCTAGGCCGCCGGATCTTCGAGGGGGATGGTGATGCTCGACGCGGTCGCGGCCGGACTCGTCCCGGAGCCGCCCTCCGCCGCCTGGGCCACGACCTGACGGCCGAGGGCCTCGAGCTCCGGGATCTCCTCGTCCTTCAGGGGGCGCATCCAGCGCTTCTTCGCCATCGCCTGCTCGATGAAGGGCGCGAGCTCGCGCTCCTTCTCCACCGCGCGCGTCGCCTCCCGCTCCTTGAACTCGGGCAGCACACGGCTGGCGAAGAGCTCGAGGGATTCGCAGATGTGCTCGTGGCGGTTCTTTCCACCCTGCTGGATGAAGATCACCTGATCCACGCCCGTGTCCTCGAAGCGGGCGAGGTGCTCGCGAAGCTGGTCTGGCGTGCCGATCCCGCGGCTCGCACCGGCCTCGGGCAGCAGGGGCCGGGCCTTCTCGTAGCCGGCCCAGATGTCGGTCCGCCCGGGCTTGTGGGTCCCGAAGATGTAGTGATGACCCAGTCCGTAGCCGAAGAAGCGGAAGCCGTCCTCGCCCCGACGGCGGGCCTCGGCCTCGTCCTCGTGGCAGGAGAAGCCGGTCACCATCGCCACGTTCGCGTTCACCGCGTGACCGATCGGCGTGCACTCGGTTCGGATGATCTCGTAGTACTCGGACACCCACTTCTTCGCCTCCTCTGGATCGACGAACGCGAATGTGAGGGCGCCGATGCCGAGGCGGGCGGCCAGGTGGATCGTGTCGCGGTTCGAGCAGGCCACCCAGAGCGGCGGGTGGGGCTTCTGGGCGGGCTTCGGCACCAGGTTGCGGCAGGGCATCGAGAAGTATCGGCCCTCGAACCCGGGATACGGGTCCATCGCGAGCATGTTCGCCGTCTGCTCGATCGCCTCGAGCCACTGGTCGCGCTTGGTCTCGACCGGCACCCCGAAGCCGCCGAGCTCGGCGAGAGAGGACGACTCCCCGGTTCCGAAGTCGACGCGCCCGTTCGAGACGAGATCGAGGGTGGCGACCCGCTCCGCGACTCGCGCCGGGTGGTTGTATCCGGGGGGCATCAACACGATGCCGTGGCCCAGACGGATGCGCTTCGTGCGCTGGGAGCAGGCGGCCAGGAAGACCTCGGGCGCCGACGAGTGGGAGTACTCCTCGAGGAAGTGGTGCTCCACCTCCCAGGCGTAGTCGATGCCCAGCCGGTCCGCGAGCTCGACCTGATCGAGGGCCTCCTGGAACAGGCGCAGCTCGTCGCCTTCTCTCCAGGGCCTCGGCAGCTGGTGCTCGTAGAAGATCCCGAACGTCACGGCCCTTTCTCCCGGGTCGGCGGCCGCTACAGCCGCTCGATCAGCGTCGCATTCGAGAGGCCGCCGCCCTCGCACATGGTCTGGATGCCGTAGCGCCCGTCGGTGCGCTCGAGCTCGTGAAGCAGCGTGGTCATGAGCTTCGCCCCGGTGCACCCGAGCGGATGGCCGAGGGCGATCGCGCCTCCGTTCACGTTGAGCTTCTCCGAATCTGCTTCGAGCTCGTGGAGCCAGGCCATGGGCACCGACGCGAAGGCCTCGTTGACCTCGTAGCGGTCCACGTCGCCGATGGCGATCCCGGACCGCTCGAGCAGCTTGCGCGTGGCGGGAATCGGCGCGGCGAGCATCATCACCGGGTCGTCGCCGACGACGGTCATGGCGCGGATCGCGGCTCGGGGAGTGGCTCCGATCCGTTGCAGGCCCGCCTCGTTGGCGATCATCACCGCGGCGGCGCCGTCGGTGATCTGGCTCGAGGTGCCCGCGGTGAGGAGCCCCTTCTCCGAGAGTGTCTTGAGGGCGCCCATCGCCTCGAGGCTCGCGTCGTAGCGGATGCCTTCGTCGGCCTTGAATTTCTCGGTGGCGCCGCCTTCGAGGGCCACCTCGACCGGAAGGATCTCCCGCTCGAAGCGCCCCTCACGCGTCGCAGCGGCGGCCCTCTCGTGGCTCGAGAGGCCGTAGGCGTCGAGGACCTCGCGCGAGAAGCCCCACTTCTCGGCCATCATCTCGGCGCCCGCGAACTGGTTGAACTTCACGCCGGGATAGCGGCGCTTCATGCCCTTGCCGTAGGGCGAGCCCATGCCCGCCTTGTAGCCGGCGATGGCATTGCCGCCGAGGGGAACCTGGCTCATGGCCTCCACGCCCCCCGCGATCACGACGTCGTGCACACCGGACATGACGGCCTGGGCGGCGAAGTGGATCGCCTGCTGGGAGGAGCCGCACTGTCGATCGACGGTCGTGCCGGGAACGCTCTCGGGCAGACTCGACGAGAGCACCGCATTGCGCGCGATGTTGGCGGCCTGGGCACCGACCTGGTCGACGCAGCCGAAGATCACGTCCTCGATCGCACCCGGGTCGGCCGTCGTGCGGGCGACGAGCTCGTCGAGCACCAGGGCTCCGAGGTCGATCGGATGCCAGTCCTTCAGCTTGCCGTTGCGGCGGCCCCCGGCCGTTCGCACCGCGCCCACGATGTACGCCTCGCCCATGTCTCACGAACTCCTTGCGACTCTCCCCGCACCTCGGCGGCGGGGGCTTCAGCATACCCCACGATTGACAAATTCTCATTAATGACAAAAGATCATCTCGTATCTCGGGCACCGCCCGCAGCCGGGAGCTCGGATGAGCAGCGCGCCGAAGACCGAAAGCGACCGGACCCCCGCCACGGGCCGAGCCCGTTCTGCGCCGACCCTCCCGGGAGGTCGCCAGGCCCGCCGCAAGGCCGAGACGCGCCAGCGGCTCCTCGACGCGGCGCGGACCCTCTTCGCGACCCGCGGCTACGACGCGACCCGTCCCCAGGACATCGCCCGGGAGGCCGACCTGGCCACCGGCACCTTCTATCTCCACTTCGCGGACAAGCACGAGGCCTTTCTCGCGTTCATCGAGGTGGCCGCCGAGGAGCTGATGGGAGTGATCCGACGTCGCGCCGTCGGCGCGACGCGCTTCGAGGAGCGACTGGGCAGCGCCCTCGAGGGCCTGTTCGACTTCGCCGAGAGCCAGCCCGGCGTGCTGAGTGCCGCCTTCGCCGACGCGGCGGTGATCGCGGCCGTCGTGCCCAGCGGCGCGAGCCTGCGCGACCGACTCGCCGACTCCCTGGCCCGCGGTCTCCAGCACGACATGGACCGCGGCGAGGTCGCCCCGGACTACGATGCCCGGGTGATCGCCCACGGCATCGTGGGAATGATCGACGCGGCCTGCGTCCACGGCGCGAGCCACGCCACCTCCCGCGCCGAGCTGATCTCGAACGTCACCCGATTCTGCGCTCGCGCACTCGCCGTCGAGGGACGGCCGCCGACGGAGGCCCAGACCCGATGAAGCTCGACTACTCCCGCGAGGAGCTGTTCCGATCCCACGAATACTCCGCGCCCCAGATCGAGGCGGGGCATCGCCTGCACGGGGGCTTCCTCGCCGACGGCCGCTACGTGCCGCCCCGGGCGCTGCTGCGCGAGGCGGCGATCGAGGCCTGGACCGAGCAGCTTCGGGCGCGGGGGGGCGACCTGCTGCGGGCCGATTCCTCACTGCTCGCCGGGGTCCGCTACCCGAGCGCAGGCCAGCAGAAGCTCCTGCTCCTCGAAGGACTCGGCCAGACCTTCTGGAATGCGCTCACGATCACCGGCGAGATCGAGGCCCGCGGGCGATTGCTGGCCGAGATGGAGTTTCCCGAGCTCCAGGACGCCCTCGTCGAAGACGTCTCCCACATGGGATTGGGCCACCTGAATCGGGGTCTCCTCGAGGCCCATGGAATCGACGAAGGAGGCGAGCCCCAGAAGGGCATCGGCGGCCACGACGTCATGTGGTTCGCCGTGCGCGACCTCGCCTTCGGCGAGACCGACTACCCGCACCCGGAGGTGCCCGAATCCATTGCGCGCCCCGAGCGGGATGCACCGCGCATCCCGGAGATCAGTCGTGCCCACGAGCGGCTCGTCGACTTCCTCTGCAACCTGCTGCTGATCGAGTTCCGCGCGGAGCGCATCTTCTCCCTGACCGAGGAGCTGCTCCGGGACCCGGAGCTCTTCCCCGCGCGTCGCGCCGAAGCGGTGCAGGCTGCGGAGATCGTGAACCGGATCCGCGCCGACGAGGAGATTCACGTGCGCTCGCTGCGTCTCTACCTGGGGGAGCTGCGCTCCCTCACCTTCCGCGCGCGAGACGGCGACACCCTGCCGGGGGCCGAGGTGGTGGATCAGCTCTGGGAGGGCGTCGTGCAGTGGGCGACCCTCGAGCAGCCGAAGCTCCAGGCGGAGCAGCAGCGCCGGCTCCTCTCGGAGCGCATCCGCGCCCACCCGGAGGCCGAGCGCGTCCAGCGGGAGTTCGACGCCCTCGAGGACCAATGAGGCTCGGCCTCAGGACGGCAGCGCGGAGATCAGAGCCGGAAGGCGGTCCTCGCGCGGAACGAGGTGCGCGTCGGCGAGCAGGGTGCAGACGCGCCGGTTCAGCCACGCGTCGATGCCGTGACGCGCCCCGAGACGCACGACGGCGCCGTTGCGCGCATCCACCTCGAGTGCGCGCCCGGCGAGGCGATCCACCAGGATCGACGTCCGACCGCCGGAACGCACCGTCGCGGCGCGCTCGGCGACTTCCGCGCAGAAGTCGTCGTCCACTCGTGCGCCCTCGGCCCTCGCGACGGCCCCGCACTCGAGGGCGAGGGCCCGGGCCAGCTCGGCGCAGCGGGGCTCCCGGATCTCCGCCAGCGGCCTTCCGGCCAGGGCCGAGATCGCACCGCCGACGGCGTTGATGCAGAGCTTCCGCCAGGCGGCGGTGGTCCAGTCGCCGGTCTGCGAGACCTCCACGGCCGTGTCGGAAAAGAGCGACGCGAAGGCGCGGCCCGGTGCGTCGTCCGGCACCACCAGCCGTGCCTCGCGTCGCTGCTCGATCCGACCCGGGGCGATGGCCGTCGCCGGGCAGTCGACCACCACCGGCACGACCCGGTCGGCCCCGGCCCACCTCGAGACGCGCTCGACGTGCTCGACGCCGTTCTGGAGCACTGCCAGCGTCGATCCGGTGCCCATCAGGGCCTCGAGCCAGGGGGCAGCCGACGACGTCTGGTGGGCCTTCGTCGCCAGCAACACCCAGGTTGCCGGATCGAGACCCGCCGGGTCCGTCGCGATCCGTGGCGCCGACGTCCACTCGCCAGCGGGTCCGCGCAGGGAGAGCCGCTCGAATCGGCGCCGCACGCAGCACAGCAGGTCGCCGCGCACCGCTCCGAGCTGCGCGGCACAGACCCCGCCGATGGCCCCCACGCCGACGATCGCAATCACATCGCGGCCAGGGTGCGACGGCTCGACGACTCAGGCAAGACGTCGCCTTCTGGTACGCTCCGCGAATGCACCTCGTCTTCGTAACCGGCGGATCGAGCGGCATCGGTCTGGCACTCGCCCGCGCCGTGCCCTTCGCGAACGCGCGGGTCATCGACATCAGTCGCCGCGGCGCTCCCGGCGTCGAGCACTTCCGCGCCGACCTCTCGGAGCCGGACTCCTGGCCACGCGTCGCAGAGCTCTTCGAGCGCGAGATGAAGGGTTTCGGAGGCGACGGGGTCTTCCTGCTCCACAGCGCGGGCACCCTGGATCCGATGGGCTTCGCCGGCGAGGTGGATCCGACCGCCTACACGCGTCAGGTGCTCCTGAACGGGGCCGCCCCCCAGGTGATCGGCGACGCCTTCCTGCGCGCTGCGATGGGGACGACCGTGCCCTGCACCTTCCTCAACATCGGCTCCGGGGCCGCCCACAGCGTCTACGAGGGCTGGAGCGGGTACTGCGGTGGGAAGGCCGGCGCCGACCACTGGGTCCGCACCGTGGGGGCGGAGCAGCGCCGCCGCGGCGATCGCTGCCGCGTTCTCTCGATCGCACCGGGCGTGGTCGCGACCTCGATGCAGGAGGCGATCCGCGCGACGCCGGAGCGGAGCTTTCCGGACGTCGCCCGCTTCCAGGCGCTTCACGACGACGGCGAGCTGCGGAACGCCGACGAGGTCGCCGGGGAGCTGTGGAAGCTCCTCACCGACGGAGATCTCGAGAACGGCGCCGTCGTCGACCTCCGCGATCGATAGAGGACGCAACTTCGGTGGCGTCCGAAGCCCGGCACCGGGGAGGGACGAAACATGAATGGAGCGAGACTCGTCGCGACGGCGACCCTCGGCCTCCTCGCGATCTTCGGCATCGCCGTCTCGACCTGCGGAACCGACGAGGAGGGGCTGCGAGCCCTGACACGCATCACGGCACGCGTGTCGTTCCTCCTCTTCCTCGCGCCCTACTCGGCATCGTCGGTGCGGCGGCTCTTCCCGAGCCCCGCCACCCGCTGGATGCTCCGCAATCGGCGCGCCCTGGGGCTCTCCTTCTTCGTCGCCCACATGCTCCACGGCCTGGCGATCTGGATGCTCGCCCTCCTGCTGGGAGACGCCTTCGAGGCCCACCCCATCACCGTCCTAGCCGGCGGGATGGCCTATCTCCTCCTCGTCGCGATGGCACTCACGTCGACGGACCGCACCGCTGCCTGGCTCGGTGCTCGGCGCTGGAACGCCCTGCACCGCATCGGCATGCACTGGCTCTGGTTCATCTTCGCCTACGACTGGGTGGTGCTCTCCCTCTCGAGCCCGGGCTACCTGCCGCTCGCGGCGCTCTCCTTCGGCGCCCTGGGCCTGCGCATCGCCGCACGCCGCGCCCGCACCGGGAATGGGGTCGCCGTCGCCCCGACTGCGGCGTGAAGTCGGCGCCCCCTTGACGAGGCCCGGCCCGGCCTCCTAGGCTGCGCGCCGTCTCACCGCCCGACGTCGCGGCCCCACCCCATTCCTCCACGACGAGATCCCACCGGGAGATCGCGCTCCATGGTCGATCCGAAGCGAGCCGGCGTTTCCGAGGACGACTGGCAGAAGGCCATCGCGAGCTGCCACGAGCTCCGCGTCCTGCGCACGGTTCGCGAGACCCACGATGCGATGTCCATCGTCTTCGAGATCCCCGAGGCGCTCGCCCACGAGTTCGAGTACCGCCCGGGTCAGTTCCTGAGCTTCAAGATCCCCTTCGACGGACACGTGCTCACCCGGAGCTACTCCCTCGCGAGCTCACCCGACGTCGACACGGAGCCCAAGGTCACGGTGAAGCGCGTCGAAAGGGGGCGCATCTCGAACTGGATGAACGACGAGGTCAGCGCGGGATCGACGCTGATGGTCGTGCCGCCCGCAGGCCACTTCGTTCTCCAGCCCGATTCCAAGCGCGACGTCGTGCTCTTCAGCGCCGGGAGCGGCATCACACCCTGCATCTCCATCATCAAGTCGGCGCTCGCCACGACCGGGCGCCGGGTTCGTCTGCTCTACGCGAACCGCGACGCGCGGTCCATCATTTTCGAAGAGGAGCTCGCGGCGCTCGCCACCCGACATCCGGATCGCCTCGAAATCTCCCACTCCCTCGACGACCAGGCGGGCTTCGTCACGGCGCGCGGCGTCGACGGCTGGGTCCGGGGCGAGACCGACCAGGACTTCTACCTCTGCGGACCCGACGCCTTCATGACGACCGTCGAGGAGGCTCTGCACGCCCTCCAGATCGCCCGGGAACGCATCCACATCGAACGCTTCCTCTCCCCGCCCGATCACGACGAGGCCGAGGAGCCCGCAGTGGAAGCGGGAGAGATCGCCCCCGCGACGATCACCCTCGTCCTCGACGGCCACGAGCACGAGATCCCCTACGAGCCCGGTGAGCGGGTGCTCGCGGCGGCGCGACGCGCCGGCCTCGATCCCCCCTTCTCCTGCGAGGAGGGCTACTGCTCCTGCTGTATGGCGAAGCTCGTGTCGGGCGAGGTCAAGATGTCGACGAACGACTGCCTGACGCCGGACCTGCTGAAGGAAGGCTGGGTCCTGACCTGCCAGTCGCGCTGCACCGGGACGAAGGTTCGCCTCGAGTACCCCGAGTAGGCGCTCCGCCCCCGGCGTCAGCCGCCGCCATGCTGAGGGGGAAAGTCCCGAAGCATGCGGGCCACGACCTCGCGAACGCGCTTCCGACGCTCCGCATCCGATCTCGACACGTCGATCTCGGTCTGGAGGAAGGCGAGCCAGACGCGGCGCCGGGTCGCGGCCTCACGGATGAGGAGCGAGAGCGAGGCCACGGAGATGGAGGTCTCGGGCCGGACCCGCGTCGTCAGTCGGAGCTCGTAGGAGACCAGGTAGTCCGACTGGTTCGAGCCGGCCTCGCGGTATCCGTGGGCCGTCAGCTCCGCCGACACCGCATCTCGGAGCACGGAATCGAGCTGCATGGGGGCGAGCCGCGGGTCCTCGGGCAGCACGTTCGCCGTGTCGTCCCAGCGCCAGAGGGCCTCGGCGGGGAAGCGCTCGAGGGGGTCGAAGCTGATCCCGGCCTGGGGATCCGATGCGCAGGCGGCGAGAGCGGACAGCGCGATCAGGACGATCGAGAGACGGGAAACGTTCCGGCGCATGGGTGCCTCCTGGAGGGAGATAGAGAGTTAGCCCAATTGCGACCCGGGCGGTCGGAGCCCGGCCCCACGGGCCGGAGGCTGACGCAGGTCCTGCAGTCGAGTATTCTCCGCGTCGATGCGCCGCCGGCTGCGAGCCGTGGCGCCGCCCTGGCTCCCTCCCCAGGCGTACTTCCCGGCTCCACCCCCCGGTTGGAGAACTCCGGTGACCTCTGAAAATCCCAGGCCCCGGCCGCTGCCGCTCCGACAGCTCGCCGCAGCCCTGATCTTCACACTTACCCTTTCGACGAGCGTCCCGGCAGCCGGCGAGCCGGAGAGCGGCAGCCTCGCCTCGGAGGCCGGCACTGGCGTAGGCGCCATGCTCGTGACTCTCGTCTACTCACCACTCAAGCTCGCCTATGCCGCCAGTGGCCTCGTCCTCTCCGGGCTCACCTGGATGTGGACGGGCGGAGACTCCTACGTGGCGAGGCGGCTGGCGCGCCAGGCCGTCGGCGGGGACTACGTGGTCACGCCCTCCCACCTGGAGCAGAAGCCCGGGCAGACCTTCGCATTCAGCGGAGACTACTAGCCTCGCGGGGCCCCGATCCGAGAAGGGACCGGATCGACCCGCGGGAGCCCGGCTAGACCTGAAGGCCGGAGCCCGGGGGAGGGCCAGGGCCGCGGTCGACCGCGAGGTGTGCGGTGCAGTTGAGCAGCCGGACGCGCCAGGGGGGACCCGGCTCGACGACCGTGACCGAGGTGTTCGCAAAGCCCGGCGGCGCCTCGACGCCGGGCTCGAGCTCGAGCCGGCGGCTCAGCAGCGAGTGGCAGACCAGGCCGTGGGTCACGACCACGAGATCGCCCTCGGCCTGATCCGACATCCGGACGACCCGCTCCCACACCGCATCGGTTCGCCGGTGGAGGTCCTCCCAGCTCTCGCCGCCGGGCGGGACGTAGCCCGCCGCGAAGGGGTCCTCGTCGAGGTCGGCGTAGGGGGTCCCGCGGAGGTCCCCGAAGCTGCGCTCCTGGAGGCCCGGATCGAAGCGCAGCGGCGCGCCGGTGGCATCGCGTACGCACTCGGCCGTCATGCGCGCCCGCGCCAGGTCGCTGGTCACGACGAGTCCCACCCCGCGCCCCCTCAGGCGGGCCGCCAGGCGACGCGCCTGGGCGAGACCGCGCTCGCTGAGCGGCGTCTCGGGGGTCTGGATCACCCGATTCGCGTTCCCCGAGGTCTCACCGTGGCGAACCAGCAGGATCGACAAGTGCCCAGGCCTCAGCCCATCTGACTGGTGAACTGGGCCATGTCGAAGTAGTCGCGCCAGGCCGTGATCTTCCCATCCGGTCCGACCTCGAAGGTCCCCATCACCGGCAACTCGATCCGCTTGTCGCCGATGGTGAAGCGATCCACCCGCTCGGTGAGGACCCGGTGGCCGTCCACTGCCAGGGTGAGCACCTCGAATTCGGCCTCGGAGGCGGGACCGAGGAACTGGCCGAGCATCTTCTCGATCTCCTCGGGGCCGGTGACCGGGGCGATGGGGATGTTGTGATAGATGGCGTCGGCGCTGAAGAAGCCGGCCAGCTCCTTCGGATCGCGCCGCGGCACGGCCTCGCAGAAGCTCCGGACGATCTCTTGGGCATTCATGGCCCGATTCTACTCCCCGCGCAGGGCAGCCGTCACGCGCGACGGGCGCCCGGGCAGATCGGCGTCCTCCGACGATTCGGCCCCGGGGGAGGCCGCCTCAAGATCGAACCCTTGGGCGACGACACAGAGAAACCCGGATCTCCGGAGGATCCGGCCAAAACGAGGTCTCCTGCCGTGTCCAGCAATCGACGCTTCGCCTTCCACGGCCTCGGCGCCGCTCTGAGCAACCTGCTCCTGGCGACGCTGTTCATCGCCTTCGCCTACGCCCATCTTCAGAGCTTCCTCGTCCAGCCCCGCCTGAGCCTCCTGCTCATCGTGGCCGTCGAAGGCCTCGTCGCCGTCATGCTGATCATCCGGCGGGAGCCGGACCGGACCTGGCATGGGTGGAAGACCTGGGTCGCGACGTCCATCGGCACCTTCGCCCCCATGCTGCTGCGCCCCACCGACGCGTCGGCGGATCTTCTGGTGGGACAGGTCCTTCAGGTCCTCGCCTTCGGACTCCAGATCGCCGCGGTGCTCTCCCTCAACCGGAGCTTCGGCCTCCTGCCCGCCCATCGCGGGGTGAAGTCCGATGGGCTCTATCGCTGGGTCCGCCATCCTCTCTACTCCACCTACCTGGTCGCGCACCTGGGCTATCTGGCCAACAACATGAGTGTGCAGAACGTCCTGGTACTGACCGTCGTCACGAGCTTTCAGGTCGTCCGGATCCTCCAGGAGGAGCAGCTCCTGGGCGAGTACCCCGACTACGCCCGCTACGCCGTCGGGACGCGCTGGCGCCTGATTCCGTCGGTCTGGTAGAGCCGGGCGCCACGGCGCCCCTCGCCCCCCCGGACGCGCCCTGGTAGAACAGGGACGTGAAGATCGGCCGTGCCCCGCACCGCTGGAACCTCACGCCGCGCGCGGCCGTCGCGGTGCAGCGGCGTCTGGCTGGCCGGGTGCGTCGCCATGGCGACGGGGAACGGATCCGAAGTGTCGCCGGCCTGGACTGCGCCTTCTCGCGGGACGGCACGCGCTGCCTCGCGGCTGCCATCCTATGGAATGTCGACAGCCGCCGGGTCGTCGAGGAGCGCCACGCCGAACGCCCGCTCACCTTTCCCTACGTGCCCGGTCTCCTCTCCTTCCGGGAAGCCCCCGCCCTGATCGCCGCCCTGCGCAAGCTACGCAGCACCCCAGACGCCCTCATGCTGGACGGACACGGCATCGCCCATCCGCGACGCTTCGGTATCGCCTGCCATCTGGGGATCCTCTGCGACCTCCCGAGCGTCGGCGTGGCGAAGAGCCTGCTCGTGGGAGAGCCTCGGGAGCCCGCGGCATCCCGGGGCAGCCGACGCGCCCTCCTCCACCGGGGCGAGCGGGTCGGCACGGTGTTGCGCACCCGCGATGGCGTGAAGCCGGTGTTCGTGAGCGTCGGGCACGCCATCGACCTCTCCGACGCCGAGCGCCTGGTGCTGCGGACCTGCGCGGGCTTCCGGCTCCCGGAGCCGACGCGCCGCGCGGACGCCGCAGTCGGACTGGCGAAGCGCGAGGGCCCCTAGGCCATCAGCTCCTTGAGCAGGGCGAGGCTCTCCCGCTCCTCGGAAGTGATCTGACCGTCCGCGGCGATCACGCCGTCGATTGCCGCCAGGAAGAGCTGCCGGTGCTCTCGGGGGATCCGGGTCGGGTCCACGGACTCCGGATCCGGCGGCACCCGCAGCCACTCGCGCACCCGGGCCTCGTCGTCGGGTTCGAAGCCCAGGCGGGAGACGAGACGTCCCACGAAGCTGCGCTCCGCCGGGTGAACCGAGAGGTCCGCCCAGGCGAACGAGCATACGAACTTCATCAGCTCGAGCCGGGTCGCGCGATCGATCTCGTTCAGCACGGCCCGATTCTCTACCGGGCGCCGGCGAGTGGCAAGCAGTTCCTCGGAAGGCAGCCCGCGGAAGGGATGCAGCGGACCGACGATCGGGCCCCGCGTGCGCCCCCTCCGACGCTGCGCCTTCGCTGCATGCGCGTGGACTCCGCAGTCCTCTTCACACCCCTGTCCATCACCTTCTCATCGTCATCGAGCCGGGGACACCGCACCAACGACTCCGCAACCCGCTTCGCACCATCGCGGCGAGGCAAGAGCCCGTCGAAGCCCGCGACGTTCCTCGTCGACGCGGCGCCGCTCGTTCATGCCGGATCGCGTTGGCACATCGCTTGCTCATGTGATCGCCCGCACGGAATGAAGCGCGTAGTTCGCAGCCAAGACAGATTCGCGAGTAGCGCACGACTCTCCGGGCAAGTGACTGAATAGAAAGTCCGAAAAGAAACCCGAATCACACTTAGGGAGAAACCGATGAAGTTCTGGCAGACGACGAAGCGCCTCGTTCTCGAGGACGAGGGAATGGAAATGGTGGAGTGGGCGATCGTGGGCGTCGTGTTCGCGGTGGCCGCAGCCCTGCTGTGGGGAACGCTGAAGGACGACATCGGCGCCGCCCTCACGGACATCGGCTCGACCGTCAACCCGGGCGCGTAGTCGAGCTCCAGGTCGAACGTGAAGCAGGCAACAGAAGACACGATGGGCGTCGGATTCGAGGAGGGCCTTGCCCTCTCCGGCTTCGGTGCGGCAGTCCGGCGGGAAATCCTGCCGGTTCTCGCCGCCGCTCTCGTCGTTGCGTGCTTCGTGTTCTCCGCCAGAGAGACGCCGCTGCCCGCCCTCGGGTGGGCAGCGGCGTTCCTCTGCCTGGCGATCTACCACGACGTCACGCGGCTGCGAATCCCCAATTGGCTCACATTTCC
>CALDCK010000181.1 GCA_937937315.1 uncultured bacterium
TCATCTCCTGGAAGCTCTCCCTCGTCCTGGTCCTCGTCGGGCCCGTGATCGCGCTGGTGATCTCCACCTTCAGCACCCGGATTCGCAAGAGCGCAAAGCGCCGTCAGGAGCAATCCGCCGACGTGACCCAACGCCTGGTGGAGATCATCGCGGGTATCAAGACCATCAAGTCCTTTCGCGCCGAGAAGCTCGAGAACGAGGGGTTCCGCCGCGCCTCGCGTCGCCTCTTCCATCGCGCGATGAAGGTCGTGAAGAACCGCGTCCTGGCGCGCAGCGTGGTCGATGCCCTCAACAGCTTCGCTGCGATCGGAGTGATGATCCTCGGCCTGTGGCTCGTGCTCGGGGGATACTGGGGACTCACCCCGGGAGACCTCGGCGCCTTCGTGGCGATGACGACGACGGTCTATAAACCCGTTCGCACCCTCGCGCGGGGCTACGTCAAGATTCTCGACGCCCTGCCGTCCGCCGACCGCTTCTTCGAGCTCCTCGACGCCGACATCGAGATCCGCGACGCCGACGACGCCATCGAGATCGATCGGCTGCGCGACGGAATCCGCTTCCGCGACGTATCCTTTTCCTACGGCCGCGAGCCGGTCCTCGACCGCGTGTCGCTCGACGTGAAGGCGGGCGAGGTGATCGCCATCGTCGGCCGGACCGGCGCGGGCAAGACGACGCTCACGGATCTCCTGCTGCGCCTCTACGATCCCGTTGCCGGCTCGATCGAGTTCGACGGGGTGGATCTCCGAAGCATCCGACGCGATTCGCTGCTCGATCAGTTCGCCGTCGTCACCCAGGACCCCTTCCTCTTCGACGGGACGATCGGAGACAACATCCGCTACGGCCGCCAGGCTGCCGACGAGTCGGACGTCCTCGAGGCCGCCCGGGCAGCGAACGTGGACGAGTTCGTCGACGATCTTCCGGAGGGCTACGACACCGAGGTGGGTGCGGGGGGCACGCGCCTCTCCGGCGGCCAGCGCCAGCGGGTCACCATCGCCCGCGCGATCCTGCGGGACCCGACGGTGCTGATCCTCGACGAGGCCACGAGCGCCCTCGACTCGAAGGCCGAGCGCTCGGTCCAGGAGGCCCTCGAGGTGCTGCTGCCGGGACGCACCGTCTTCGTCGTGGCACACCGGCTCTCGACCGTGCGCCAGGCCGACCGGATCGTGGTGCTCGACGGCGGCCGTATCGCTCAGGTCGGAACCCACGACCAGCTCGTCGAGACCGGTGGCCTCTACCGGGAGCTGGTGGACCTCCAGTCCGAGCCGGCGAGTGCACCCCCCGCCCTGATCTGAAGCTCCCGGACCCGATGGTCCCGCCCCCCCTCTTCGGGGAGGCTCGAGCCGAACCGCGCCCCGCTCGCTCTCACGCGAGCGACGCGTAGAAGGCCTCCACCTGCTCGGCGAAGTGGCTGCGGTCGAAATGGGTCTCTGCCCGACGCCGGGCGGCGGCCCCCATCCCGGCCCGTCGCGTCTCGTCACCGAGGAGCGCCTCCCAGGCCGAGGCCAGGGCGACGGGATCCTCCTCGACCAGGAGCCCGGTCTCGCCGTCGACCACGATCTCCGGGAGCGCACCCCGGGTGGAGGTCACGGCGGGCAGGCCGCAGGCCGCTGCCTCGAGGAGCGCGCGACAACCGCCGTCGGAGCCCGGCACCAGGAAGGTGAAGACCGATGCGCAGCGAAGCACGTCGATGTAATCGTCGGTCCGATAGCCCGCGAAGATCACGCGATCGGCGATGCCCAGACGCTCGGCCGGTCGCTGGGCGGTCTCCTCGATGTTCGTCCCCCGTCCGATCACGAGGAGCCGTGCCGACGCGTCCCCGGCGAACAGCCGCGCGGCCGCCTCCAGCAGCAGGTCGAAGCGCCGATGACGCTGGGCGCGGGCGACGATCCCGACCACCCGGTGCTCGGGCTCGATGCCGAGGGATCGTCGAAGCGCCTCGTCGGGGGGCGCGGGCCGGAATCGCTTCGTATCGATGGCGCCGAAGGCTCCGAGGGAAGGACGACCCCCTCGAAGCCGTTCGTTCGCCTGGGCGGACCTCGGCGACACACAGATGAGGCCGTCGCTTCCCGGCCCGAAGAGCCAGCGATTCCAGGGCAGGGGCGGGATCGGCGTCGCGATCTTGTAGGAGCGCACGACCCGGGTCGCGCCGGCGCGCCGACGCCCGGCGCTCGCGCGAAGGGCGAGCACGTGGTCGCGGGTGTGCCAGGTGTGAACGATCTCGATGTCGCGCTCGACCACCAGGTTTCGCAGGCGCCGCGCGTCGAGTCGGTCGCGCCACAAGGACGCGCCCTTCCCCCGCTCGAGCACGAGCGCAGGCGCCGCGCCAGCTCGGGTTGCGTGGTCGTAGACACAGGCGAGCCCCTCCTTCGGCGCCGTCGGCAGTGCGAGATCGACCTCGTGGCCGCGCTCGCGAAGGGCCAGAACGAGCTCGACCATCGGAGCCGCAGGACCGGTCCACTTCCAATCACCCGTGACGTGGAGGATCCTCACGAGCGCAGGCGTTCGACCGAGAGCACGCCCTTGATGCGCGAGATCTGCTTCATCACGGCGTTCAAGGTCGCGAGGTCCGCCACCCAGACGTCGAAGGTCTGCTCCGCCAGCTGATCCGCGCTGGTGGTCACCCGCGCACCACCGATGTTGACCCCGGCAGACGAGATCGTCTTCGTCACCGTCGCCAGCAGCCCGGGCCGGTCCTGGGAGCGGACTCGAATCTTGATGCGATGCGGGACCTCGGCATCGACCCCCCACTCCACCTCGATCCGCCGGGCAGGATCGAGCTCGAAGGCCTTCGCGCACTCCTTCGAGTGAACGGTCACGCCGCGCCCACGGGTCACGAAGCCCACGATCTCGTCCCCGGGAATGGGGCCGCAGCACTTCCCGAATCGCACGAGGACGTCCGACTGCCCGCTGACCCGGATCCCCGCCGTCGCATCCCGCTGGCGACGGAAGAGCCGTCGCTTCGGAACCTCGGCCTCCGGCGCCGCTTCCCCGCGCAGGCCCCGGACAACGTCGGCCGCGGCAATGCGGCCGTATCCGATCGCGGCCATCAGGTCCTCGGCGGAGCCGCGCCCGTGGCGACTCGCCGCCGTCGCCATGTCTCCCCGCTCCGTCAGCCGGGGCAGCGACAGGCCCGTCTTCCGCAGCTCGCGATCGAGGATCTCGCGGCCCAGCTGGCGACTGCGGTCCATCTCCTCGGCGCGAATCGAGTGGCGGATCCGACTGCGCGCCTTGCCCGTGATCACGAACTCGAGCCAGTCCTTCCGCGGCACCTGGTTGGCGCTGGTCATGACCTCCACAGTGTCGCCGTTTGCAAGGGCCTGACGCAGCGGGACCATCCGGCCGTTGACCTTCGCCCCGGAGCACGCGTCGCCCACCTCGCTGTGGATCGCATAGGCGAAATCGACCGGTGTGGCGCCGCGCGGAAGGCCGATGACATCGCCCCGGGGAGTAAAGACGAACACGTCGTCGGGGAAGAGGTCGATCTTCACCGTCTCGATGAACTCGTTGGGGTCGTCGACGTCCTGGTGGCGCTCGAGGAGCTGCCGCAGCCACGCGAACTTGCGATCGTCCGGATCGTCGGTGCCGACACGGCCGGCCTTGTAGCGCCAGTGGGAGGCGATGCCGAGCTCTGCGTCCCGATGCATCTCCCGCGTGCGGATCTGCACCTCCATCCGCTCGCCGTAGGGGCCGATCACCGTCGTGTGCAGCGACTGGTACCCGTTCGGTTTAGGCAGAGCGACGTAGTCCTTGAACCGCCCCGGTACCGGCCGCCAGATCGAATGAACGATGCCGAGCGCCGCGTAGGCGTCGGCGGTCGGACCGTCGAGGATCGTGCGGAAGGCGATCACGTCGTAGAGCTCGTCCAGGTCGACGCCGTAGCGCTCCATCTTCGCGTGGATCGAAGCCAGGTCCTTGAGGCGGCCCGTCACCTCCGCGTCGAGAGCGGCGTCGCCCAGACGCGCCGAGAGGATGCCGATGACCTCCTCGATGTAGCGCTCGCGCGCCTTCCGCTTCGTCCGCAGCCGGCGCTCGAGGTCCGCGGCGACCTCGGGGCGAAGCGCCCTGAACGAGAGGTCCTCGAGCTCCTGCATCATCCAGTGGATGCCGAGCCGGTGGGCGAGGGGGACGTAGATGTCGTGGGTCTCCTGGGCCACGCGACGGGCGGAGTCTTCGGACACGTAGTCGAGGGTCCGCATGTTGTGGAGCCGGTCGGCCAGCTTGATCAACAGGATGCGGATGTCCTTCGACATCGCGAGCAGCATCTTCCGGAAGCTCTCGGCCTGCCGCTCGCGCGCCGAGGTGAACTCGATCTTCGCGATCTTCGTGAGCCCCTCGACCAGGAAGGCCACCTGCTCGCCGAAGAGCCGGCTGAGCTCTTCGGGGGTGGCGAGGGTGTCCTCGATCGTGTCGTGCAGAAGGCCCGCGGCGACGGCCTCCTCGTCCATCCGCATGTCCACGAGGATTCCCGCGACCTCGAGCGGGTGAACGAGGTACGGCTCGCCCGAGAGCCGCTCCTGTCCCTCGTGGACCTTCGCCGAGAAGACGTAGGCCCGCTGAAGGAGCGACAGATCACAGCTCGGATTGTATTCGAGCACGCGATCCGCGATGTCGTTGAATCGGAGCATCGAAAAGCGAAATTACCTTTTGGGATCGGGATGTTGCCTAAGGTACCGATTCCCGGCCGGGTCTGCCTCCCGGCTCCGCTCTTCACTCTCCGGACTTCAACCGCTCCGCGGCACGGTCGGGATCGAAGCGCGCCCGCAGGGCATCGACTTCACCGCGCCGCTCAGCCTCGAGGATCGCAAGAACGTCTCGAACGCAGGCCTCGAGGTCGTCGTTCACGACCGCGTAGTCGAAGTCACCGACGGCTTCGAGCTCTCGCCGGGCCAGCTCGAGGCGGCGCTCGACCTGCTCGGGTGTATCCGTCCCGCGACCCGTGAGGCGGGCGCGGAGCGTCTCGAAGGAGGGCGGTAGGAGGAATATGAAGCGGGCGTCGGGGCGACGCTCCCGGACCTGCCGCGCCCCCTGCACCTCGATCTCGAGCAACACGTCGCGCCCCTCTGCGAGGGGCGCCTCGATCGCCCGCCAGCTGGTTCCGTAGCGGCGGTCGTTGTAGACCGCCCACTCGAGGAACCCATCGCTCTCGGCCTCCCGCATGAACTCGGCCTGATCGACGAAGTGATAGTCCACGCCGTCCCGCTCCCCTTCGCGGCGGGTCCGCGTCGTGTGGGAGACGGAGAACTCGATCTTCGGGTCTCGCGATACGACCTGCCGACAGACCGTCGTCTTCCCGGTGCCCGAGGGCGCCGCCACGACCACCGGAAAGCCGATCCGCGACTTCATCGCTCGTCTTCGCCCGACATGTCTCCCTGGGCGAAGCGCGAGGCGATCGTCTCCGGATTGATGGCGGAGAGGATCACGTGATCGTCGTCCATCACCAGGATCGACCGGGTCCGGCGGCCCTGGGTCGAATCGACGAGCTTGCCGCGCCGGGCGGCTTCGTCTCGCAATCGCTTCATCGGCGCTGCGGCAGGCGACACGACCGCAATCACGCGCCAGGCGGCGACCAGATTTCCGTAACCGATGTTGAGCAGCGAGCGGTTACTCAACGTTCTGGACCTGCTCTCGCAACCTCTCGAGCTCGGTCTTGAGGTCGACGACGAGGTGGGCGACCGGCGCATCCGCACCCTTCGAGCCCACCGTATTCGCCTCGCGGGAGAGCTCCTGGAGCAGGAAGTCGAGACGCCGGCCGACGGGGCGACCCGGCCCGCTTGCCGCCAGGGTCGCCCGGACCTGGTCGACATGGCTGCGCAGGCGGACGATCTCCTCGGTGACATCGAGGCGATCGGCGGCCATCATCAGCTCCTGCTGGAGGCGCGCCGGGTCCTCGAGCCCCGTCTCGGACTGGAGCTTCTGCATGCGCCTCTCGAGTCGCGCCCGGACGGCAGCCTGGACGTCGCCGGCGCGCTCCTGCAGGGCATCGGCGAGCTCGGCGACTCGATCCAGGCGGGACCCGAAGTCGCGCTCGATCGCGGCCCCCTCCGCCGCGCGCATGCCCTCGAGCGCGTCCATCGCCTCCTCGAGTGCCCCGTGGATGGGCGGGTCGAGCAACTCCACCTCCACCACGGGCTCGGTGAGGCGCGCGACCCCGGGCAGCGCCAAAAGCGCCGCCACGTCGAGCTCGCCACCCACACCCTCCTCGTCACCGAGCGACCGGGCTGCCTCGAGGTAGCCCCGGACGGCCTCCCGGTCGATCTGCAGGGTCGGCTCGAGGGCGCCGGCCTCCGCGGCCGAGACCGTGCAGTCGATCTTTCCCCGATCGAAACGCTCCTGAATGCGCGCGCGCAGATCGGGCTCGAGACTCGAGAGGATACGCGGAACGCGCACCTTCACGTCGAGATGCCGGTGGTTCACGGAGCGGATCTCCAGCTGGAACCCACCACCCTCCGCGTGGAAGGACGCGGCCCCGAAGCCGGTCATGCTGCGGATCACGCGGGCCCCCGAGCCGCAGCCAGGGCCTCGGGCAGGATCGCCTTCACCTCCTCGGCACTGGCGGTGGCGGTGCCGACCTTGCCGACGACCACCCCGGACGCCGCGTTGGCGATGACGGCCGCCTCGTGAAGCGACCCACCGGCGCGCAGGGTCAGGGTAAGCGCGGCGATCGCCGTATCCCCGGCGCCCTGGACGTCGAAGACCTCCCGGGCAACCGTCGGCACGTGGAGCCCGGGGTCGTCCCCCTCGAACAGGGACATTCCGCGCTGGCCTCGGGTCACGACCACCGCCGCCCCCCCGATCATGCGCTGCAGACGCGTCGCGATGCGCCGGAGATCGCCGTCGGATCGGGCCCGGATCCCCGCCAGCTCTTCCGCCTCCTTCAGATTCGGCTTCACCAACGAAGCGCCTCGGTAGTGCGACAGGTCGGTCTTCGGATCCACCGCGACCGGAATGTCGGCCTCGCGAAAGATCTGCATGGCGGAGCGCGCGATTCGACGCGACAGCACTCCCTTGCCGTAGTCCTCGACCACCACGCCGTCTACGCCGGGAAGCATGCGGGAAATCGACTCGAGGAGCGATCGTCCCGCCGCTGCCGGCGGCGGCTCGAACGTCTCCCGATCGAAGCGGACGACCTGCTGGGAGCGCGCGATCACCCGAGTCTTGCGCGTCGTGGGGCGCCCCTCGACCCGGACGAGCCCGTCCGGATCCACGCCGAGATCCTTCATCAGATCGGCGACGCGGCGTCCGGCAGCGTCGTCGCCTATGACGGAGCAGCACTCGACGGATCCGCCGAGGGCGACGACGTTGCGCGCCGCATTCGCGGCCCCCCCGAGCATGACGGTCTCGGCGCTCACGTGTACGACCGGCACCGGGGCCTCAGGGCTCACCCGGTCGACGTCACCCCATACGTACTCGTCCAGGACGAGGTCTCCAACGACGAGGAGACGAACACCACTGAAGCCATCGATCAGGCGCTCGAGGCGACGACGGTCGAGCTTTCGCATGCGTCGGGTTCCGGCCCACCAACCTCGTGGTCGCGTATCGGGGTCGCGTGATGGTAGTCGATCCGCAGGCGGCGCGGACACGGAGCGATCCGCAAAGGTCCCGGCTCATCGGCCACGCCGGATGCGGGAAGCGGGCGTGCTGGATAGCATATTTGGCGATGCGCGCACCCCGGACCCTCGTCTCGTACATCGTGCGCGAGGTCCTTCTCTACACGGCTCTCGGCCTTGCCTCGATCACAGTGGTGCTCGTCACGCGGAATCTCGTGCGAGCCCTCGACGAGCTCGCGGCCGTCGGATTCGCGCTGGACGATGTGCTCACCGTCATCCGGCTCCTCTCCAGCATGCTCGTGATCTATGCCCTGCCCATCTCCTTCCTCTTCGGGACCCTGCTGGCGATCGGGCGCATGACGGCCGACGTGGAGATCATCGCGATGCGCGCCTGCGGCATCGGGCTGCGAGCGATCGCGCTGCCGATCGTCTTCGTGGGAATGCTCCTCTCGAGTCT
>CALDCK010000182.1 GCA_937937315.1 uncultured bacterium
GTCTTCTTCGGCTCGAAGAGAGCGGCCAGCGCATCGACGCGCGCGTCCGGCACCTTCACCGTCCCGACCAGGCTCTTGCCGGAGCCCGCGCCGTAGCCGGTCTCCACCTCGAGCCCGGTGAGCGCGCCGAAGACGGCGGTCTTGCCACTGCCCGGATAACCGACGAGTCCGATCTTCATGGGCCGGGCAGCCTAGCGAAGGCCGGCGTCGATCAGGTGATCCACCATGCCGAATGCCTGGAGGGACCAGACGAGCCCCGACGGCCCGAGGTCCCGGGCCTGGACGACCGAGTAGGCCGTGAGCTCGCTCTCGAAGCGCAGCCACTCCCAGGGCACCGGGTCGACGTCGAGAAGCTGGCTCAGCGCGACGGCGTTGGTGCCCCCGTGGGCGACGATGGCGATGTTCGGCGCCCGGCCCTCGAGGTTCCAGACCGTGAAGTCGTGCTCGCGCTTCGGCGCCATGCCGTGCCGCGCCAGGACGTCGACGAGGGCCGCGCTCACCCGCTCGTGGAAGTCGTGGAAGGTCTCGGCCCCGGGCCAGCCGTCCCAGTGATCCGACAGGGGCCGCCGGCTGCCGTCGACGAAGTAGCGATCCACGTCCTCCTGGGAGAGTCCCTCGACGGCCACACCGACCTCCGCCAGGCCCTCGATGGTGACGGGCTCGAGGCCCTTGGCCCGGGCGAGGGGCGCCGCAGTCTCCTGGGAGCGCCGGTAGGGGCTCACGTAGAGGGCGTCGATGGGAAGCTGCGCCAGGTGCTCGGCGGCGGCGTCGGCCTGCTTTCGGCCGAGGGCGGTGAGGCCCGGGTCGTTGACCGACGGCCCCCGATTCGGCGACCAGTCGGGCTCGCCGTGTCGCAGCAGGATGACGTGGGGTCGAGGCTCGCGTCGTACGCGCGCCTCGCGGGCGGCGGCGCCGTCGTGCTCGGTCTGGGGGGGCGTTGCTTTCCGATCGGCGGACATCGGCGGTCGCGGCTCCTCTCCGGGGGGTTACGCGGTGACGGAGGTGAGCGGGAGATCCGTGCGAGAGGCGCCTGGCCGACGCCGGGCCAGACGCGCAGGGCGCCGAGTCCGGCGCGCATCAGAATCCAGAGCCCGGTGATGGCCCAGATCCCGAACACCGACGCGCGCCCCTGGGCGTCACTCGCCAGTAGCAGGGCGCTGCCCACCAGGGACGCCAGCAGCATGGCGTTGCGCAGGTAGCGGTAGTCACGGGTGCCCCAGTGGATGCCGTCGGTCACGAAGGAGACGGCGTTGAGCGGCTGGGCGAGGGCCGCGACCCACCAGGCGCTGGCGAAGAGCTCCCGGGCGGTGGGCGGGACCAACGCCAGGGCGGCCACGTCCTCCAGGGCGAGCATGGCGACGAGCAGCGCGGCCCCGGTGCCCACGGACCACAGCAGGGCCAGTGTGGCGACCCGCCGCGCGAGTCGGATCTGCTGCGCACCGAGGAAGTACCCGACGAGGCTCTGGGCGCTGGCCGCGAAGGCGTCCAGGGCGAGGGCGGTCAGGAGCCAGACCTGGCGCACCGCCTGGTGAGCCGCTCCGGCGTCGCTGCCGAGGCGGGTGGCCACCCGAGTTCCCAGGGCGATGAAGGCGACGAGCAGCGCGGTTCGGAAGAAGAGGTCCCGACCGACGACCAGCAGGGCCCGAGCGTGGCGGAAGCTCAGGTGTCGGGGCCGGCCGAGTCGTCTGCGAACCGACGCGGCTCCGAGGATCGCACCGATCCAGTGGCTGACCGTGGTCGCCCAGGCGGCGCCGGCGATTCCGTAGGCCGGGACGGGGCCGAGCCCGTGGATGAGCACGGCGTCGAGCAGGGCGTTGAGGGCGTTGCTTCCGGCGGCGATGTAGAGCGGGGTGCGCATGTCGTGGAGGCCGCGCAGGGCGCCGAAGGTCGCCATCATGGCGATCACCGCGGGTGCGCCGAGCAGCCGGATCTCCAGATAGACGACGGCCCCGTGCTCGATGGCTCCGCTCGCGCCCATGACGCGGGAGATCGGTCCCAGCAGGGGCCACAGCAGGACGGCCAGGATGCAGCCCACGGCCACCGACAGGGCGAGTGCGACGCCGCTCACCTCGCGCGCTCGCGCGCGGTCCGCGGCGCCGAGGGCGTGGGCCACCTCGGTCTGGGTCCCGACCCCGAGGAAGTTGAAGATCCACAGGGTGCTCGAGAGCAGGACCGTGCCCACGCCGAGGGCGGCCAGAGGCGTCGCTCCGAGGCGCGCGACGAAGGCCGTGTCCACCAGGCCCGTCAACGGCTCGGCGATGAGGGAGAGCATCACCGGAACGGACAGGGCGACGAGGGTCCGGTTCGGTCGATCGACGAAGGGGTGGCGCTCGGGCGGTTGGTCTTCGCCGGCTTCGGTGGCCACCGCCGATTCCGCCGGCCCCGTCAGCCGAGCTGCACGACGTGGGCGCTGTCGACGCTCCGATAGCGCTCCGGTGTGCAGGTCAATACCAGGATCTGACACGCCGGCGCCGCCTCGGCGAGGGCGTGCCCGAGCAGGGCGAGCCGCGCGGGATCGCTGTGGCCGAGGGCGTCGTCGAGGATCAGCGGAGCGCCGTCCTCGTCGCCGACCAGGGTCGCGCAGGCGAGCCGAGACAGGAGCGCGATCTGCTCGCGGGCCCCGGCGGAGAGCTGGTCGAAGGCGAGCCCGACGCCCCCCTGGATGCGCCGGGCGACGCGGAGCTCCTCGTCGAGCTCGACCTCGAAGTCCTCGCCGAACACTCCACGCCCGAGGGCCTCGATGCGCGCCTTCAGGGGAGCGGCATAGCCGTGCCGGTCCTGCTCGCGCTCCTGCTCGAGGGCCTCGTAGAGCGTGGCGGCGGCGCGTGCCCGTCTGACGAGCGCATCCCGACTCCGGGCGAGTCGCAGGGCCTCGGCCCGGGCGGTCTCCGTCTGCTCGAAGAGCCCGGCCTCCCCGCGGACCTCGAGCCGAGCGGCCACCTGGAGCGCCTCGTCGCGGGCTCCGGTGAGCTCACGGCTGCATTCCTCGCGGTGGGTCCTCGCCGCGGCGAGGTCGGCCTCGGCGCGATCCGGGTCGCAGCTGGCCAGGCGCTTCGCCGTCTCCAGGGCCTCGGCATCGAGGGTGCGCGCCCGGCCGTCGCGAGTCTCTCGCGCGAGCTCCAGGGCCTCGTCGGACTGCTCCTCGCGCGCGCGGCCGAGGCGGGCGTCGAGGTCCGCGAAGCTCCGCTCCGCAAGATCCAGGCGGACCGCCGTGTCGTGGTGGTGCTCGGCGAGATCCCGGTGCCGCCTGGAGATGGTTTCGCGAAGTCGCTCGGCCTCGTCCCGGGTGCGCCGCGCCTTCTCCAGGTCTGCGGTGGTTTCTGCGATCGGTCCTTCGGCGCTCTCGGACTCCGAGGGCAGGATGAGCTGCGGGTCGCGCCGCGCCGCCAGCTCGGCCACCCGCGCTTCCATGCGGGTGAGCTTCGTGCGGAGCGCAGCATCGTTCTGCCCCTGGCGCAGATCGTCCCGCGCCCGCTCGGACTCGCCCAGCCGTCGCTGCGCTTCGCGAAGGGCGGAGAGGGTCGCGACGGCGTCGGCGTGATCGGCGACGTCGAGCTCGGCGCAGCGGGTTCGCCAGCGGGTGCGCGCCTCCTCCAGCACCTTGAGCCGTGCCGCCGCGTCGGCTCCGGCGACGACGGTGAGGTCCAGGGCCTCGGGCACCGAGAGCAGGAGCGACTCGGTGATCTGACGTTCGAGTGTCTGCCCCGACTCGATGCGCTCGGTACGCCCGTCGAGGCTGGCCTCGAGGGGGCGCCGGGCCGTGAGCTGGACCAGAGGTCCCTCGGACTCCACCCGGGCCTGGGCCCGCTCGACGGCGAGCTCCGCCTTCCGGACCTCCTGGACCTCCGCCTCCGAGAGCGAGCTGCGGTGTGCGTCGGCGTGGGCGGCTGCGACCTCGCGCTCGGCGGCGGCGATGCGCCGCATGCGCTCGCGCAGCTGCGCGAGGTCGTCCTCGGCGCGCCGGAGCTCGAGCTCGGCGTGACGCTGAGCGTCGCGCCGCGACACCGCATCGAGGGCCTCCCTGGCGGCGGTCGCCGCACGGTCGGCGTGCTCGAGCTCGGCGCGGGCCGCGAGGAGTGCGGGCTCCCCGCCTTCGATCTCCTCGCTGCGTTGCGCGAGGTCGGCCTCGGCGGCGGCGTGGGCCGCGACGAGCTGTCCGCGTTGGCGCGCGGCGCGGAGGGCCTCGCGCTCCTCGGCGCGTGCGGCGTCGCGGCGCGCCTCGATCGTGCGCAGCGCATCGCGCAGGGTGGCTACGGTCCGGAACGATTGCTCGCGCTCGCGGAGTGTCGTCTCCGCGCGCCCATCCTCCGCCTCGAGCCGACCGATTCGTTCGCGGAGCTCGGCCGCCCGGCGGACGTCGTCCTCGAGGTTGGCAAGCGCCTCCTCGTGGGACTCGGCGAGATGCAGCGCCTTCTCGGCGTCGCGCGTGGCAGCCGAGAGCTCGCGTCGCTCGCGGCCCGTCGGGGTGAAGTAGCGGCCGCGCTCCGTCGTCGCGGCCTCGAAGAGCGACTCCTCGCTCGCGCCGTCGGCGGGAACCGAGCCCGCGGCGCGGTCGATGGCGGCCGCGAGTGCCGGCTGTCCGAGCCACGACGCCTGCTCGAGGCCCTGGCCCTGCTGCACCCGCAGGGCGCGCCAGAGCTGTGCGTCGAGGGTCTCCTCGAGGATGGCGCGCATGCGCTCGTGGGCGGCGCGCCCGGTGTGGTTCTCGCGCGAGGGTCGGGTCACCGACAGCTTCGTTGCGGGTCGGCGCTGGAAGCGCTTCCAGCAGACGAAGGCGTAGGGCCCGGTCTCCACCTCCACTTCGATCTCGGCGCCCTCGTCCCGGTCCACGGGCTGGACGTCGCGCACGCGCTGCTTCGTCGTGCTGTCGCGCTCGTCGAAGATGAGGTCGATCGCCTCGGCGAGGCTCGACTTGCCGATCTCGTTGGGCCCCGCCACGACCGTGATACCGTTGGGCGCGAAGTGGACCTCGCGCTCGCTGATCCCGCGGTAGTTGCGCAGGCGCAGGCGCAGGATCCTCATCCTGCGGGCTCCGCGCTCGCTGCCAGGCGCACCAGCAGGGCCAGGGCATCGCGAGCGGCGTCGGCGGCTTCGCCCGCTCCGGCCGCCTGGGCGCGCAGGCGCGCGGTCGCTCGCGCTGCGAATCCGGAGAGCCCCAGGGCGTCGAAGTCGGCGTCGGCCGGAAGGACCGCGAGATCGTTGTCCGGCTCCCATACGTCGATGCAGGCGAAGAGGTCGCGGGCGTGCTCGAGGAGCGCATCGAGGCGGGCCATGCCGCGCAGGTCCAGCGTTCCCTCGAAATCGAGGCGCAGGATGGTCCGTCCCTTGTCGGGCAGGGCCGCGAGGGTGACTTCGAGTGCGTCGAGGTCGGCGGCGTTCGCCAGCGGGATGCCGCGACGGCGCTCGAAGCGCCAGGTGGCAATGCGGTGCGGCTGCACCACCACGTGATCCGGGTCGACATCGATCACCAGCGCGAAGCCCGGGTCGATCTCCGTGAAGTCCGTCGGCTCCGGGGCACCGGCGTAGTGGATGCGGGAAGTGCTCCCGACCTCCGTCCGGGAGTGGCGATCGCCGAGCGCGAGAAAGTGGAGACGCCCCTCGGCCAGGGCCGCCTCGGCGCTGGCGAGGGCGATGCGCGCCGGGTCGTCGCGATCCGGCGAGAGGGTGTCGACGGCGCCGTGGGCGGCGCCGATCCGGGTGACGCCACGGGTCGGGGTCAGGTTCTCGCAGGCGTCGGCGACCAGGTCTCGGCCGGGTCGCTTCGTCATCCACGGCATTCCTACGATCTCGAGACCGGGGCGCACCGTAAGAGGCTGCGCGCTCTCGAGCACGTGGACGTTGGATGGAGCGCCGTCGCGGAAGGCGCGGCTGTGGTAGACGGAGCCGCCGTCCAGCGGGTCGTGGTTGCCGGGCAGCAGGTAGACGGGAACCCGCACCTCGGCCAACGCCTCCAGGGCGCGGGCCACCGTGCGACGATCGATCGCGTTCGACTCGAAGACGTCGCCGCAGACGACGACGAACTCACAGCTCTCTTCGTGGGCGACCCGACCGATGCGTCGGATTGCCTCGAAGCGAGCCTCGTCGAAGCGCGCCTGGGCCTCTTCGCCCAGGAAGCGCCGCTTCATCCCGAGCTGCCAGTCGCCCGAGTGAACGAACCGCGCCAAGCTCACCCCCCGGACCTCGCGCGCCGCGAAGTCCGGGGCCATTCTCGCTGCCCCCTAGTAGCTGCGCCAGTCCTTCGCGCCTTGATAGGCGGACCACACGCACAGGGCGTGGGCGATGAATCCCGGGAGCAGCACGGCCCAGTAGCAGAACGACGTCACCAGGAACCAGGCGGCTCCGGCCGCCAGACGACCGGCGTAGACCTGACCGAGCCCGGGGATCAGGATCGAGAGCACGGCCGCGATGCCCGGGTTCGGCGCACGGGCTATCAGCAGATCGTCGTCGAGGTGTCGCAGGGAGCTCACGGGGGTTCCTTCCTCTCTCCGGTGGGCCCATCGATAGAGCAAGGCCCATGCCGGCCTCGGAGCGAGCGGGGAAGCGCCCTGGGAGGCCGAGAGCGCCTCGGGCTGCAGCAGATGGGCGACAGCGCAGCTCTCCAGCTGCACCGGCTCGCTTCCCCGAGGGGCATCTCGGGGGGACGATCGGTGCGAGGCACCGTCGGCGCTTGACCCCCGCCGGGTGCAGGGCTATCCAACGGCCTCGGCGGGCCTTTGTCGCCCGAGTAGCCGCGGAAGGAATGGGACGATGGCGCGTCGCTGTGAGCTTACTGGCAAGGAGCCCCAGTTCGGGCACAACGTGTCGCACTCGAATCGCAAGACCAATCGGCGATTCGATCCCAACCTGCAGAAGATCACCTTCTACAGCGAGGCCTTGCGACGATCCGTCCCGCTCCGCGTCTGCACCCGCGCACTGCGCACCGTGCAGAAGCACGGCGGCATCGATCCGTTCCTCGTGAAGATGGACGGAGCGAAGCTCGCGCCGGAGGGCCAGCGGCTCCAGCGGCTGGTGAAGAAGGCGCTGACCGGAAAGCCGCAGCCGGCCAAGGCCAGCTGACCGGCGGCGGGCGCTGCCCGCCGGGTCCGACTTCGCGCTCGCACCGAGCGCTGCCCTCCGGGTCCGACTCCGTGCTCGCGGCGGGCGCCGCGTTCGACTACTTGCGCTGGTAGCGCCGACGGAAGCGGTCGATCTTCCCGTCGGAGTCGAGCTCGCGCATCGTGCCGGTCCAGAACGGATGACTGGCGGCGGAGATCTCGAGCTTCACCACGGGAAGCTGCTCTCCGTCCACCTCGCGGGTCTCGTTGGACGTCATGGTGGAGCGGGTCACCCACTCCTCCCCGGTCGCCGAATCGACGAACAGGACCTTGTGGTAGTCCGGGTGGATGCCTTCCTTCACCGTCGGGTCTCCTACCAGCTCGACTTGCGGACGCCGGGAAGCTGCCCGCATAGCGCCAGCTCGCGCAGCGCGATTCGGGAGATGCCGAACTTGCGGTAGTAGCCCCGGGAGCGGCCCGAGACCTCGCAGCGCCGGTTGAGTCGGGTCGGGCACGAGTTGCGGGGAAGCTTCGCGAACTGCTCCTGGATCTGGAGCTTCTCTTCGATCGAGACGTTCGCGTCGTTGAGGCGCTTGCGCAGCTCGGCACGCTTCTCGGAGTACTTCGCGATGAGCTTCTTGCGCTTCTTGTCGCGCAGCACCTGGGAGAGTTTGGCCATACCCGGATCGACTCCGTCATTCAGGGAATCCGTGGGATTCCGGAAGGGTGCGGCGGATCTGACAGCCGCGAGAGAGCGGGGGAGGCTATCCCTGCACCCCTGCCCCCGCAAGGCTTCCCCGAGGGGGGGGGTCTGGGTCTTGGGCTGTGGCTCAGGACCAGGGCGTTCCGTGGACCGGATCTCGGAGCAGCCGACGGGCCACCACCATGCGGTGGACCTCGTCGGGACCGTCGTAGATGCGGGCGTAGCGGGCCTCCCGGTACATCTTCTCCAGGGGGGTGTCGCCGGTGACGCCCAGGGCGCCGTGGACCTGGATCGCCCGGTCGATCACGTTGTGGAGCATGCGGGCCCCCCAGAACTTGATCAGGGAGATCTCGACCCGGGCCTCGCTGCCCTGGTCCATGGCCTGGGCGGCGTCGAGGGTCATGAGGCGGGCGGCCTGGATCTCGGCGGCGGACTCGGCCACATAGCGCTGGATCTCGCCCTTCTCCGAGAGCATCGAGCCGTGGGCGTAGCGGCTCTTCGCCCGCTCGCACATCAGCTCGAAGGCGCGCTGGGCCTGACCGAGCCAGCGCATGCAGTGGAAGATGCGCCCCGGCCCCAGCCGCTTCTGGGCGATCACGAACCCCTCGCCGCGCTTGCCCAGCAGGTTGGAGGCGGGGACCCGGACGTCCTCGAGACGGATCTCGCAGTGGGCGCCGTGGGTGTGCCCCATACTGGGGACGGCCCGCACGATCTGGTAGCCCGGCGCGTCGGTCGGCACGATGATCGACGAGAACTTCGCGTGGCCGTCGGCGTTGGGCTCGGTGATGGCGAAGCAGGTGGTGAAGGCCGCGCGGTTCGCGCCGCTGGTGAACCACTTGTGGCCGTTGATCACCCACTCGTCCCCGTCGAGCACCGCCGTCGTCTGCATCAGGGTCGGGTCCGAGCCCGCGACCTCGGGCTCGGTGAGGCCTACCGAGGGATAGATCTCGCCTGCGACCAGGGGCTCGAGCCAGCGCTTGCGCTGGGCCTCACTGGCGTAGAGGTGCAGCATGATCGAGTCCTGCATGGACACCGAGCCGACCGCCATCTGCCCGTACTCGGAGCGGCCGATCACCTCGTTGAGGTAGACGAAGGCCATGAAGGGGAGTCCGCCGCCGCCGATCTCTTCCGGGTGCCCGAGGGCCCAGAGGCCCTGGCGCTTCGCCGACTCCTTGAGCCGGGCGAGCGTCTCGGCGGATTCCGGTCCCTCCCCGTCGAGCATCGCCTCCGAGGGCACGACCTCTTCGTCGATGAACTTCCGCACTCGTTCGCGCAGCGCGCGAACCTCGTCGGTGAGGCCGTAGCTACCCATGGGGATCCTCCGGAGGTTGGATGGAGGCGTCAGCTTCGCAGCGGCTGCCTCGCCGGGTCAACGGGAAATCGGGGGCCATCCCTGAGTTCCAGGCGGTAGACTCCGGGCCCCGACACAGGAGGCCTCCCATGGGACATCGGACCCTGTCCTCTTCTCCACCCTTCTCGCTCTGTCCCTCTTCGACTGCGCCAGCTGCAGCAGCACCGCGGCGAGCGTCCGGTCGACGACCCTCGGCCAGGAGCTTCGGGATCTCCACGACGCCCACGAGCGGGGGATCATCACCGACGCCGGCTACGAGGAGAAGAGCGGCCTGCTGGACCGGGACTGATCGGGCTCGGTGATGCGCCGCCTTGGGATCGCTCTCGGCATCGCTCTCGTGCTGCTCGTGGCATTTCGGCTGGCGATGCATCCGGTGCTCGAGTCCGAGTGGTTTCGCGACCTCGTCGTCGACTCTGCGAGCCGCAACCTGGGCCTCCGGATCAGCACCCCGGATCCGTTCCGATCCGGCTTGTCGCTGATCCCCGGGATCGATGCCACCTCGGTTCGGATCCAGAACGCGGAGGGCGCATCCTGGTGGCTCGACGCCGAGGCCGAGACGCTCGCCCTGCGCATCGCGCTGACGCCCCTGCTCATCGGGCGCCTCGAGGTTCTGATCCTGCGGGTCGATGGAGGGTCGGTGCGCTTCGCGCTGTCGACCGCCGACGATCCTAAGGAGCCTTCGACCTTCGACATCGCCGGCCTCCTCGATGCCCTGCCCGTCGCTACGCGTCTGGAGAACGTCTCCCTCGTCCAGGGTCGCGATTCGGACGCCGGGCGCCCCCTGGAGGTCGGGAAGCTGACGCTGCGACGCTGCGGCCGGCCCGTGGTGTTCGAAGGCCGGCTCGGCGACACGCCGCTCTCGATCGACGCTCGGCTCGAGTGCGAGGGACCGCGACACCTGCGTCTCGACGATCTGAAGGCGAAGGTGGGGGAGACCGCAGTCGAGGGAGGGCTCGACCTCTCCTTCGAGGCGCGTACCCGGGTCGCTGGAACCCTGCGCACGCCTCGCCTCGACACGGCCGCCTTCGGAGCCGGGAACGGGGACGAGGAGCCTGCGAACACCGGTACGGTCGATGCCTGGCTCGACCGCCCGCTCCCCTACTCACTGCTCGACGCGCTGGATCTCGATCTGACGCTCGCAGTGAAGAAGCTCGCGACCTCGGAGACGGCGTTCGACGACGCCGGGATGAAGGCGAAGCTCGAGTCCGGGCAGCTCGAGCTGGTCGCGAACGCTCGCCTGAAGGACGCCTCGTTCGACCTGAAGCTCCGGGCCCGGGGAGAGAGTGGGGGCCAGCTCGCCCTCGACGCCAAGGCCAAGGATCTCCCGGTGAGCCAGCTGATCGGGATCGGAGAGGCGACCGGGACCTACGCGGTCGACCTGGATCTCGCCGGGACGGGGGACACCTTGCGGAAGATCCTGGCAGGCGGGGAAGGGCTGCTGCACTTCGCCATGAGCGAGGTCGAGCTTCCGGAGCAGATGCTGGGCCCCCTCGGCAAGGACGTGATCGGTATCCTGGCCTCGCAGTTCCGCAGTCAGCAGCCGACCCGGTTCCAGTGCGCCATCCTGCGATCGGAGTTCCGCGACGGCCTGGGCACGCCCACCGTACTCGTGGTCGACACACCCGATCTGATCCTTTCCGGCGGGGGAGTGATCGATCTACGCCAGAGGCGCGTCGATCTCCTCGTCAAGCCCCATCCCAAGGGGGCGCGGCTCGTTCCCGTCAACACGCCTCTCTACGTCACCGGTCCCTTCGCCGACCTGAAGGTCGGAGTGGACAGCATGGAGATCGTGAAGGGTACGGGACGCCTCTTGACCGACACGGTGCTCGACCCCCGAAAGGTGGCGTCGGTCTTCGTGGACCTCGGCGCCGACGGAGGCGATGCCTGCAACCTCGACCTGGCCAAGGAGACGGCCTCGCGCGGGCACCCCATGGTCGACCTGACGACGAAGGCTGCGCGCGACGTCGGGGGCTGGGTGCTCGGGATCTTCGGCGGCGAGAAGAAGGAGTAGACGGCGCCACCGGCCGTCGGGGCTATGCTCGCGGCCCTTCGGCGCCGGCCGCGAGGCTATGCTCGCGGCCCCTCGGACGGGCAGGATCGGGATATGAGCGAGAAGAAACGATTCCGCAGCATCGACGTCGCCGCGCTCCCCAAGCACTTCGACGCCGCCCAGGCCGAGAAGAGCTGGGGGGAGACCTGGGAGCGCGCCGGCATCTACCACTACGACCCGAGCCGGCCTCGGGACGAGACCTTCGTGATCGACACCCCGCCGCCCACCGCCTCGGGATCGCTCCATCCCGGGCACGTCTTCAGCTACACGCACACCGACATCCTCGCCCGCTACCAGCGGATGAAGGGACGCAACGTCTTCTACCCGATCGGCTGGGACGACAACGGTCTGCCGACGGAGCGGCGGGTCCAGATCTACTATCACATTCGCTGTGATCCGACGGCGCCCCACGATCCGGATCTCGCCCTCGTCGAGGCGAACGCGAAGGCCCGCAAGAAGCCGCCGCGAAAGGTTTCGCGTCCCGACTTCATCGCAGCCTGTGAGGAGGTGACGAAGCAGGACGAGACGACCTTCCGCGATCTCTGGATGCGCCTCGGCCTTTCCTTCGACTGGCGCGAGGAGTACCAGACCATCGACGCCCGCTGCCGGCGCATCTCCCAGTTCTCCTTCCTCGATCTCTTCGAGAAGGGGCACGTCTACACCAACCACGCGCCGACGATGTGGGACGTCGATTTCCAGTGCGCGATCGCCCAGGCCGAGCTCGAGGACCGCACCATCGGGGGTGCGTACCACGACCTCGAATTCGGTGTGGAGGGCGGCGGGGAGTTCGTGATCTCGACCACCCGGCCGGAGCTGCTCGCTGCCTGTGTCGGGGTGACGGCCCATCCCGACGATGCTCGGTACAAGGCGCTCTTTGGCCGCCGCGCGATCACGCCGCTGTTCGGCGCGACGGTGCCCATCTTTCCCAGCGAGAAGGCCGACCCGGAGAAGGGCACCGGCATCTTGATGGTGTGCACCTTCGGCGACGCCACCGACGTCGAGTGGTGGCGCGAGGAGCAGCTGGCGCTGCGCCAGCTCGTGGGCCGCGACGGTCGCCTGGCCGATGCGGATTGGGGGGGGCCGGACTTCGAGAGCGTCGACCCGGAGCGGGCGCGGCGTTTCTACGGGGAGATCGCCGGGAAGAGCGTCTCCCAGGCTCAGCGGCGGATCGTCGAGCTGCTGCGCGATCCCGAAGGCAGCGCCACCGGCAGCGGGCCGCCGCTGCGCGGAGAGCCGCGCCCGATCGAGCACGTGGTCAAGTTCTACGAGAAGGGAGAGCGCCCCCTCGAGTACGTGCCGACCCGCCAGTGGTTCGTGCGCCTCCTCCCCCACAAGGAGGCCCTGCTGCGCAAGGGTGCGGAGCTCGCGTGGCACCCCGCCCACATGCACAAGCGCTACGAGGACTGGACCGAGAACCTCGCCCAGGACTGGTGCATCAGCCGCCAGCGCTACTTCGGCGTGCCGATCCCGGTCTGGTTCCCGCTGGACGCGGAGGGAGAGCGCGACTACAGCGCGCCGATCCTGCCGTCGGCGGACCGGCTGCCGATCGATCCGACGGTCGACGTGCCGCCGGGCTACGAAGAGGCCCAGCGCGGCCAGCCCGGTGGCTTCGACGCGGAGGCCGACATCTTCGACACCTGGTTCACCAGCTCGCTCACGCCGCAGATCAGCTCCCACTGGTCGTTGGACGCCGCGCGGCACCCGGCGCTCTTCCCGGCGGATCTGCGACCCCAGGGCCACGACATCATCCGCACCTGGGCCTTCTACACCATCGCCAAGGCGATGCTGCACGAGGACGTGGTGCCCTGGCGTCACGTGGCGCTGTCGGGATGGGTGCTCGACCCGGACCGCAAGAAGATGTCGAAGAGCAAGGGCACGGTGGTCACGCCTCTCCCGCTGCTCGACCAGTACTCGGCCGACGGTGTGCGCTACTGGGCCGGAAGTGCGCGGCTGGGCGTCGATACGGCGATCGACGAGAAGGTCTTCAAGGTCGGCAAGCGCCTGGTGACGAAGCTCTTCAATGCCGGGAAGTTCGTGCTGTCCCAGACGGGAGTCGTCCACCCGATCTCCGCGGAGATCGACCGGGCCTTCGCCGCGAAGCTCCAGGATCTGGTCGAGCGGTCGACCCGGTCCTTCGAGGACTTCAACCACGCCCAGGTGCTCCAGGAGGCCGAGGGGTTCTTCTGGAGCCACTTCACGGACGCCTACATCGAGCTGTCGAAGGTGCGCGCCCGCGACGACGATCCGGCCGCCGAGGCGGCGCGCGGCTCCGCCGTGGCGACGCTGCGTCTCGGCCTCGATGTGCTGCTGCGCCTGCTCGCCCCCTTCGTGCCCTACATCGCCGAGGAGGTGTGGTCCTGGTGCTTCGCCGAGGAGCGGGGGGAGCCCTCGATCCACCGAGCGCGCTGGCCGTCGGCCGTGGACTTTGCGGGCATCGCTCCGCCCGAGGACGCCGAGAGCTTCGACCTCGCGGTGACCTGCTGGGGTGCGATCAACAAGGCGAAGTCCGATGCGTCGGTGTCGATGGGGCGCGAGGTCGAGCGCCTCTCGATCGCATCGAACCCGAAGACCCTGTCACGGCTCGAGCCCGTGCTCGCGGACGTGCTCGCGGCGGCGCGCTGTGCGGACCATCGCATGACCGCTCGCGACGATCTTCCGGACGCCGAGTTCGCGATCTCCGACGCCGTGTTCGCCGAGCGCGCCGAGTAGGCCCTCGCTCCGGCTCAGGTCGCTCGGATGAGCGCTTCCTGGGCGACCGACGCCACCCGCCGTCCGTCCGGGTAGAAGAGCCCACCGAAGATGATGCTGCGCGCCGAGCGCGCCGCGGGGCTCTCGCTGGCGTAGAGCAGCCAGCTCTCGTCGAGACGGACCGGCTGGTGGATCCAGACGGCGTGGTCGAGGCTCGCCGCCATGCGCCGGGACCAGGAGAGGCCGTGGGCTCGCGCCGCGGTGCTGAGCAGCGTGCGGTCCGTGGCGTAGATCAGCGCCGCCGTATGCACCAGAGGATCGTCGGGAAGGGCTCCACGCAGGCGGAGCCAGTTGCTCTGGCGGGGACCGGACCCGGCATCGGCGGCCTCCGCCTTGCCGACCCGGACCTCGACCGCACCGGACTGGCGCACTGTCGACAGTCCCAGATCGCGCGCGCGCATGACCTCCCAGTCTTCGCACTGCTCCGGCGGTTGGGCGGCCGGCATCGACGACTGGTGCTCGAATCCCTCCTCGGGCCGGGCGAAGCTCGTCGACATGTTGAAGATCGCCTCGCCGCCCTGAAGGGCCACCACCCGTCGCGTGGTGAAGGTCCGGCCGTCGCGGATCCGGTCCACCGCGAAGCGGATCGGCACGTCGTGTCGGCCCGGGCGCAGGAAGTAGGCGTGGAGCGAGTGGAGCGGGCGCTCGGGGTCGACGGTCCGCCCCGCCGCGACTGCGCACTGGGCGGCCACCATGCCGCCGAAGAGGCGTCCGTCGCCGGGCCCCGGATCGCCGAGGAAGAGGTCCCGATCCAGGACCTCGAGGTCGAGGCAGGCCACGAGCTCGTCGACGGGAGATCCCGCTTCGGTCACCCGTTCCTCTCGAGAGCATCACCCACCAGCACCAGCCGATCGTTCCCGAAGTACATGTCGTCGCCGTCGACGAACATGGTGGGAGAGCCGAAGCCGCCTCGGGCGATCAGCTCGTCGGTGTTCTCGCGGAGCTTCACGCGGTACTCGTCGCTGCGGATCCCCTCGAAGAACTCCTTCGGCTCGAGGCCGACGTCCCGGACGATGCGTTCGATCACCGCGTCCTGGGAGATGTCTTCGAGTGCGCCCCAGTAGGCCTCGAAGACGGCGCGGGCGTAGCGCGGAAGCACGCCCCGATCGAGGGCGTAGCAGGCGCCGCGCATCGCCTTGACGCTGTTGACGGGGAAGACGGCTGGCAGACCGATCTCGAGGCCGTAGCGTCGCGCCCAGTCGGCCAGGTCCTTCGCGTAGTAGGCGGCGCGGGCCTTCACCGGGCTGGCGCGGGCCTCGTAGACGGCCCGGTTCACGGCGTTGAAGACGCCGCCTACGAGGATGGGCTTCCAGACGAGCTCCGCCGAGGCCTCTCGGGCCACATCCTCGATCTTGTGGAAGGCCAGATAGGTCCACGGGCTCGAGCAGTCGAAGAAGAACTCGAGACGCGCCACCGGCTCCCCTCTGCCCTGGCCGCACCGGGCCACTGGGATGGGGGCGGTATACCACCCCGCGGAGCGGGCTTCACCTCGGGTGGGTCGGCGGGGGCCGATGCGGCCCGATCAGGACTCGTCGCCGCCGAGGCCGACGGCGCTGGTGCGACGTCCGCGCAGCGTCGTCCGGGTCGGCGTGTACTCCGAGCCCGGCGCGGGCTCGGACTCGATCTCGATCGTGACCGAGCCGTCGGGATCGATCGAAGCCGTGGAGCGGTTCCGGATCCGAGACGTGGCCATGCGGGGCATCAGACCGAAGCCGGCGTCGACGCCCGGCACCAGCGCAACGATGAGCTGGGTCTCGGCGGTGCCGTTCAGTCTCCGGCCCTCGACGCTGCCGTCTCCCCGACCGACCAGCTGGGCCTTCTGGGGCGCGTCGCTGGTGAAGAGGGTCGTGGCCAGGTCGAAGGTCGAGGTGTAGCGGTCTTTCTCGACGATCACGATCACGGTGCCGGACACGCCGCGCTCGGCGCCGGTGGTCTTGTCGACGGTCGTGCCGGAGACCCGGTAGGTGCCGGAGAGCGGAAGCTCCGCCGGAGCCGGAGCGGCGACTCCCGGCGCCGGCGCATCGCCCGAGCCGCAGGCGAGCATCGCGGCGGCCAGCAGCGGGCCGAAGCAGAAGCGGTGGAATCGCGAGGGCATGGCGGATCCTCCTTCCGGCGTCCAGTCTAGGCTCGGAGGGAGCAAAAAGGGAAGCCCGCGGATTCGGGCCTCCAGGCCGGCGCGCACCTCCCCGGGGAGCCAGAGCGGCGGCCGCCGCTTCGGGCTTCCGGTCTCGAGCGAGATGTGTTTCGATGGTGTCATGCAGGTCGTCGAGCTCCGCAAGTGGTCCGTGCGTTGCGAGCCCGACCTCACCCGCGAGGCCTACGCCCTGATGGACTCCGGGTCGGCGGAGGCCTGCGGCTGTGAGGAGTGCTTCAACTTCGCGGCGACGCGGCACCTCGTCTACACGCCCAAGGTGCTCGAGCTGCTGGAATGGCTGGGTATCGATCCGCTGCTCGAGGCCGAGGCACGCCACGACGCCTGCCTGGGCGGCGGACGCCACGGCTACACGGTCTGCTTCTACCTCGTCGGAGAGATCGCGTCGGGCCCGGCGACCCCAGTCGCCCGGGCAGGCGCCCGCACCGCGGCCTCCCTCGAGTCGGCCGGGGAAGGAAGCGCCGTGGGATTCTGCACCGGAGACGATCCGCCCGAGGCCTTCAAGGGACTTCCCGTCGTCTGCCTCGAGGTCGCGCTCACGGTTCCCTGGGTCTCCAACGCCCCGGAGCCCGAGCTCACCGGATAGTGACCGGGCGCCCCGAGCCCACCGTGGAGACTCCGCGGCTGCGGCTGCGCCAGTTCGTCGAGGACGATCTCGACGAGTACGCCCGGATCACCGCGGACCCGGAGGTGATGCGCTACGTCGGTGGCACGCCCTATACGCGGGAAGAGGCCTGGCGTTCGCTCGGCTACATCCTCGGTCACTGGAAGATCCGCGGCTTCGGGCTCTGGGCCGTGGAGGAGAGGTCGAGTGGGGCGCTGATCGGCCGCATCGGGCTCTACCATCCCGAAGGCTGGCCGGGTCTCGAGGTGGGCTGGCTCGTCGCGCGCTCGCGCTGGGAGGAGGGCTTCGCCACCGAAGGCGGCTCCGCGGCGATGCGCTACGCCTTCCAGGCACTCGACGCCGCGCACCTGATCAGCGTGATCGAGCCGCGCAACGCCGCGTCGATCCGCGTCGCCGAGAAGCTCGGCGAACGCTTCGAGAAGAAGCTGCAGCTCCAGGGAAAGAGCGTGCTGGTCTTCGGCATAGCGCGCGCGCGCTGGGAGGCGATCCACACTTCCGAGGGCGAGCGGACCTGACGAGAAGACAACGGCATCGCTACTCTGGTAGCTGCGGGGCCGACCTCTATCGGCACGGGCGGCGTCTCGCCTCGGGAGGTGCGACATGGCGGAGCGCTCGGCGGCTCATCTCGCCCGGAACCTCCGGCGACTGCGGGAGGAGCGCGGCCTCTCCCAGCAACAGATCTCCGACCTCGCGGGCATTCCGCGCCCCACCTGGGCGAGCCTCGAGTCCGGCAGCGCGAATCCCACCCTCTCGGTGCTGTCGCGGACCGCGAGTGCCCTCCAGGTCTCGATCGAGGAGCTGATCGGTCCGCCGCGGACGGCCTGTCGCCTCTTTCCGGCGGCGGAGGTGGCGATCAAGAAGCGGGGCGCGGCGCGGGTTCGCCCGCTGGTGCCCGAGTCGATCCCGGGCCTCGACATCGTCCGCATGGAGATCGCACCGGGGGGGAGCATGGCCGGGACGCCCCACACCGCGGGCACCCGCGAGTACCTCACCTGCGAGCGAGGCGTCGTCGAGCTCGCCGCCAGTGGTGAGGTGCACCGCCTCGGTCCGGGCGACGCCCTCGTCTTTCGCGGCGACCAGCGTCACACCTACCGCAACCCGGGCAGGAGTGCGGCCGTCGCAGTCAGCGTGGTCGCCTTCGCCCCGGTCTCGGGGTAGCTGGGCGAATCGGACCGCCCACCGAGCGCCTCCCCTTTCGGAAGGCCCGACGACCGTTCGGCCGGGCCTAGGAGGCGATCTTGGGGAAGGCGCGGCCGATCTCGCCGAGGAGCTGTACGAGCCGGATGGCGTGGAGGCTCACGACGGGCTTGCCGTTGGTGAGGATCGCGACGGAGATCTGCCGATCCGGATCCGCCCAGGAGAAGGCGTTGGTGAAGCCCACGTGACCGAAGGCATGGGGATTGTCCGCACCGAAGAGGCTCACGACCTCGCTGCCGAGCATGAAGCCGAGTCCGTAGCGGATGGGTAGCCCGAGGGTCAGGTCGATTTCGAGGTAGCTCACCTCGGCGGTGGCGTGGCGCACGGTACGCGGCGCGAAGACGCGCACGCCGTCGAGGGTCCCCTCGTCCAGCAGACACTGGTAGAAGGCGCAGAGCTCCGAGGCGGTGGTGACCACGTTCGCCGAGGGCACGATTCCGGTGAGGAAGCGGGGATCGTTGGAGAGCTCGACGGCCTGGTCGAGTCCGACGCCCAGGGCGTTCTTCAGCAACCATGACATGGGGGGCCGCACCTTCGGACCCGTCAGTGCGTCCCGGGCGACCCGGTGGAGATCTTCGGGCGCCACGCCGTAGCGCATCCAGCGGAAGCCGAGGGGATCACACACGCGCTTCTCGAGGGCAGTACGGATGTCGTCCCCGGTGGCGCGGCGAACCACCTCGCCCAGCACGAACCCACCGCTCACCGCGTGGTAGGCCAGCAGGCGTCCGGGTCGCGTGCGCGGCTTCGCGTCGCAGAGGATCTCGACGACGCGGTCCGGGTGCGCGAGCAGCTCGAGATCGAAGGCGTCCGGGGGAAGATTCGGAATGCCCGCGCGATGGGCGAGGATGTGGCGGATGGTGATGCGTTCCTTGCCGTGACGCCCGAATTCGGGGATGAACTCGGCGACGCGGTCCTCGAGGTGGAGCACTCCCTCTTCGTCGAGCTTGTGGATCACCATCGCCGTGATCGCCTTCGAGGCGGAGAAGATGTCGAAGGGGGTCTCGGGGGTGACGAGCTCCTTCGGGGCGTCGGGCACGTCGTCCGGACCGTTGCCGCGGGCGTGACCGATGGCCCGGTGCAGCACGACGGTTCCGCGCCGTCGGATGCAGATCTGGAGCGCCGGGTGCACTCCCGCCCGGTAGAGCGCCCGGGCGCTCTGCCACACGCCCTCGACGGCTGCGGCGGGAACGTCGGAGCCGCCCGGGTCCTCCGGGCCGACGCTCTCCAGGCTCTCGACGTCCAGCGGGACGCGGCAGCGGGCGACGCCGGGGATCGGTAGCTGACCGAGAAAATGGACCGGATCCTCGAGGATCCGAGGGTGGAGGAGGGACATGGGGGGCCTGCGAGAATCGAGAGGTGGGGGGAGGCGGGCACGCGATGCCCGACGTTCTCTCATCGGTCTGTCGGGGGTGGGGCGAAAGCCTTTTGGTGGGCCGCGCCGCGCGGCTCAGTCGTGGGATTCGGTCTCGCCCAGGTAGACGTCGACTCCGGAGATCGAGGCGTTGTGGTAGGCGCGATCGATGACCGCTGCGCAGTCTTCCTTGCCTCGCCAGAAGGGGTACCCGCCGAGACGGCGCGCGAGGGCGCCGGGGACGCTCGGGATGTGAAGCTCTCCGCCCTCGTCCACCGGAGCCGACTCTCCGGCCCAGAAGGCGTGGGCATCGGTAGGCAGGGGCTCGGGCGGACGCTCCGCCGTCGTCGGGTCCGCGTCTGCCGCGACCTCGTCCGCGGCCTCGTCCTCTGCCTCGTCGCCGCCGCGCTTCGCCTTGCTGGCGGGCGCGGGTTCGGGCTTGGGCGGTGCCGGCGCCGGGACCGGTGCCCCGCGCAGCGCCGCCGGGCCGCCGATCGCCTCGATGATCTCGCTGCGGTCGATGCCGCGCAGGCGGAAGATCAGGAAGGGGTCCCGATCGAACTCCTCGCCGAGCAGGTAGTAGACGGCCGCGATGTGCTTGCAGGGGTTCGCCTGGTCGGGACACGAGCAGGCGGTCTTCAGGTCCCCGCTGGTCGCCGGGAAGAGCGAGAGGTTCAGGGCGCCGAAGGCGTCCTCGATGTTCTCGGGAATCCTCCCCGACACGAGCGACACGGTCAGCTCCTCGTCTTCGGCGATCGCCCGCGTGATCTTCTTCCAGTCGGTGGAGGACAGCATCGAGAAGCGCATGCGCACGAGATAGGGGGCGTCGCGGGAGCCCTGGACCAGGGCGGACACCGATCCCTTCTCGAGCTCGAGCTCGACCACCTGTCCCTGGCGCGCGTAGGAACGGCCGCGGCCGAGCCGACGGCCGACCTCGAAGCTCTCGAGCACCTGGACCCAGCGTCGCGCCCACCAATTCTCGGCCGTTCGCGGTCGCCGGGCCTTGCCGCGGGTGGGACGCCCTCGCTGGCGCCCGCGTCCGCGTGCTCCGCCCCGGCCTTCGGCCTGGCGTCCGCCGCTCCGGCCTTCGCCCCCACGTCCGCCGCTCCGGCCCTCTCCCTGGCGCGCTCCGCTCCGGCGATTCGCACCGCCGCGACCGGAGCTGCGTCCGCGCCGGGCCTCGCCGCGATCTTCGCCCTCGGCGCGGGCGGAGCCCTCGGTCTTCGCCGGGGTGTCGCCGTTCGCCGCGTTGCCGCCCTCGCCCGCCGGGCCGGATCGGCGTCGCGGCCGTCGTCGCCGTCGTCGCTTCAGCTTCTCTTCGCTCATTCCTAGCGCACCGCATCCTTCCTGAGGGCGAACATCTCGTGGAGGTCGTCGTCGCTGAGCTCGGTGATCCACGCCTCGCCGGTTCCGACGATGTCTTCGGCGATGGAACGCTTGCGCTCGATCATCTCGTCGATGCGCTCCTCGAGGGTTCCCGCACAGACGTATTTGTGGACCTGTACGTTCTTCGTCTGACCGATGCGGAAGGCGCGGTCGGTGGCCTGGTTCTCGACGGCCGGATTCCACCAGCGGTCGAAGTGGAAGACGTGATTCGCGCCGGTCAGGTTGAGACCGGTGCCCCCCGCCTTGAGGGAGAGCACGAAGACCGGCGCGTCCTCGTCACCGCTCTGGAATCGCTCCACCAGGGCGTCGCGGCGGCGCTTCGGCGTTCCGCCGTGGAGGTAGAGGATCTCGCGGCCGAGGGTCTCCTGGAGGTGGGCCTGGAGGATCTTCCCCATCTCCGTGAACTGGGTGAAGACGAGGCTGCGATCTCCGGCATCGATCAGCTCTTCGAGCATCTCGGACAGACGCGTCAGCTTGCCCGAGCGACCCTCGAACTCGGAGCCGTCGCCGAGGAACTGCGCGGGGTGGTTGCACACCTGCTTGAGCTTCGTGAGGGCCGCGAGGATCACGCCGCGGCGCTCGATGCCGTCGGCGTCGCGGATCTTCTGCTCCGACTCCTCGACGACCGACGTGTAGAGCCGACCCTGCTCGGCGGTGAGGCTGCAGAAGACCTTCATCTCGAGCTTCTCCGGGAGGTCCGAGATGATCGAGCGGTCGGTCTTGAGGCGACGCAGGATGAAGGGCCCGGCCAGGCGCTGGAGCCGCGCCGAGGCGTCCCGGTCGCGATAGGCCTGGATCGGGAGCTGGAAGGTGCGCTTGAACTCTTCCTGGCTGCCCAGGAAGCCCGGGTTCAGGAAGTCCATGATCGACCACAGGTCGCCCACGTGGTTCTCGACGGGTGTACCGGTGAGCGCCATGCGGTAGTCGGCGGTGAGGGTGCGCACTGCCTGGCTCTGCTTCGTGTCCGGGTTCTTGATGTTCTGGGCCTCGTCGAGGATCACACCTGCCCATTGCACCGTGGCCAGGTCTTCGATGTCCCGGTGCAGCAGCGCGTAGCTGGTGAGCACCACGGCGTGGGCGTAGGCGTGCTGGCTGAACTCGTAGCCCTTCGAGCGCTGGGGGCCGTGGTGGACCGTGACCTGCAGCCCCGGTGTGAAGCGCGCCGCCTCGCGCTCCCAGTTGGTGAGCACCGAGGTCGGGCAGACCAGCAGCACGGGCCGGTCCTCTCCCTGCTCTCGATTCTTCTCGATGAGGGCCAGGGCCTGAATGGTCTTGCCGAGACCCATGTCGTCTGCGAGGCATGCGCCGAGGCTCCAATTCTCGAGGAACTCGAGCCAGGCGTAGCCGCGTTCCTGGTAGGGACGCAGCTCGCCCTTGAAGCCGCTGGGTGCGGGGATCGCCTCGATGGCGCTCTTGTCTTCGAGGCGCGCGAGCAGCTCGCCCAGCCAGCCGGTGGCGCGCACGCCCTCGAAGCGGATGCCCGCCGAGGAGTCGGCGGAGCCCAGGGCCATCCGCACGATCTCCCGCGCCGTCACCGAGCCGCCCTTTCGATTCTTCCAGAACTGGAGGGCGGCGTGGATCTCGTCGATACCGGTCTCGATCCACTGACCGCGGATCTGCGCCAGGGGCTCCTTCAGCCGGGCGAGCTCCTCCAGGTCGCGTCCCGAGAGCGACCGCCCGCCGAGGGCGATCTCCCAGTCGAAGCTCACGATCTCGTCGAGAGAGGGCTCGTCGTGCTCGCCTCGCTCCGGTGTCTCGACCCGCGCGCGTACGCCGAGTCGGTGTGCGGTGCCGCCGTCGGTCCACCAGTCCGGGAGCAGCACGCCGAAGCCCGCCTGCTCGAGTGCCGGCGATGTCAGGGTGAGGAACTCGTGGGCGCCCTTCGCGTCGAGGGAGTAGCCCGACGGCTTGCGGGAGCGCAGGCTCTCCTCGATGCGCGGGCAGACCCCCGCCGCCTGGGCGAGGGACGCCAGCAGCGAGGCGTGGATGTCCGTCCCCATGCGCGAGAGGGCCGCGGCCTTGCGACCGCGGGTGATCCAGGCGTCGGCGGTGGGGACGAAGAGGGTCGGGTCGTCGGAGGCCTGGAGCAGGTAGCGCACGTACCAGCGCTTCTGCCCCGGTCGCGGCGCCTCGCGGCCCTTCGTCTTGCGCTGGGTGCGCCGTCGGGGATTGCGGCGGGGCTCCTCCTTGCCCGCGGTCGGCTCTTCGAGGCGGAAGCAGAGGCGGAAGGGGGCGTGGGCCGCCAGATCGACGGGCCGGCGCCACTCGCGCACCTGGTCGGCCAGCTGGGCAAGCTCCTCCGCCGGGCCGGTGACCTTGCTCTTCTCGGATCGCAGCGCGGCGAGCCAGCGATCGTGGACCCCGTCGGTGCCGTTGACCGAGACGCTGGGCACGCCGTCGTTCGCGTGGGTCCGGGCGATGTGATCGACGATCGACCCGACGAAGCTGGTGATCAGCTCGGCGGCCGGGATCTCCGGCGGGTCGTCGGCCTCCCGCGTCACGGCGCGCGCCGCCGCGGGCATCTGCTGTGCCAGGGACTCGAGCTGCTGAATGTCCTCGCCCAGCCAGATGGGCTTCCATCGCGCGTGATAGGCGCCGTCGCGCTCCTCGAGTGCGGGGAGGTAGCGCTGGCGGGTCACCAGCGATCCCGCGACACGCAGGGCCCGGGTCCAGAAGCTGAAGTCCCGCCCCGAGATCAATCCGTGGACGGAGCGCGCGAGCCCTGCGGAGAAGAGCTCGAGGCACTCGGCGGGCTCGAGGAAGAGGCCATGGACGATCCAGGGCACGATCTCGAGCTCGCCCTCGACGTCCGGCATCTCACCGATCAGGGTGCTCGAGGGCAGGGCGGCTCCACCCTGGGTGGGGAGCCAGACCGTCGCCTCGATGGCCCGCCGCTTCGTCGGCTTGATCCCTGCCGGCAGCGACTTGATCACCCGGGCCACGGCCTCGAAGGTCGCGCCGTTGGGGAGGGGTTGCGGCGCGCGGCGTCGCCGCCCCGGGCTGCGCTTGGCCGTCTCGGGGGGCGCCTCACCCCAGACGAAGATCCGGTCCTCGAGGAACGCCCCGTGCAGGATGATCATCCGGTCTGACCGACTCTGAGCCGCATCGGATTCGGCTTCCTCTTCCGCGTGTGGGCCGCCTGGTGGCGGGGTGGACCGTTGTCGCGTCCCGTCTGGTAGGGACTTCGGGCGAGCTTCGCGCCCGACCTTGCCTGCTGCGGTCCGCGCCGCAGGCGAGTTGGGACCTTGGGGGCGACGACGATCGAGAGGCCTGGCACCCCCACGAACCGGATTCTCGCGACCCCCGAAACGGGCCTTCTTATCGGTCGATCCGCCCCGCCCGCTTGATGCGATCGAGGGCGCCGGCCTCTCGCCAGCCCACCTGCGACGTCATCGAGCCATGGCCGGGTCGCGGTCCGATGCCCCAGGCAAGGTGCCAATCTGCTGGCCGCTGGCTTGCCAGCTACTCAGCTACTCCGAGCCCGATCGTTGGTTCCGATCGAGCACCCGATTGGCGGTCCGGGTCCGACGCGAATGCCATTCCGGAAGCCGCGGATCCCGCGAGTCGTGGGCCACCTGGGAGGGTTGCCCCGCGCTCGCCGCAGCTCACCGTTCTGGGGAGTGAACACGATCGAGGTGGGCTCGCGCAACCCTTTTTGGGGCGAGGGGATCTCCGCCGGGGCCGCAGCCCCGGCGGCTCCTCTCAGCGCAGCAGAGCCAGCAGCTCGGCGCGCGCCCGATCGAAGGGGTCCCGGGGCTCGTGGTGGGCTCGCGCCTCCACCCCTCCGATCAGGAAGAACACGCTCTGGACCAGGAAGTAGCCCCAGACCCCGAGGGCCAGGGAGAGCGCGCTGCCCTGGGCCAGGAAGGCCGCGAGGGCGAGGCCGCCTCCCTGGAGGCCGATCTCGGCCAGGCATCCGCGCAGGGGCCGCGCCCGGTAGAGCAGACCGCTGCGGACGAGGGCCAGGATCGCGGCAGCGCCCAGGGCCGTGTCCATCACACCCAGGGGTAGGAGCCAGAGCAGCGCGCCCCCGGCCGATCCCACCAGCCCGGCGGCGAGGGCCTGACGCGGCCTCGGGGCCAGGCCCGCTCCGTAGAGCGCTGCACTGCCGATGAGGAGCAGGCGGATCGCTCCCGTCGCACCGAGCACCGGCGCGAGCACGAGGAGTGCGGCCCCGAAGCCGAGCCCTGCCACCGCCGCGAAGGCAACCGATCGACCGAAGCCGTTCCAGCGCATCATCGCGAGAGCTCCGCCGCAGCGGCCCGGGAGCGGGTGCGTCGGAGCAGCTCGATCTCGATCTCCTCGTCGGCGGGCGGGATCTCCGGCGCTGCGTCTCGCCGACTCGAGTTTTCCTCCGCGCCGAGACGGGCCCGCACCCGCCGCTCGAGCTCTTCGAGCTCCTGTTCCTGGGCGGCGAGCTTCGCCGTCAGGCGAGAGCGCTCGTCGGCGATCTCGGCGCTGCGCTGCCGCAGCGTCTCGAGGCCGCGCCGCTTCGGGATCAGGCGCCGCAGGGCGAAGCGTGCCAGCTCGTCCCGGCCGCCGGCAAGGGCCAGCTCGACGTCCTCGTCGAGGGAGGCCGCCTCGGCCTGGATGCGGCCGATCTCGTCGGCGATCGCGCGTGCCTCCTCCTCCAGGGCCTCGCTGCGCGCGCGCTTTCGCGTGATCTCCAGCTCGGCCTCGCGCAGGTGCTGCTTTGCCAGCAGGCTGCGCTCCTCGAGCTGCTCGAGTACGCCGTGGGCGTCGGCCTTCACGAGCGTCGTCAATCGATCGAACCATCGCATGGGGATTCTCCTTCTGGATCTGGGTGGGGGTTCAGCGCTTGCTTCCGGCGCGGCGGAGGTCGAGGCCTTCCTCGAGGTACTGCTTGCCGAGCTGATTCTGGATCTCCGGCGCCGCCGCCGACGGTGCGGCCACGGCATCGCGCAGCGCCTCGGCGGGAGCGAGCCCTTCGGCGTCCACGTAGCCGAGCGCGCGAAGCTGCTCGCTCTTCATCCTCGCGAGGTAGCCGTCCACCTCGGAGACGGCCTCGGCCTGCTCCCCGGCGCGAAGCCGCCCCGCCACGGACTGCTTCAAGGCGCCCAGGGCCTCGACCCGGCTTCCCCGGCGGTAGGTCTCGGCGTCGAAGGACGCGTAGTAGTCGTCCTCGCCGGGTACACACGCCAGGGTCGGCAGGCCCGGAAGCCGGAGGGTGAGGCGCTCGCCGTCGTCGCCGGTGAAGGAGAGGGAGACCTGCCCGAGGGCGATCGCTCCCTCGCTACCCGTCGGTGCGCGCAGGGTGACCCAGATCCGCCGCTCCTGGCCGGCGGCCAGGTCCCCCGGTCGGAAGCGCACGCCGTCGGACGCGCGGTCGAGGGGGTAGCCCGCTGCGTTCACGACGCTCACGCCGGGGCCCGGGGCGATCGTCACCTCGAGGGCCGAGGCGACGGTCTCCCGGGCGCTGGCGAACTCGGCGGCGAACACGCCGGACAGCGCCGCCAGATCCGGCAGGTAGTAGAAGTTGCCGGTGCCCGCGTCGGCCACCGCGCTCATCACCGTCTCGTCGAAGCCCTGGCCGATTCCGACGGCAGAGAGCACGTACTCGCCGCCGACGGCGCGGCTCGCCCGGGCGCGCAGCCCGCCGAGGGAGTGATCGCCCTGGTTGGCGTGGCCGTCCGAGAGCAGGACGACCCGCGGGATGCGTCCCGCCTGCCGCGAGCGCGTCAGCAGCTCGTGGGCCAGGTCGAGGCCCCGTGCGAGGTTGGTCCCGCCGTTGGCGGTGACGGCGGAGAGCTGGTGCCGCCAGGCCTCGCGCGCCTCTCCGGTCGCCGGGCCCAGGGGGATCGCGACGGCGCCGCCGGTCGCGTAGGTGACGAGGGCGAACCGGTCCGCCGGGGAAAGCTCCTCGAGGAGCTCTCGCACCGCCGCCTGGGCGAAGGCCAGGGGCTGGCCCTGCATCGACCCGGAGCGGTCGAGGACCACCACCAGGTCGGTGGGAACGTCTCGGCTCGGCGCCGCGTCGTCGGTCTGGGCCGCAATCACCAGCTCGCTGCGCACGATGCCGTCGCCACCGCGCAGGACCGAGCTGCGATCCAGGTGCGCGACGAGGCGAATCGGGCCGGCGGTCTGGGAGACCCCCACCGGATCTCCGGGATCGGTCGCGGTGGCGCCCCGGGGCAGGCGTGCGGCGACGCCCACCGCGACGGTGAGGACGATCAGAGCCGCCAGGGCGAGGCCACGGCTGCGGCGAGCTCGGGGGGCGGTGGTGGGTCGAGGAGTCTCTTCGGGTCGCATGTCGCTTCTCCTTGGCTGCGGGGGATCGGGCGCCGGCGCGCCCTCATCGAAACGAATACGAGAGGCCCCCCCGGCCTGCCGTCAAAGCCTGGTAAACCCGCGGGAGCCCGATTTACCCGCGGTTTACGGAAGCCCCCGGTGAGCCGATCTAGACTCCTGTCATGGCATCGACCGCGAAGCTTCCGGTGCTGGTGATCGAGGACGAGGCCTCGATTCGCCGGGGGCTGTGCGACGTGCTGGCCTTCCACGGCCTGGCGCCCGAGGGCATCGAGCGCGGCGACGACGGGCTCGCGGCGGCCCTGCGGAACCAGCACGCTCTGGTGGTGCTCGACGTGATGCTGCCGGGCATGAACGGCTTCGACGTGTGTCGGGCCCTGCGTGCCCAGCTCCCCCACCTGCCGATCCTGATGCTCACCGCCCGCGGCGCAGAATCCGACGTCCTCGACGGATTCCAGGCCGGCGCCGACGACTACGTGACCAAGCCCTTCTCCGTGGCCGAGCTGGTGGCGCGGGTCGAGGCGCTGCTGCGCCGCACCGGCGCCCGATCCGTCGAGGAGGCGGCGCCGCCCTTCACCCTCGGCGCCTGGAGCGTCGATCCCTCTGGGCTGCGCGCTGAGCGCGACGGGCGGAGCGTCGAGCTCACGCGTCGGGAGACGGAGCTCCTCGCGCTCTTCGCCCGGGAGCCGGGTCGCATCCTGAGCCGTCGCCTGCTGCTGCGGGAGGTCTGGGGCTTTCCCGATCCCGATCGGGTGGAGACCCGCACCGTCGACATGCACGTCGCCAAGCTGCGCAAGAAGCTGGCCGCTGGCGGCGACGCCCTGTTCGAGACGATCCGCGGCGAAGGCTACCGCTTCGTCGGATGAGGCGGATTCGCGTCGCGCTGACCCTCCTGTCCCTCGGTCTGCTGGTGCCGATGGGGCTCCTCGCCTGGCGCGCCCTCGATGGGATTGCCCTCGAGCGGGTGGTGCGTCATCAGGCCCTCGCGGATCGCGCCTTCGACGAGATGGAGCGGGCCCTCTCGCGATTCCTCGCCCGGGAGGAGGCGCGGCCCTTCGAGGCTTATCGCTTCTACATCTCCGGCCCCGGTGATCGCTCGCCCCTGTCCACCCTCGACGGGCTCGAGGACTTCGTGGTCGGCGCGTTCCAGCAGGACGCCGAAGGTCACGTGACGACGCCCATGGCGCCCGCAGACCCGGCGGCGGCGCGCGCGCGCGCAGACCTGCCGCTGCGTCCGCATGTCCAGGCCGCGATCGCCGAGGTCGAGGCGGCGGTTGCGCGAAGTCATCTCGCCGACCTGGGCAAGCGGGATGACAGGGAGGCGCGTCCCGACCTGGGCGACGCGCGACGCCTCGACCCCGTGGCGCCGGGTCGCACCCGTCCCGAGGAGAGCCCGCCCGCTCTCGCCAAGGAGCGCTCTGCCGCGTCGAAGGACGAGGCGTCGGCGGAGAGCGACTCGGTCTACGACGTGCTGCAGCGCTTCAACCGCGCCGCCGAGGACCGGGCCGAGCGCAAGCAGAAGGTGGCGACGGCGAAGCTGCCGCGGGCCCAGTCCTCTCCGGCCCCGTCTCTGGCCTACGAGGAGGGTTTCGCCTCCTCCGAGGCGCCCCGGGCGGCGGGCGACGCGCCGGTGTCTCCGAGCGTGGCGCCCAGCCCCTTGCGCGCTCTCGGCTATCTCGTGAGCGAGCCCGAGGTCATGGAGGAGGCCGAGATCGCTCCGGCCGAGGCCCTGGCGGCGATGCCTCTCGACGACGCCGATGCGGTGCGCCTGTCTCTCGACCCGATGGTGGGGCGCCCGGCGGGCGACGCCCACCTGTTGCTCTACCGCACCGTGCTCCTGGGCGATCAGGGCTTCCGCCAGGGCCTGGTCCTCGACCGGGCGCGGCTGTTGCGCTGGCTCGAGCAGGAGTCTCTCGGCGCGAGCGGGCTCTCCCGGGTGGCGAGCCTGGGCCTCGACCCCGGAGCGCGCCCGCGCGACTTCGCCTTCGATCACCGCTTCGCCGAGCCCTTCGACGCCCTGAGCGCGCGCCTGGAGCTGTCGTCCCTGCCCGGTCTGGCCAGCCCCGGCGCCATCTACGGTCTGGTCGCGCTGGTCCTGCTGGTCGGTGTCGGCGGGATCTTCGCGATCCACCGCATGGTGTCGGTCGTGGTGGAGTTTGCGGAGCGGCGCGGCAACTTCGTTGCCGCCGTCACCCACGAGCTCAAGACGCCGCTCACCGCCATCCGCATGTACGGAGAGATGCTGCGCGACGGCCTGGTCCCCAGCGAGCAGAAGCGCGCGGAGTACTTCTCCACGATCTCCGACGAGTCCGAGCGGCTGTCGCGTCTCATCGACAACGTGCTCGAGTTCTCGCGACTCGAGCACGGCCGTCGCGAGATGCGTTGCAGCGTCGGGCCGGTGGGGCCGGTCCTGGAGGAGGCGGTCCGGAAGCTGCGCGCTCACGCCGAGCGCGAGGGCTTCGCAATGGAGGTGGCGGTGGAGCCGGATCTTCCGTCGGTGCGCTTCGACCGCGACGCCCTGCTGCAGGTGCTCTTCAATCTCGTCGACAACGCCATGAAGTACGCCAGCGCGGCGAAGCGGCGCTGCGTCGTGCTCGAGGCCCGACGCCGTGACGGTGGCGTCGAGCTGTCGGTGCGCGACTTCGGACCGGGCGTCTCCGGGCGTCAGCTCTCCCGCATCTTCGAGCCCTTCTACCGCGGCGAGGACGAGCTGACCCGCTCGGCGAAGGGCACCGGCATCGGCCTCGCTCTGGTGAAGGATCTGGCGGAGCGCATGGGCGCGGCCGTGGCGGGCGCGAACGCCGACGGGGGTGGATTCCGGGTCTCCCTGGCCTTCGAGGTGGCGGAAGGGAGTGGCGCCTGATCGGCGCGCTCAGCCCGGGTCGGCGCCGACTTCGTCTACCAGCGCCGCGACCTCCCGCCGGATCTCGGCGCGCAGGCCGCGAAGCTCGGCGGCGCGTTCCGGTCGCCAGCGCAGCGTCAGATAGGCGAGGATCTCGCGCCACATCGAGCCGTTGCGCTCGTGAAAGAGCAGGGCGAACCAACCGGTGACCGGCGCCGCGACGGCGGTGACGACCCCCGCCCAGAAGCCCCAGAGACTCGCGGCGAGCCAGGCCTCGAGGGCCCAGGTGACCGGCGCGGCCAGCATGCCCGTCAGGATCTTGTACGTGGCCGGAAGGTCGCCGGTGCGTTGTACGAGCGCGCCCACCCAGCCGGGCAGGCGGTAGGGCAGGTAGTTGAGCAGCGTGCCCACGATGGCGATCGGCAGGCCCAGGAGCAGCACCGCCATCCGGTCGCCGACGTAGGCGGTGGCGCGCCTCCACGGGTAGCGGGCCGTGACCTGATCGTCGCGCAACGCGAGAGCGCGCAGCATCCCGTCGTAGCGGTGGGCCAGTCGCTCGATCTGCTCCACCCGCTCCGGGTGCTTCGTCCGGGCGGCGGCGTAGCCCTCACCGAAGTCCCTGCGCAGCGAGAAGCGCTGGGCCAGCTCCGGACGGCCCGGCAGGCTGCGCTCTCCCTCGGCGTACACGTCCGCGGCGCGCTCGACGAGGCTCGACATCTCCCAGCTCGGGTAGTTGAGGGTGACGCTGCGGAGCCCCGCTTCGATGCGCGCGGTGAGGGCGCGCGATGCCTCGCGGGAGTCGTCGGCCGCGATGGCCAGCTCCGGCGTCGGGTCGATGGCCTCGCCCACCACCAGCAGGGCTCGGGAGCGGAAGCGTCCCTTCTCCTCGAAGGTCAGTCCCACCGGCACGATGCGGACGCCGAGGGGCCCGTGGTCGGCCTCGGCACCCAGTGCGATGCGCGCGGCACCGGTCTTCAGGGGCTGAAGCTCGGGCTGATCGTGGCTGATGCCTTCCGGGAAGAGCCCCACCGCGGCGCCCCGGGCCAGCTCCTCGTAGCAGCGCGAGAAGGTGTCCTGGTTGCGCGACATGTCGCTGCCGTCCTGCTGGCGGTAGACGGGGATCGCCTCGAACCAGCGGACGAAGGGCAGCACCGCCGGGTTCTTCCACAGCGTGCTCTTGGCCAGGAAGCGCGTCTGGCGCGGCAGCAGGGCGACCAGCAGCAGCGGATCCACCAGGCTGTTGCCGTGGTTCGCGACGAAGACGACCGGGCCCTCGGTGGGGACGTGCTCCGCGCCCCGCACCTCGACGGAGTGGTAGAAGAGCCGTGTCAGACCTCGCGCCAGCCTGCGCGGGGCGTCGTCCGTCCAGCGTCCCATGGACCCCTCATCGGCAGCTTAGGCCTTCGAGTGCAGGAGCGGGAGGAGGGGTGCCGGATCCGGGTG
>CALDCK010000183.1 GCA_937937315.1 uncultured bacterium
CCCTCGCGCTCTTCTTCGGGATCAGCGCGGGCTATTTCGGGGGCCGCATCGACGACGCCGTCTTCTTCGTCATGTCGACCCTCGCCTCGATTCCGAGCCTGCTCCTGCTGATTGCGCTGATCATGGCCAGGGGAGAGGGGCCTGTTCAGGTCTGCATCGCGATGGGCGTGACGAGCTGGGTTGGGTTCTGCCGGGTCGTGCGAGGCGAGACCTTCAAGCTGCGCGAGCTCGACTACGTCCAGGCGGCGCGGGCGCTCGGTGTCTCGGAGGGGCGCATCATCCTCCGGCACGTCCTGCCGAACCTGATGCACCTCGTGGTCATCACCTTCGTGCTGCTCTTCTCGGGGCTCGTGTTGTCCGAGGCGATCCTGGCCTGGCTCGGGATCGGGATCGACGGGAGCTGGGGGCAGATGATCGATCAGGCCCGCGACGAGCTCGCCCGCGATCCCATCGTCTGGTGGAACCTGAGCGCCGCCTCCGCCGCACTCTTCGGTCTGATCCTCGCGGTGAATCTACTCGGGGATGCGGTGCGCGACGTACTGGACCCGCGCACGCTGCGGGCGGATCCGTGAGCGAGCCCGTGCTCACCGTCGAGGGGCTCGTCACCTCCTTTCCCGGCGGAGACGGCGGTCGCCTGACCGTCGTCGATGGCGTCGACCTGGCGCTGGAGGAGGGGGAGGTCCTGGCGCTGGTGGGCGAGTCGGGCTGCGGGAAGTCCATGACTGCCTTCTCGATCATGCGGCTGGTGCCGAAGCCGGGCCGTATCGGCCCGGGGTCGATCCGGCTGTGCGGGAGGGACGTGCTCTCCCTGCCGGTCACGGAGATGCGCAGCGTACGCGGCTCGGACGTGGCGATGATCTTCCAGGAGCCGATGACGAGCCTCAATCCCGTTCAGACCGTCGGGTCCCAGGTCGTCGAGGCGATCCGGCTGCACGAGCGGGTTTCGGTCGGGGATGCGCGGCGGCGCACTGCGGAGCTCTTCGAGCGGGTCGGAATTCCGGATCCATCCGCCCGCCTCGACGCGTATCCCCACGAGCTCTCGGGGGGCTTGAAGCAGCGGGTGATGATCGCGATGGCGCTCTCCCTGCGGCCGCGGCTGCTCATCGCCGACGAGCCGACGACGGCCCTCGACGTCACCATCCAGGCGCAGATCCTGGAGCTCATGCGCGAGCTCCAGAGGGAGCTCGGCACGGCGATCCTGCTCATCACCCACGACCTGGGCGTCGTGAACGAGCTCTCGGATCGCATCGCGGTGATGTACGCCGGTCGCATCGTCGAGGAGGCCACGCGGAAGACCCTCCTGTCGGCGCCCCGCCATCCCTACACCCAGGGGCTCCTGCGCTCGATCCCGTCCCTGGCGCGCGCCGGCGAGCGACTCGCCGAGATCGAGGGGGTGGTTCCCGCCGCCTCGGAATGGCCCGCCGGCTGCCGCTTCTCCACGCGCTGCCCGGTGGTCGAGGACCGCTGCCGGAGCGAGTCGCCCGGCCCCTTCGCCTTTGCCCCGGACCACAGGGGATTTTGTCACGTCGCGGCGCGGGAGGCCGGCTCATGACCCTGCTTCGGGTGGAGGGCCTGCGCACCTGGTTTCCGATCCGCGAGGGGTTGTTCCAGCGCGTCGCCGGCTGGGTGCGCGCCGTAGACGGCGTCGACCTGGAGGTCGCGGCGGGCCAGACGCTCGCCCTGGTCGGCGAGTCGGGCTGCGGCAAGACCACCGTCGGGCGCTCGATCCTGCGGCTCGAGGAGCCCCGGGAGGGACGGATCTGGTTCGACGGCGTCGATCTGGCGGCGCTTCCGAAGTCCCAGCTCCAGCCCTACCGTCGCGACGTGCAGATCGTGTTTCAGGATCCGATGGCCTCCCTGGATCCGCGAATGCGGGTGCGCGACGCCATCGCCGAGGGCATGGAGGCCTTCGGGATCGGCACCTCCCAGGCCGAGCGGACCGATCGCGTGGCCCACCTCCTCGAACGGGTGCAGCTCGATCCGCGTCAGATGTCGCGCTACCCCCACGAGTTCTCCGGGGGGCAGCGCCAGCGCATCTGCATCGCCCGCGCCCTGTCGGTCGAGCCGAAGCTCATCGTCTGCGACGAGGCGACCTCGGCCCTCGACGTGTCGATCCAGGCCCAGATCCTGAACCTGCTGCGCGATCTCCAAGAGGAGCTGGATCTCGGCTATCTCTTCATCACCCACGACCTCGGCGTCGTGCGCTACCTCGCGGATCGGGTGTCGGTGATGTACCTCGGGCAGATCGTGGAGACCGGCGATACGGAGCGCATCTTCACCGCGCCGGAGCACCCCTACACGAAGGGACTCCTGGCGGCCGTGCCGTCGGTGGATCCCGAGCGGCGTAGCGCCGCGGCGACCGTCATCGGGGACGTGCCGTCGCCGGCGCATCCGCCTGCGGGCTGCCACTTCCACACCCGCTGCCCCGTGGTCTTCGATCGCTGCAGGCGGGAGTCGCCGCCCGTCGTCGCCCTGGACGACGGATCGAGTCGCTGCTTCCTCAGCGGAGCGGACGTCGCGGAGGGGCCCGTATGAGCCCGGGCCCGTCGGTCCTGATCGAGGCCGCGTCCCTCACGGACGTCGGACTCGTGCGCGAGCGCAACGAGGACGCCTTCGGGGAGAAATCCCTCGTCGGGGGCCGGCTGTTCGTGGTGGCCGACGGCATGGGGGGACACGCCGGTGGTGCGACCGCGAGCCGACTCGCCGTCGAGGCGGTGGAGGCCGCTCTCGGCACGATTCCACGCGACCCTCCGCGGGCGCTTCGCGAGGCCCTGGAGGCTGCGAACCGCAGCATCCACGACGAGTCGCAGCGCGACCCGAGCCTGAGGGGAATGGGCACGACCGGTGTGGTCCTGTTGATCGGGAGCGGCGGCTGTTGGGTCGCGAACGTGGGAGACAGTCGGGCCTACCGGCTGCGCGATGGCGCGCTGGACCAGCTCACCCGTGATCACTCCGTCGTCGCCGAGATGGTGCGTCTCGGCGTGCTCACCTCGGCTCAGGCCGCCGTCCACCCCCGCCGCAACGAAGTGCTGCGTTCGTTGGGGACGGCTCCGGACGTCGACGTCGACGTCGATGCGGTCGACGTCTCCGTGGGCGACGTCTTTCTGCTCTGCTCCGACGGCCTCTCGGGGGTCGTGGACGACGCCGCCATCGCTGCACTGCTCGCCGACGACAGCGCCGAGGACGCGAGCCGCGCCCTGGTCGAGGCCGCCATCGGCCAGGGGGCGCCGGACAACGTCACGGTCCAGGTGATCCGCGTCCACGCCCCGGTCTGAGCCGCGCCGGGCTCAGCGCGCGAGGCGGGGGTCGTCGGATCCTTCGGCGATCTCCAGGGCGCGAAGCGCCAGGGCCCGGGTCGCGCGGGAGGTGTCCTGTGAACCCGCGCCGATGGTCTTTCCCAACTGGAAGCGCTTGTAGATGCCCTCGCTGATGATCGCGAGCTTCGTGAGCGCCAGGACCTGGTAGAAGTCGATCGCGCTCACGTCGCGGCCGCTGCCCGCCGCGTAGGCCGCCACGATCTCGTCCCGGGTGAAGAAGCCGGGCCCGGTGGTGATCGTCGTCGCACTCATGGCCTCGCCGCCCAGGTCGTCGCCGGCCTCGGCCCAGTAGATCAGCGTGTAGCCGAGGTCGGCGAGGGGGTCCCCCAGCGTCGCCATCTCCCAGTCGAAGACCGCGACGACCCGTCCCGGGTCCGTAGGGTCGAGGGCCATGTTGCCGAGCCGGTAGTCGCCGTGAACGATGGTCCCATCCGAGGTCGTGGGCAGGGCGCGTGCGAGTCGCTCCAGTAGCGCTTCGATCTCCGGCAGCTCGCCGACGCTGTTCGCCTCCCACTGCTTCGCCCAGCGCCGGACCTGGCGCTCGAGATAGCCCGCGGGCCGGCCGAAGTCCGCGAGGCCCACCGCAGCGGGATCGATGCCGTGAAGGGTGACCAGGGTGTCCACCAGGGCCTGGCTGACCGCTCGGCCTTCGGGCGCCGTGCGCGCGAAGCCCTCGGGCGCTTCGTCCTGGAGGACGACGCCGTCGCAGAACTCCATGACGTAGAACGGCGCGCCGTTCACCGCCGGATCCTCGCAGAGCGCCACGGGACGCGGCACCGGGACGTCGGTATCCGCCAGAGCCGACAGGACCCGGAACTCGCGGGTCATGTCATGGGCCGTGGCGATCACGTGCCCCAGGGGTGGCCGACGCAGCGCCCAGCTCCTGGCGCCGGCGCGGACGCGATAGGTGAGGTTCGAGCGGCCTCCGCCCACGAGCTCGAACTCGAGCGCCTCATCGCCGAGCGGCAGCACCCCCCGCAGGAAGGGCTCGACGCGATCGCGTTCAATGCCCGGTAGATCGGCCACGGCGCATGGATAACCCCGGGCTGGGAAGGGCGCCAGTAAGGTCGACCCCCGGAGAGGCCGATGGGCATCGAGGGACCATCGCCGGGGGCGCGACTGCGTGAATCGACCGAGGCTCGGAGAGCTCCTCACCAGTGCGGGAGTGATCGACGAGGCGCAGCTCGCGCGAGCGCTCGCCGAGCATCGGGACACCGGCCGGCGTCTCGGAAACATCCTGCTCGACCTCGACCTCGTGGACGAAGAGACGCTGGTGCGCACCGTGGCGCGACAGCTCTCGGTGTCCGTCGTTTGGCTCCGCCGCAAGCGCATCCGCTCCGAGCTGCTCGCGCTCCTGCCCCGGGAGTTCATCGAGAAGCACCGCTGTCTTCCGGTGTTGATCGACGAGCGAGAGAATCGCACGCTGATCGTCGCCATGGAGGATCCGTCGGATAGGTGGACCGTCGAGGAGGCGTCCCGGCGCGTGCGCCTCGCGGTCAGGACCGTGATCGCAGCGCCGAGTGAGCTCGACGAGGCGATCGAGCGGCATTTCGCCCTGGGCGCGATGCCGATGCCCCGAGACGAGTGGGACAACGGTCTGTGTCAGCCGGACCTGCTGCGCGTGAGTGCCCAGGGCACCGCTCCCCGGTCCGCTCCCCTGCCACCGCTTCCGCCCCTCGGGCTGGAAGAGCCGAACGTGCCCAACGCGTCGTTCAACGAGCGCGTGTTGCGGGCCCTCGCGCAGCTGCTGGTCGAGAAGGGCGTGCTGAGCCGCGAGGAGCTCGTCGCGCGCCTCGACGAGTGCGGCGCCGACGATGGCGCGGCGGATTCCGAGACGACTTGACACCCCCCTGCGTGGGCGGCACCCTGCGGCGCCTTCGAGGAACGGGCCACGGAAGAGGAGGGTTCGATGCGAATCGAGTACGGCTTCGAGCTGGCCGCGGTCGAGGTTCCCTGCTTCGCCGTCGAAGCGATCGAGGGCATCGGCAAGCTCTTCTCCCTCGCCACCCTGGTCCTGAATGTGCTGGAGACGAAGAGTCGGGTCGAGATCGTCTTTCACGGTCTGAATCCCGACGACCCGGAATCGAAGATCGACGCGTTCAAGGAGATCGTCGCCGGGTCCCGCGGTCCACGGTCCCTGCACTACGAGCTGGGCTCCGGCGGCCATATCGCCGGATCGTCGAGCTACTTCCGCTGGGTCACGATCTCGGCCGGGTGATGCGTGTCCTCCCGCCCGGGAGGAAGACGGTTCGCGCCGCGTAGCGCGCGATGGCCTTCTCCTGCTCGAAGGCGCTCGCGCCCGATGCTTCGATCTGGCGCGCGACGAATTCGTCGATTCGCTCCCGTTCCCGGGCGCCGAGTCGCCGCGGGAAGCGAACGGCGTCGAGCTCGGTGAGGCCGAGCTCTCCCTCGCCGGCGCAGCAGAGCGCTGCCTCCGAGAGTCGCTCGTGGGCGACCCCGCTGGCGCGCAGCGCGGCGCCAAGCGTCACGATCGCACCTAGCCACGGAGCCGGGCCGCCGAGTGCAGCCGGGTTCGCCGTGTCCCTCGCTTCCAGCACGACCGCCGATCGCGCGACCCGCCCGAGTCGTCGCTCCTCGACGAACGCCAGCACCGGTGGGGCGCCGATGCCGCGCGCTCGCAGCCCCTGGCCCGCGAGCCACATGCGGCGCGCGGGCGAGCTGCCGGGGCCCCAGGTCGGCAGGGCTCGGCCCGGAAAGCGCATCACGCCCAGGGATGCGCCGGCGTCTTCGCGTCCGTCGATCGCGGTCCGAAGGATCGCCTCGTCCACGGTCCGAAGCCGCATCCCGCGTCCGGCGGCGCTGAGGAGGCGCGCGTAGAGCCGGCCCGGCCGCAGGGCCCGCCGGGTTCGGCTCCGCAGGTGGGTTCGGCGGCGCTCGTCGGAGGCGTCGCCGAGGGCGCGGATCTTCCTGCGCGCGTCCGGCGAGAAGGGGCGCACCACGGCCAATGCCGCTGCGCGCAGTCGGACCCGGTCCGCGAGGGAGAGCCAGCGCGCGAGCGAGGCGTCGAGCTTCCCGAGGTCCTGGCGGCGGAGCCAGCGCAGTCGCAGCGGCAGCACCGCGGGGCAGTCGAGCAGCACGGGTCCATCCGGGGTCACCCACACGTTGCCCCGGTGCAGGTCCCGGTGGACGAAGCCCGCCGCGTGCAGGCGAGCGACGAGGCGACCCACGGCCTCGAGCAGGTGGCGTCGCTCGGTGGGCGGTCGGTCGATCGCTCGCCGCAGGGGCTCGCCCTCCAGCAGCCGGGTGACGAGCACGCGCTCCCCGTTCGGGAATCGGTAGTAGGCGAGGGGCTCGGGGACCCCGATCCCGGCAGCGTGGAGGCGTCGCAGCGCGGCGAACTCCCGAGCCGCCGGCGTGAGGTCGATCCACTGCTTCAGCGCATCCCGGACTCTGTGGTGGCTCTGACCGGGTGGGTAGTGCTTGAGGAAGCACCCCGCGCCGGTGGCCAGGCGGCCCCGGGCGATGCGACGCCGGCCGGCCTTCTCGCGCAGGATCTCGAGAGCTTCGTGGGACTCGCCGAGAACCAGGGCCCGGACCAGCGGTCCGAGAGCCTCCCGATGCTCGGCGTGCCCCGCGCGCCAGGTCGTCCGATCGTCCACAGGGGAGGTGGAAGCGGGCTGGGATCTCGGACTCAGCGTCCCTCGTGCTCCCGGCGGCGCGCCATCCAGAGGGTGGCGATCACCGCGGCTCCGAAGGCGGCATTCGACCCGCGCGCAGCGGGCGCCGGGCGACAGCCGCCCGGCGGACAGAAGGCCCCCGGCTGGGCTGCCGGGTTTCGTTCCGGCGTGGCGGGCTCCGCGGCGGCCGGCGCTGTGAGCAGCCCCAGGGCGAGGAGTGCAGACGGGATCGGCCCCGCGCACCAGCGGATCATCCGGGCGGTGGCGCCGGCTCGTCGGGCCCTGCGGTTTCCAGGGGATGCCATGTCATCGAGGGTATCGCGCCCCGGCCGGGGGCGCCTCGGGAGCTGTGATTCCGGGGACTTCCATGGCATTGACGCGGGCCCACCGCTGACGGATATTCCGCTCCCGCCGTGCAGGGGTGCCACCTTCGGCTGCTCGTCGCGCGCGCTCCAGTGATCCTCGGAACCGTGCTGACTCCCGTCGCGAAGTTGCCGCGCCGCTTCGAGAGGTTGCGATCTCGCGGTCGCGAGGATGGGCGCGCCGACCTGAGGCGGGGTGCACACCGGTTCCGGCGGGGAAGCTGCGCGGAGGCGGGGCCAGTGCGGAGAGAACCGTTGAGCGAAGGAGACGGCGCATGATCGAAGCGCGCGACCTGTCCAAACGATACGGCGAGGTGGTCGCGGTCGATGGAGTCTCGTTCTCCGTGGATCGCGGCGAGGTCGTCGGCTTCCTCGGCCCGAACGGCGCCGGGAAGACCACGACCATGCGGATGCTCACGGGCTTCCTGCCCCCGACGGATGGGTCGGCCGAGATCGCGGGGCACGACATCTTCGACGATGCGCTGGCCGCACGTCGCGCCATCGGGTACCTGCCGGAGACGCCGCCGCTCTATCCCGAGATGACCGTGTCCTCGTACGTCACGTTCGTGGCCCGCATCAAGGACGTGCCTCGCCGCGCCCGCGCCGAGGCGGTCGATCGGGCGCTCGAGCGCTGCGCCCTCGCCGACGTCCGCTCGCGCGTGATCGGCACACTCTCGAAGGGATTCCGGCAACGCGTCGGTCTCGCCCAGGCGATCGTCCATTCCCCGCCCGTCCTCATCCTCGACGAGCCGACGGTCGGTCTCGATCCGATCCAGATCGGCGAGATCCGCGGCCTCATCGCCGAGCTCGCGGCGGGAGAGGGGGACGATCGACACACGATCATCCTCTCGTCGCACATCCTGGCGGAGGTCGAGGCGATCTGTCGCCGCGTGATCCTGATCAACGAGGGACGCAAGACCGTCGACGCCTCCATCGACGAGCTGACCCGCGACGGCAAGACCCTCGAGGGGCTCTTCGCACAGGAGACGGCGCGCGACACCGTTGCCGCGGATTCCGCCGCCGGCGGAGGAGGGGCATCGTGAGGCACATTTCGACAATCGCGGCGCGCGAGCTGCGGTCGCTCTTCGTTTCACCCGTGGCGTACGTCGTAATGAGCCTCTTCTCCGTGCTCGCGGGGCTCTTCTTCGTGCTCGGGGTGGCCGCATTCAACTCCCGCGTGATGCAGCTGCGCCAGTTCCAGGCCACGGACATGCTGGCGACGCTCAACCTGAACGACCACTTGATCGGCTACTTCTTCGACTCGATGTCGGTGGTGCTCCTCTTCCTGGTGCCGGGAGTGACGATGGGCCTCTTCTCCTCCGAGAAGTCGAACGGCACCCAGGAGCTCCTGCTAACGAGTCCGCTCACCATCTGGGACATCGTGCTCGGGAAGTTCACGGCTGGCGCCCTCTTCGTGACGATCCTGGTGGGACTGGTGGCCGTGTTTCCGGGGATCCTCTTCGCCTACGGGGACCCGGAGGTCGGCAAGACCGCATCGGGACTGCTCGGGGTGTTGCTGGTCTGCTGGACCTACGTTGCGATCGGGTGCTTCGCGTCGTCGATCACGCGCAGCCAGGTCGTGGGCTTCCTGATCACCTTCGTTCTGCTGCTCTTCCTGCTGCTGCTGCCGGCCATCGCCGACCTGGGTGTGGCCGGAGACGCCCCGCAGCTCGGCGCCGCTCTTCGCTGGCTCTCGACCGGGGACCACTTCCAGGGTCTCATGCGCGGCCTCGTCGACACTTCGGACATGGTCTACTTCGCGGTGATCATCGGCTCGTTCCTGCTGCTCACGAAGGCAGCGGTCGAGTCGGTGCGCTGGCGCTGATCGGGGGAGCTCTGAGAATGACGGGACTTCCTTCACTGCTCGCAGCGCTCGGCCTGGTTGGCGTGGTCTTCGCCATGCTCAACTTCGTCGTGCTGATCTTCAGCGGCGGGGCCGGTGTCGCCAGCGCGGGGGATTTCGGCTGGATCGGGGGCAACCTCGCCCTCGGCGTGATCCTGCTCGTCTCCGCGGCGATGCTCAACGTCGACGCGCTGCGCGAGCGGATGTCTTCGGGGGAGACGCGCCGCGCCGGCAAGTACGGTACCAGCGCGCTTCTGTCCACGGTTCTGGGCATCTCGATCCTGGGCATGCTCGGCTTCCTGTCCACGCGCTACGCGCAGCAGTTCGACTGGACCGAGCAGAAAGTGCACACCCTCTCGGATCAGTCTCAGAAGACACTGGCGGGGCTCGAGAGCGACGTCGAGGTGCTCGTGCTCGTGAACAAGCTCGACGAGGCGCCGATCCGGGCGCTGCTCGACCGCTACGCCCACGTGAGCGACCGGTTCGTCGTGGACTACGCCGATCCCAATGTCCGGCCCGGGCTGCTCGACCAGTACGGCATCACGGCGGAGGCGCTCGGCGAGGGGCGCGGGCTGGTGCGCATCGCCCTGGGCGGCGACTCCGTGGAGCTGACCGAGATCTCCGAACAGGCGGTTACGAACGCGATCGTCAAGCTCAGCCGCACGGGAGAGAAGGTCGTCTACTTCCTCGAGGGACACGGCGAGCGGGCGATCGCCGGAGACGCGGGCTCCGAGCGCACGGGCTATGCCTTCGCAGCCGACGCCCTTCGCAACGAGAACTACCGCGTCGAGACGCTCCTCCTGGCGGCGAAGGGCGAAGTGCCCGAGGACGCCGACGTGATCGTCATCGCGGGGCCGCGGCGCTCCCTCCTCGAGGAGGAGACCGGGGCCCTCGATCGCTATCTCGCCGGGGGTGGGGCGGTCCTGGCGATGGTGGATCCGCGGATTCGCACGAGCATCGTGGAGGATCTCGCCGCGTGGGGCGTCGCTCTCGGCGACGACGTCATCGTCGACCGTACTCTCGCTCTCTTCGGCCGGGCCATGTCGCCCTTCGCGGCCAGCTACGACCCGCAGCACGACATCACGAAGGATCTGCGCGAGCCGACCCTCTTCCACGAGGTGCGCAGCGTCGGCGGGCAGGAGGGGTTCTCCGAAATTGCTCTCACCGGCGATGCGTCCTGGGCCGAGCGCGACCTGGCTCGGCTCGACGGAGAGGGGGAGGTCTCCCTCGACCCCGATGATCGGCGCGGGCCGGTCGCGGTGGGGGTGGCCGGGCGGCCTCGGGTGGCCCCGGGTGACGACGCCGAGGCGGGTGACTCGGCGGAGGAGGCCCGCGAGCCGCGCCTCGTGGTCTTCGGAGACTCGGACTTCGCCTCCAACGAGTACGTCGACGCGTACAGCAACCGCGACCTCTTCGTGAATGCCGTGAACTGGCTCATGGGCGACATCGAGGCCATCGCCGTGCGGCCGAATCAGTCGCGTGCGTCGCGCTTCGAGCTTACCGCGGCGCAGTTCCGCTCGATCCGGACGTTGTCGCTCTTCGTCCTGCCCCAGGTCATCGCCGTGCTCGGCGTGTTCACCTGGTGGTCGCGTCGGAATACCGCGGGGTAGCCGCCGTGAGCCCGCGCTCGACCGGGATCCTGCTGGTGATCGCCGCCGCACTGGGGGCCTTCGTCTACTTCTACGAGATCGGCGGGGAGCAGGAGCGGCTCGAGGCCGAGGAGCAGGCGAAGCGCCTGTTCCCGGACGTCGAGGAGGGGACGATCGACGCGATCGCCTTCGACACGACCGACGGCGTCGCGGTGCGCCTAGAGCGTGGCGAGCTGGGCTGGAGCCTGACGGCACCGCTGACGTTTCCCGCCGACAGCTTCGCCGCCGATGGTCTGGCTTCGAACCTCGTCGATCTCGTGAGTGAGGCCGAGCTCGAGGAGCCACAGCCACCGGAAGAGTACGGATTGGGCGAAGGGACGCGAATCGTGCGCTTCCAGGCGGGCTCGGAGGAGCGGGCGCTTCGCATCGGTCGCAGCACCCCGATCGGCGCCAACTCCTACGCACTCGTCGAGGGGCGCGACGAGATCTTCACCGTCCCGACCTTCCGATTGCAGAGCTTCGAGAAGGCCCTCGACGATCTCCGCGAGCGGCGCATCCTCGACTTCGATCGCGACGGCATCGTGCGGATCGAGGCGAGCTGGCCCGGTGGGTCCGTGACCCTCGAGCGCAGTGCTGGGGCGCCCGAGGCGGAGGAGGGCGAGGCGGCCGGGGCGTCCCCGTTGTATCGCTGGCGCGTGGTCTCGCCCCTCGCGACACGCGCCGATGACGAGACCGTCGACCAGCTGCTCTCGCTCTTGTCCTTCCTGCGCGCCGACGGCTTCGTCGACGATCCGCCGGACGACGAGGCCGCCGGCCTGTCGCCTCCGGCCTTCGAGATCGTGCTCACGAGTGCAGCGTCGCCCGAGGGCGAGGTCTCGACGACGCGCCTGGCGATCGGAGGCGTCCACGAGGGGGACGCGCGGCTCCTGCGCGCGGCCCAACCGTCGCTCTACACGATTTCCGCCGATCGGCTCGACGACTTCCCGAGGGACTCCGTCGCCTATCGCTATCGCACCCTCTCGAAGTTCTCCTCCGCCGATGCGCAGCAAGTGGACTTCTTCTTCCAGCCCGCATCGGGAGACCCGGTGGCGGTCATGACGGAGCGCGGCGCCGACGGTTGGGGCTCGAGCTCGGAGCACGTCGCACCGGGGAAGGTGGCGACCCTCGTAGCCGAGCTCTCGGACCTCAAGGCCAGCGGCATCGTGGCCGAGTCGGTGGGTGATTCCGAGCTGGAAGGTCTGGGCCTGTCTCCGCCGAATGCGATCATCACCGTCTTCGGCGCCGCGCCGGAAGACGAGGACGCGGCGGAGGAAGAGGGCGAGGGGGGCGACGTGCCGGCGGATCCAACTGCGCGCCCCCGGCTCGCTGAGATCCAGATCGGGAGAGTCGAGGACTCGGAGTGGATCATCGCGCGCGCCGTGGGCGATCCGGTGATCTACCGCCTCGACTACGACCTGGCCGAGCACCTGCCCGTGAGCCTCGACGCCTTCCGCAATCGGTTCGTCCGCGAGCCCGAGAAGGCGGAGGAAGCCGGAGAGGCGCCCCTCGAAGAGAACGGGGAGTTCCTGACGCCGAGCCAGGAGTCGCCCTGATTCCAGCGCGGGTCAAGTCCTCGCCGGAGGGGCCCGATATCGCTGTCATCGAGGAGGTTCGATGGCGGTGGTGCGCTCCGGGATCGTGATCGTCCTGACCGCGGCGGCGCTCGCCTGCGCCACACCCCCCACCGATGCCGATGTGGAGTCGGACCTGCGACGGCTCTCGGCGGACGTGCAGGGGCTCGGGCCTTCACCCCGCCTCGTCGTGCTGAATGCCGGCAGCTCGATGGACGCCTGGTCCCACGTCGCCGAGTCCCGAGCCGACGGGCCCTCGACGCGCGCCCGGGCCCTCGGCCGCCGCTTCGCGAAGGGATCCCAGCGACGGGTGGGAATCGTGATCGGCGGACCGTTCCCCCAGCTCAACGACCGGATGGTCCTGGACGCCCTCGAGGCGGCGGGAAGCGGACCGCTGCCGGGTCTCACCCTGGTGATGGTGAGCCCGGAGCCCCCCGAGGAGCAGCTGCGCATCGCGGCATTGCGTCGTCGGGTGAAGCTCGTGCACCGCCGGCTCCCCGAGTGACCCCACTGCCTCAGCGCTGGAGCACCTCGATCATGGCGTCGTGGAGGTGGCCGTTGCTCGCGACGGTCTGGAGTCCATCACCGTTCGCGGGACCCCCCCGGAAGTCGCTGGTGCGGCCGCCGGCTTCCTCGACGATCAGGTTGCCCGCCGCCACGTCCCAGGCGTGGAGCTTGAGCTCCCAGTAGCCGTCCAGGCGCCCCGCGGCCACGTAGCAGAGGTCGAGGGCGGCGCTGCCGTCCCGGCGCAGGCCCCGGGCGCGTTTCACGAAGTGCGCGAAGTGGTCGACGTTGTCGTCGGGGCTGCGATGCACATCGTAGGCGAAGCCGGTGGCCAGCAGCGCCCGGCCGATCTCCCGCTCGCGCGAGACCCGGATCTCCCGGCCGTTCAGGCTGGCGCCTTCGCCGCGCGTCGCGCAGAAGAGCTCGTCGAGGAGCGGGTCGTAGACGACGCCTACCTCCGGTCGGCCGGCGTGCTGGACGCCGATCGAGACGCAGAAGCGCGGGTAGCCGTGGGCGTAGTTCATCGTGCCGTCGAGGGGGTCGATCACCCAGCGCCATTCGGCCGAGTCCAGGTCCTCGCCGCCGCCTTCCTCGGCCAGGATGGCGTCGTCGGGACGTTCCGCGTTCAGGGCCTCGACGATCAGCGCCTCGCAGGCGTGGTCGACCTCGGTGACGAGGTCGATCGAGGCCGTCTTCGTCCGCACCCGGAACTCGGTCTCGTAGCGATCGCGCTGGATTCCGCCAGCGGTGCGCGCCAGGTGCACCGCCAGGTCTCGAACGGCGGCGGTTTCAGACATCCGCGTCTCCGATCCGGAAGAGCGTCTTCGCATTGTGGGTGGTGATCCTCGCGACCTCCTCCACGGGGCGCTCCTTCACCCGGGCCAGGGTCTCGCCGACGACCGGCACCCGCATGGGCTCGTTGCGACGGCCCCGGTGTCCCTCGGGTGCGAGCAGGGGCGCGTCGGTCTCGACCATCAGCCGCTCGAGGGGAAGCGCCGCAGCGACGCCGCGCAGCCCGCGATCGCGCTTGAAGGTGAGGATGCCCGAGAAGGAGACGTAGAAGTCGCAGTTCAGGGCTCGGCGGGCGAAGTCGAGGGAGCCCGTGTAGCAGTGCAGGACGCCCTCGATCTCGCCGCGGCCCTCGGCGTTCCAGATGTCGAGCATCTCGCCGAAGGCGTCGGGCTCGTCGCCGCGCACGTGGATCGAAACAGGGAGCCTCCGGCGCCGCGCCGTGGACACCTGCTCGGCGAACACCTCGCGCTGTACGTCTCGTGACGAGTTCATGTAGTGGTAGTCGAGTCCGCACTCGCCCACGCCCACCACCTCCGGGGCGTCGAGGCAGGCCTCGAGGAGCTCGCGCCCGGCGTCGTCGAGGTCCTTCGCCTCGTGGGGATGGACGCCGACGGTCGCGACCACCCGGGGGTCCGTCGCGGCCAGCTCCACCGCGCGTCGATTCGCCTTCACTCCGTAGCCCGAGCCGATCGCGACGAAGCCCTGCACGCCGGCAGCGGTGGCGCGCTCGATCACCGCAGCGCGGTCCTCGGCGAAGGCGTCCGCGGTGACATGGCAGTGGCTGTCGAACCACGGCCCGGGGGTCGTCACGGGCCGGAGCTCTGCACACCGGACTGGAGGGCCAGGAGCGCGCGCTCGGCCACCATCTGGGGGTTGGCGTTGCGCTGGACGAGGGACTTGCGGCAGCTCGCCAGCTCGCGGTGGGCCGCGAGCTCGGCCTCGACGTTCGGGTCGGCCCCGCCCACGCGCTCGGCGATCCGGCGGTGCAGGTAGGCGGAGGCCGTGGCCAGGAGGGTCTCGACGCCGGCGGCCGCGGCGGCGCGTTGACCGCGGTACTCCTCGGCCCAGTCGAGGAGATCCGGCACCGACGCCGCGCCGATCGACTCGAGCCGGGCGATCGTCTCGGCGCTCTCGGGATCGGACGTCGTTTCGTCTGATCCGCTGCGGAACACGACCCGTTGGCAGCGGGAGCGCACGGTCACGAGCAGGCCGGCCGAGCTGGTGGCGACGAGGACCAGGGTGGTGTCCGGGGGCGGCTCTTCGAGCAGTCGGAGCAGTGCGTTCTGGGCCTCCTGGTTGAGCCACTCGGCGCCGGCGATCACGGCCGCGCGACGGCCGCCCTCGCTCGTCCGCAGGCGCAGTGCGTTCTGGAGGGCGCGCACCTGGCCGATGCGCACCCGCGTGTCGTCCGGACCGCGTTCGAGCCAGAAGAGATCCGGGTGATCGCCCACGTGGCGGTAGAGGGGGCCGCGCTTGCCCGTGCCGTCGAGCTCGATCTCCTCGCGGGGCGCGGATCGCCGGCACGCGTCGCAGGCTTCGCAGGGTCGCTCGCCCTCGCCCAGACACACGATGCCGCGAGCGAATTGCTGAGCCGTGTGCCGCGGTGCCTCGCCGGGGCCCGACAGCAGATAGGCCGAGTGGATGCGCCCGGATTCGAGGCTGCGCGCGAGCAGGGCGGGGACGTCGGCGGCGTCGTCGTTCATCGCGCGCCGAGTCTACCCCGGCCCCCGAAGGGGGAGTAGCCGCCTCGGTATACTGCGCGGGTGGTGGTTCCGATTCGCACCGACGTGCCGGTCCGCTCCCGGCCCATCGCCGTTCCGGGTCTCGTCGCCGCGAATCTGCTGGTCTTCGCGGCGGTCGTCGCCTCCGGGCCCGAGGCCGCCGCCTGGGTCGAACGCTGGGCCCTCGTCCCCCGGGAGCTCCTGCGCGCCACCGCCCAGCCCGATGCGGCGCCCTGGGGATTCTGGCTCACGCCCCTGACCTCGATGTTCCTGCACGGAAACCTGCTCCATCTGGCGGGAAACCTCCTCTACCTCTGGATCTTCGGTGCCCAGATCGAGGATCTGCTCGGCAGCGCACGCTTTCTCGCCTTCTACGTGGCCTGTGGGCTCGCGGCGGCGGCGATCCACGTTGCCAGCGACCCCAGCGCGTATCTGCCCACGATCGGCGCCAGCGGGGC